>JALOPD010000406.1 GCA_025454075.1 Desulfobacterales bacterium | reverse complement strand
TGGGGGTCGGTTCTCCGGGGCTGTCCGAGGTAGTATGGAGCGGGCCGGCTGCCGTACGTTGGTTCGTTGAACGGGTGGTTGCGGCTCGCCGCGGCGGGCCCCCCGCTCCGCCCGACATCGGCTGAAGTTGCACCTGTTTTATTGCCGGAGTAATAATTTTAGGCGTTGCCTCTCATGCCCATTTTCGCGCTGTCGGAGGAGCTCGTGTTCCCCCCCGCCCGCCTGGCCTCCCGCGAGGGGCTGCTCGCCGTCGGCGGGGATTTGAGCGCGGAGCGCCTGCTCTTGGCCTACCGCGCGGGGATCTTCCCCTGGTTTTCCGACGGCGAACCCATCCTGTGGTGGTCCCCCGACCCCCGCCTGGTGCTCTACCCCCGCGAGTTCCACCTTTCGCGGTCGCTTGAAAAAAGCATCCGCCGCGGCGATTTCACGGTGACGACGGACCGGGCCTTCGAGCAGGTGATCCGCGAGTGCGGCCGGGTGCGCTGCGACACGGGGGAGGGCACGTGGATCGTGCCGGAGATGATCGAGGCCTACTGCGGGCTTCACCACGAGGGGTTCGCCCACTCGGTCGAAGCCTGGCAGGGGGGCCGCCTGGCGGGAGGCTTGTACGGGATCGCCCTCGGCCGCTGTTTTTTCGGCGAGTCCATGTTCGCGCGGGTGAGCAACGCCTCCAAGACGGCCCTGGCCGCCCTCGTCGCCTTTCTGAGGGTGGAGGGGTTCGGCCTGATCGACTGCCAGGTCACCACCGGCCACCTGCAGCGCATGGGAGCCCGCGAAATACCGCGGGGCCTCTACCTGGAGGAGCTGGAGGTTCATTTGCAGGGGCCTCCCCGGCCGGGGAAGTGGGAGCTGCCCGCGGGGGTGCTGAACGGCCTTCTTCCCGGCCCGCGGCTTTCGGCCAAACGCCCGGTTGTGAGAAAGCGGAAAGGATAATTCGTTCGCCATGGGGAAAGACTGCGTTTTTTGCCGGATCATCCGGGGCGAGACGCCCACCGAGATTCTCCACGCCACCGAGCACCTGGTGGTCTTCCGCGACATCCGGCCGCAGGCGCCGGTGCACCTGCTGATCGTGCCGAAAAAACACATCCGCAGCGTCAACGACCTGGCGGCGGCCGACACGCCCGTGCTCGGCGAGCTGTTCCAGGCCGCCCGCGAAATGGCGCAGCGCCTGGGCATCGCGGGCGACGGCTACCGCCTGTTCGTCAACGTCGAGCGCGGCGGCGGGCAGGTCGTCTTCCACCTGCACATGCACCTGATCGGCGGGTAGGGGCGCCGATCGTGCATGCTCGATTCGGGATCGCGGGTGGGCGATGACAGCGATCAACGCCCCTGCGGGAACGGTTTTCCGTCGCGATTCGCAATATTCTTCCTTGACAAAGCGTACGTAATAACGTACACTCAAAGAAAATCAAATGGAGCTGTGTAAGATGGCTACCCTCACCGCAACAGAGGCAAGGGCGAAGCTGTATCAGTTGATCGACGAAACCTCATCGACCCATGAGCCCGTTCTGATCACCGGCAAGCGCGCCAACGCCGTGTTGCTGTCCGAAGAAGACTGGAAAGCGGTTCAGGAGACGCTGTATCTTCTCGGCATACCGGGCATGCGCGAATCGATCCGGAAAGGATTGAAGACGCCGGTGGATAAATGTTCCGGCCGCCTGGATTGGTGATGTGGCGTATCGTCTTCACCAAACAGGTCCAGAAAGACGCCAGGAAGATAGCCGCGTCAGGTCTGCGCTCCAGAGTCGAACACCTGCTGGGGCTCCTCAAAGAGAATCCTTTGCAGAGCCCGCCCCATTTTGAAAAACTGGTGGGCGACCTGTCGGGGGCCTATTCCCGCCGAATAAACATTCAACACCGCTTGGTCTATCAACTGCTGGAGAAAGAAAAGATCGTCAAAGTCCTGCGGATGTGGACCCATTATGAGTGACCCGCACGGCAGCTCCCTCGGCGGCATCTACGTCCACGTCCCGTTCTGCCTGCACAAGTGTTCGTACTGCGACTTCTACTCCATCGCCGACCTGAGCCTCAAGCCCGCGTACCTGGAAGCGCTCTCCTCCGAGATCGCCGCGGCCGACCCGGGGCCGCGGGCCTTCGACACCCTCTACATCGGCGGCGGCACCCCTTCGCTCCTTGCGCCGGCGGAGGTCGAGGCGATCGTCGAGGGCCTGTTTTCGAAATTCCGGTTCGCGCAGCCGGTCGAAGTGACCCTCGAGGCCAACCCGGGCACGGTGGATTTGGAAAAACTGCTGGGGTTCCGGGCGGCCGGCGTCAACCGCCTCAACCTCGGCGTGCAGTCCTTCCAGGAAAAAAACCTGGAGGCGCTCGGCAGGATCCACTCGGCCGGTCAGGCGCAGGCCGCGCTTGCGTATGCGCGCCGGGCCGGTTTCGAGACCGTCGGGCTGGACCTGATCTACGGCCTTCCCGGCCAGACCCGCCGGGGCTGGACGGCGGACCTGGAAAGCGCGCTTTCACACGCGCCGGATCACATCGCCTGCTACATGCTGACCGTCGAGCCCGGCACGCCCCTGGACGAGGAGCGGCGCCGCGGCCGTTTCCGGCCGGCGCCGGAGGGTGCGGCGGCCGATCTCTTCCGGATGACCTCGGAGTTTCTGGCGGCCCGCGGCTTCCGGCACTACGAGGTCTCCAACTTCGCCCGCCGCGGGGCCGACGGCGCCGACCGCATCTCCCGGCACAACTGCAAGTACTGGACGCACGCCGCCTACCTGGGCTTCGGCCCCGCCGCGCACTCCTTCCTGCCGCCGACGCGGTTTTGGAACCGGCGCGATGTGAAAGGCTATGTGGAGGCGCTGCAACGGGGCGGGCGGGCGGTCGCCGGCGAGGAGACGCTTACGGCCGGGCAGGAGGCGATGGAGGCGGTCATGCTGGGCCTGCGGACCGCGGCCGGGGTCGACCTGGCGGATTTCAGAAGCCGGTTCGGGGTGGATTTCCTGCAGGTGCACGGCGCTGCGGCGGCCGAGCTGGAATCGCAGGGACTGATCCGTCTGGAGGCCGGCCGCTGCGCCCCGACCCTGCGGGGCATGCTCTACCTCAACACGGTCGCCGCCGCCCTCGTTTAGAGCAACCAAAATAAGCATAGGATAAAAATCCATTTTCTATCTCAATCGAATTCCATCCACCACTTATTAAGGGTTGCATAATTGTATAGACACGGACGCCCCCTCACCCTGCCCTCTCCCCCAGGACTGGGGGAGAGGGTAAGGGTGAGGGGGTCGCTCTCGGTCCATACTATTTCGAGACGATTAATATCATGTGGGAGAGGCTTTCAGCCTCGATCATCGCGGCTGGAAAGCCGCTCCCACCACTTCGGTGGTTTGCCCGGATTCATGTTGTTCCGCCCAAACGGAGCCTATTGCCGAAAGTCGCTCTGACATCCTTCCCGGCGGGGTATTGAGAAACAAGCATCGGGCCGTCAGACGAGGCGCACGGCGTTTTGGAAAGCGCAGCCTATCGGCAGATAGGTGAGCATTTACAAAAGCCCCGCAACGCCGGATCACGGCCCGAGGCGCCGTTTTCCAACCCCCGACTATCCCTTGCGCAGCTTCCTGACATCCCCGACCCGCAGCGTCACGTTCTTCGAGTCGAAATACTCCAGCAGGGGGATGAGAAACTTGCGGGGCGCGCCGCCGGTCAGCTCCTTGAACTGGGTGGGGTTCATCCCGGCGTTCTGCTCGAAGAATTTCACCATCCGCTTTTTCAGCTCCTCGATCGCCTCGGCGTGGAAAAAGAGGTCTTCCTTGGTGCGGACGATGTGGCCCTCATCGATGAGCAGGTTCAGGACGTCCTTGGCCTGGGCCGGGTCGGCCTTCAGGGCCACAATGACGTCCCTGAAAAACGGCGGCTGCAGGCCGCTCTCCTTGTAGACCTTGAGCATCTTCTGCCGCACGCTCGCCTCGTCGCCCGCCAGGGAGACCTTGTGGGCCTTCAAGCGCACGGTCTTCTCCTCCTGGACGACGGCCTCGTCCTTGATCATCTGGTTGATGACCAGGTTGAAGAGCTTGGCGTCCGTTTCGGGCGGGAACTTGCTCTTCAGCTCCTCCTTGAGCATGCCGGACTTCAGGGGGAAGGCCTTGTGGTACTCCTTCAGGCTCCCGGCGGTTTCCTGGACCAGGGCGTCGAAGCTTTTCCGGTGGACGAAGGTGCGCGCGTCCTTGTCCACCAGGACGACGGCCCGCGCCGACATCATGGCCTGCAGCGCGGATTCGAGCTGCTTGTCGGTCAGGTTCGTCATCAGGCGCAGGTCGGCGAACGAGGCCCCGGCGTGGCCGGCGGCTTCGATGTGAAAGGCGATCAGCTGCTCCGGTGCGCTGGACAGGATGCCTTTCAGGCCCTGCACGATGGCGGCATTGAAGCGCTTGTGCTTGGGCGGGATCGGGTTCAGGACCTGGCCGCCGCCGATGGTGCGCACGGGCGAGTAGCTGCGCACGACGTAGTGGTCGCCCTTGACGATGGCGATCGGCGCGTCCAGCCGCAGCTGGGCCACCGTGGCCGCGCCGGGCGCGAGCTCGTCGTGCTCGAGCAGGATCAGGTTGCCCAGGATTTCGCTGGTCCCGGTGTGCAGCCGGACGCGGCTCCTGTTTTTGAAAGGTTTGCCGGCGCTCGCCAGGTAGTGGAAATGGACATCCACCATGTAGCTGGGCTTGAGGGCGTTGGGGGCGGACAGAACGTCCCCCCGGTTGACCGATTCCTTGTCGAGCCCCTGGAAGTTGACGGCCGTGCGCAGCCCGGCCTCGGCCGCGGCGACGCTCCGGTTGTGGACCTGGATGCCGCGCACCTTGGAGGTGATGCCCGAGGGGTAGACCATGATCGCCTCGCCCACCTGCACCTTGCCCGACACCAGGGTGCCGGTGATCACCGTGCCGAAGCCCTTCATGGTGAACACCCGGTCGACCGGCAGCCGGAAGAGGGTGGAGGGCGGCCGTTCCGGCACCTGGAGGCTCAGGGCGTCGAGCGCCTGGACGAACTCGGTCAAACCCTGGCCGGTGACGGCGGAGAGGGGGATCATCGGCGAGCCTTCGAGGAAGGTGCCGCGGGTGAACTCCCGGATGTCCTCCTGGGCGAGTTCGAGCATCTCCTCGTCCACGAGGTCCACCTTGGTCAGGACGACCAGGCCGTGGCGCACCCCCAGCAGCGCGCAGATCTCCATGTGCTCGCGGGTCTGGGGCATGACCCCCTCGTCGGCCGCGATCACCATGGCGACGATGTCGATCCCCGTGGCGCCGGCCACCATGTTCTTGACGAACTTTTCGTGGCCCGGCACGTCCACCACGCCGATGTGCCGGCCGCTCGGCAGCTCCAGGTGGGCGAAGCCCAGCTCGATCGTGATCCCGCGCTCTTTCTCCTCTTTCAGGCGATCGGTGTCGATGCCGGTGACGGCCTTGACCAGGGAGGTCTTGCCGTGGTCGATGTGCCCGGCGGTGCCCAGGATGATCTGCTTCAAGCGCTCACTCTCCTGACAACGTTTTCATTCGCAGCCGATAAACGCTCCCTTTGCAACCTCTGTATCCGTTGTGGGAGATGATGGAATTAGACATATTTGCTCGCCGGAGTAATAACATCCCATTCGACGGCGACGATCACAGCGGCGATAGGTGATGGCGCCGTTGATCATGTTTACACAATAAGCCCGCTTGCCGGCCGGTCAAATGCCGGAACCGGCGAGGGGGGTCACGGCCCCTTGCGTTTCCGGAAATACTCGAAGAGGTAGGCGAGCCCCACCAGGACGATCGCCAGCCCTGCGACGTACTCGGCGCCGGCGGAGCCGCGGAACATGCGCGTGATGACGATGGCGATCGCCACCCCCAGAACGGCCCGGATGAAAAAAATGATGAAAGGGTGCATGCCGTCGGTCCTTTGGAAGTTTAAGGTCGATCCTCTCTTTATTCAAAATCTCACCCACTTTCAACATCTGATTGGTTTGCAGGGAGCGGAGACGCCTATCTTTTTTTTGCCGCCTATCGCCTCAAGCGCAGCGCTCCTCGAGCCCGGTCTGCCGGGCGCTCTTTTTCGTGTTGTTTCCCCTTGATCTCGTTCCTTCGATTTGTTAAATTGACCCGGTTGAAATTCGAAATACCGGTTGCGGTGGGTGTAGCTCAGTTGGCAGAGCACCGGGTTGTGGCCCCGGTTGTCGTGGGTTCAATTCCCATCACTCACCCCATTTTTGGCGCCCGTAGCTCAGCTGGATAGAGCGCCGGACTTCGAATCCGTAGGCCGGGGGTTCGAGCCCCTCCGGGCGCGCCAGTAATATCAATGGCTTATACAGATACCTGTATAGGCCATTTTTATTTTGCAGCATTATTGCAGCACTAAATTCAACCATGTTGATTTAGAAGGCCATTAGTGGGTAATATTAAAAAG
>JALOPD010000011.1 GCA_025454075.1 Desulfobacterales bacterium | reverse complement strand
CGCGGGATGAAGCGCAACGCAGAGGTTAGGTTTTTTACGAAGTCGTCATTTTTCAGCAGCAATGCTTTGGCCATGGCGTCATTTCTCAGCTGTAAATTTCCAGCTGGCTCACAGGCCGATATTGCGCAGGCGCACGCGCGAGGAGTAGGTCCGTGCCACTTTATTATTGCGGCCGGCCGGCTCTTCGACCGTCAGTGTGAGAATTACCGTTCGAATTCGACTGCGCTCGTTGTTGTCGCTGATTTTGCCGTCCTCGTCGTCCAAAAAGGTAAAAACAGGAATGTCGTCCGGGTTGGTGATAACGTTTTCCAAGACGAACTGGCAGGCCCCGCTGGAGCTATCCTTTCCGTAGCTGTCTGCTTTTTCATACAGGCATTTTTTCATGGTCTTTTGACCCGCATCGTACAAGTAGGTGACGATTTCGGAATCGTCGTCGAGATCGCCGTCCGGCTCGGGGTTGGGGCAGCCCGAAGAAGCCACGGGCAGGTTGCAGCGGTCCGATGAGAACCGCAGCTTTTTCCCGCTGGCGGTGATTTCATCGATTCCGGCACCGGCTTTCTCCAGTGGGTCCAGTCCGGCCATGCGAATGTCCTGCATGATGTACTCAAGGCCGGCGCGTGCGGAGTGTTGGGCACCGGCGGAAGCGTTCTGAATGGTCGAAGCCCGGCTGAAATTCATGAAAAATGCCGTCATGATCCCCAACACCGTTGCCGTCAGCCCCAGCGCAATCAAGAGCTCCATCAGGGTGAACCCATCGTTGGAATGAGCGCAGCCGAAGAATACCCTCTTCATGTTCCATTGCCCCTGGTAAGGGTCGTCAACTCCACCCGTCTATTTTGGCCGAGGCGCTCCCAGCCGACAGTCACCCGAATACGTCGCGAGGTGTTGTAACCGACCGGGTCGTCGATGACCCAGCTGCGGCTGAAAATGCCGCCTTTGTTGCCCCATTCATCGATCGGGTTGTTTGGATCGCTGTAGGTTTCCGGTACGAGGTCGCCGACCGGGTCCTTTTTGAGGCTCTCCAGCGTCTCCACGGCCAACAGCGTGGCCTGAGTGACAATGTTTCCGGTGGTGTTGGTGCGCGTGGTGGACACGATCATGGTTCCCACCGCCAGAAAGCCGATGGAAAAAATGGCGACGGCGATCAAAATCTCCAGCAGGAGATAGCCCTTGTCGCCCGATATGGATCGGTATCGGCTCATTTCGCGGAAAACATAATGCTCACCGGTGGGAATCATCAGCTTTTAACCTCCACTTTTCCTATGGGCGAAACGGAGATAACCTTGCTCATCTTTTTAAGATTGGTGAGGACAATGGTGCAATTGTTGGCCCCTCCGCGGGAGTTGAAGCCCGTTTTGTCGTCTGTCACGGTGTACTGGGCATGGGTTTTATCAATTATGACATCCTGAGGCAGACGTTCTTCCTTGATCGATATCATGTTGCCGTCCAAGTCCTTGTAGCTGAGGCGGTATTTCCCCTCCAGCGGGACGAACTCCACGTAAATGTACATGTTCTCCTTCGCCGCCATGAGTTTGGCCAGTTCCAGGTTTTCCTTCAGTTCAGTCGCCGCTGCTCTCAGGCGCATATGGCTGCGCCAATCGATGAGATTGGGTATAGCGACGACACCGGCTAAGGCCAAAATGGCGATTACCACCAAGACCTCGAGCAATGAAAAACCCTTCGAAAAACAGGAGCAAAAGCTTTTGTTTGAACAATCGCAAGGGGTGGGTTCGTACAGGTTGCGGTCATTGCGAAAGATGCCATCAATATATGGTAGAAAAGCTGCGCTCATCTCTGTGCTCCGTGCCTTAGCTCGGTTAAAAACAGACGTTGCCCTATCGTTATGACTCCAATGTTCAAGTCAAAGTTCACAGCTACGGTTAAGCAAAATTTATTCCACCCATTGCCGGTAAACTTAAATAAACAATTTTTTCAGTATGTTGACTATTTATAGTGATCTTCGAAGCCGGACGCTTATTTGCTTTCAGCAATTACTTGAGAAGAGAGATTCCTTGCGCCTAGGAAAATCGCTTCCTAGGAAACTAAAACCCACCGAAAACCGCATAAGGGACAATGCGAGTTGAAATTGCCAGCCTTCAGGGGTGGCCAATCCAACTGCATGTAAACGGTTCTTCGGCTACCAGCGTCTGATTCAACAGATTATTTTTCGACAGGCAAGATTGTTGTTGACGACTCGGCAAAACGTGTTATATTGCGCGCCAACAACCTGGAATACCGGCGGATCGGGAATCAAACGAGCAGGGTCAACTCTCTGCTTGTTGCTTTTAGGGAAAACGAAACCAAGGGGAACTCGGATCTCCCTGCGGGGAGTTAGAAGTTAAAACAATCTGATTTTTCAAAGTGGCCTCTTTGCAGAAGGCCTTTTTTTTTGGAGCGGCGGCCGGTAGGATCGCCGCGGCCGATTGAAAGTAAAAGCGATATGGCTGGAAATTACTAGCCATGGAGAAAAAAGCGTCATGCGTAAAACCCTGTGGGGCATCCTCGGCATCACCTGTGCATTTAACATCGCCTTGTGGTCCTTGTTCACCCGGCCGGAAAATCCGGAACCCGGGTGGTCCGGAACATTCAATTACGTATCCTTCAGCCCTTATCGTTCCGGACAGGATCCGATCGAAAACAAATTCCCGACACCGGAAGAAATCAGGGACGATCTGGTATTCCTAAAAGGCAAGACCAGAGGGGTGCGCACCTACTCCTCTCTGGACGGGATGGAAGCCATACCGGGTCTGGCAGCGCGTCTGGGGTTCGAGGTCACGGCCGGCGCCTGGATCGACGGCCGTTACGAGCGCAACGAAGACGAGCTCTACAACCTCATCCAAAACGTCAACCGGTATCCTGCGACCATCAAGAGGGTCATCGTCGGCAACGAGGCACTCTACCGCAACGATCTCACCGTCCCGGAACTCATCACCTACCTGGACCGAATTCGCGCTGCCGTGAAGGTGCCGGTCGGCACGGCCGAGCCGTGGCATGTCTTTATCAAAAACCCGGAGCTGGTCGACCACGTCGACTTTATCGCGATCCATGTTCTGCCCTACTGGGAAAAGGTTCCTTTCAGCGATTCCATCGGCTGGGTCCTCGATCGCTTCAAACAGGTGAAGGACGCCTTCCCCCAAAAGCCCGTGTTTCTCGCGGAAGTGGGCTGGCCGAGCAACGGCGAGAATTTCGGCAAGGCCAAGCCGGGCAGCGAAGACCAAGCCAGGTTCCTGCGCCGGTTCCTGAACGTCGCAGACCAGCGCAGGCTGGATTACTGCATCATGGAAGTGTTCGACCAGCCGTGGAAAAAGCCTCACGAGGGGGTGGTCGGCGCTTTCTGGGGCATCTACGACGTGCATCGCAAACCCAAATTTTCCTTCGACGGGGCGATTCAGCCCGCAACCCTGCTCTACAGCGGGATCGCCGCCGTGCTGGTGGGGGTTTTCCTGGTGTGGCTGTACCTGCGAAAGCAGCCGTCACAGCCTTTCAGCGGCAAAATGTTTTTCGCGATGCTGCTCCAGACCACGGCGTCGGTCTTCGTATGGGTGCTGGCCTCCCCGCTGATCGGCGAGTTTCTGTTCTGGGAGACCTTCATCTGGGCGGTGTTGCTGCCGATGCAGGCCGGCTTGCTCATGATCATTCTGGTCAACGGCTTCGAGATGTCCGAGATGATCTGGACGGAAGGCCTGAAACGGCGGTTCACCCCCCTGGCCGGCGGGGTCGTCCATCCGACGCCGCTGGTTTCCATCCATGTCCCGATTTGCAAGGAGCCTCCGGACATGGTGATCGAAACCTTAAATGGCCTGGCGGCGTTGGACTACCCGAGCTACGAGGTGCTGGTCATTGACAACAACAACCCGCACCCGGAACTCTGGCAGCCGATTCAGGCGCACTGCGAAAAACTGGGGGATAGATTCCGGTTTTTCCATCTGGAGAAAATCGCGGGATACAAGGCGGGGGCGCTTAATTTTGCCCTGAAGCAAACGACTCCGGAAGCCGCTCTCGTAGCGGTGGTCGACAGCGACTACATCGTGCGTCCCGACTGGCTCAAACTGCTTGTGCCCCATTTCGACCGCCAGGAAGTGGGAGTCGTGCAGGCGCCCCAGGATCATCGCGGCTGGGAGGGCAACCGCTTCAAGGAAATGATCAACTGGGAATACCACGGCTTCTTCGAGATCGGCATGGTGCACCGCAACGAGCGCAACGCCATCATTCAGCACGGCACCATGACCCTCATCCGAAAGTCGATCCTGGTCGGTTCGGGCAATTGGGCGGAATGGTGCATCTGCGAGGATGCCGAGCTCGGCCTGCGCATTCAGAACCTGGGCTACGACACCGTCTACGTGAAAGAGAGCTTCGGCAAGGGGTTGACGCCGGATTCCTTCGGCGGTTACAAGCGCCAGAGGTTCCGTTGGGTTTACGGCGCCGTGCAGATCATGAAGCGCCACTGGGCGGAGCTTTCCCCGTTCAGCCGCAAGAGCGGCCTGAACCTCGGGCAGCGGTATCATTTCATCGCCGGGTGGCTGCCCTGGTTCGGCGATGCCATCAGCCTGATCATGAACGTGCTCTGCATCCTCTGGGCGGTCGGAATGGCGCTCTTTCCAAAATACTTCGGGACCCCGCTGTACGTGTTGATGCTGCCGCCGATCGGCGCCTTCCTGTTCAAACTGATGCATTTTCTGTGGCTTTACGCGGCGCGAGTGCCGTGCACCTTCCGACAGCGGGTGGGTGCCGCTCTCGCCGGAACGGCCCTCACCCACACCATCGCGACGGCCATCCTGCGCGGCGTTTTCACCAAGAGCATGCCGTTTTTGCGAACGCCGAAATGCGAAAGCAAAAGCGCGGTGCTGAAGGGGATCACGATGGCCCGCGGCGAGGCTTTGATGATGGTGCTGCTGCTCTTTGCGGTGGTGGTCAACTACAACTTCGGCAACGACCAGACCGAAGAGAGATTGATCCGGTCGGCCCTGCTGCTGATCCAGTCGCTCCCGTATGCCGCGGCCCTGCTGCTTTCGCTTTTCAGCGTCCTGCCCGAAGGCTTGCGGCTGCCCTGGGCGGAGAGGAAGCCCGCTCGTCCGGAAGTAGTAGCGGCATCTCCCCGCTTGCCGTTGGGGCCTTAGCCGACAGGCGGTTTCAACCGATTAAAAAAAAGCGGAACCTGAAGGTTCCGCTTTTTTTTTAATAGCCGAAGCGCTCGATGGCCTTGGTGTCCCTGCGCCAGTTCTTCTGTACCCGCACAAAAAGCTTCAAGAAAACTTTCGACCCCGTCATCCGCTCGATGTCCTGCCGCGCTTCGGTGCCGATGCGTTTGAGCATGGCGCCGCCCTTGCCGATGACGATTCCTTTCTGGGAGTCGCGTTCGAGGTGTATGGTCGCCTCGATGGAGACTCGCTTCTCTTCTGCGCTCGGTTTGAAGGCCTCGACGGTCACGGCCGATGCATAGGGGATTTCCTCTCCCGTCAGCCGGAAGATCTTTTCGCGGATCAACTCGGCGGCGATGAACCGCTCGGTGGCGTCGGTCAAGGTGTCCTCGGGGAAATAAGGCGGCCCGTCGGGCAGGGCCTTGACGATGGCGCCGATGAGTTCCTCGACCTGCGTGCCGTCCAGCGCGGACACCGGCACTATGGCCGCAAAGGTTCGCCGCTCCGACCAGCGGGCGATAACCCCCAGCAGCGTTTTCTTTTCCGCGACGAGGTCGATCTTGTTCAAGGCGACAATGACCGGCAGTTTCCGGTCGCCGATCTTATCGGCCAGAAGGGCTTCGGCCGCCGGATCCGGGTGGGCAGCGTCTACGACCGCCAATAGCACGTCGGCATCGCCGATGGCTCCGCAGGCCGTGTTCACGATCTTGGCGTTCAGCGGATCCGTGGCGATAAAAATGCCCGGCGTGTCATAAAAAACAATCTGAGCCCCGGGCCGTTGGCAGACGCCCAGGATCCGGTTGCGCGTGGTCTGGGGCTTGCTGGATATGATGGATATCTTCTCGCCCAGGATGCGGTTGAGCAGCGTCGATTTTCCGGCGTTGGGGGCACCGGCGATGGTGACGTAGCCGGATTTGAACGGGGTCTTCCGGGAATCAAGGTCGGTCGTCATATGGGCGGCAGCTTTTCGGTTGAATGCCTTCGCACGCTTTGATCGCGGGTCGGCGGTTCAGCAAAGAAACATGAGCGGCGTCGAGGGTTCTCGGATCGTTCCAGCAAATCCGGAGGAGCGCTTGAGGAAAAAGCCCCTTGGAGCCCTCTTATTATTGCTCCGGCAAGTAAAGTCGAATTTCCTCATCTCACGCAGAGGCGGAGCGGGGTGCCCGCCGCAGCGCGCCGCAACCAATTCTTCAGGCGACGCTGCCACGCCCCCCAGCCGTCTCATGGAACCGATGGCAGGCAGCGACGGCCGGCGGCTCCGTGAAAAAGGGTCCCCTGGGGCTGTCCGAGTTTGCATGGAGCGGTCTGGCTGCCGTACGCAGGTTCGTTGAACGGGTGGTTGCGGCGCGCTGCGGCGGGCACCCCGCTCCGCCTGACGGCAGCTCATGTGGTGCCTGTTTAGACATTGCCGGTTTAATAAGCCTGTCAGGCCCGCTCATCTTCAGGCGCCGGCGTGGCCAGGTTCATAAGGGTCCTCCACAGCACATCTCTTCCCAGGCGGGATTTGGCGGAGAACAGCACCAATTCGTCGGGGTCGGTCTCCAGCGCGCCGGCGATGATCTTCAGTTGCTTGAGCTGGGAGGTCTTCGAGAGCTTGTCGGCCTTGGTGACGACCAGGACCGCGGCGACCTCGCGCCGGGCCAGCCAGTTCAGAAGCTGAGCGTCTTCCTCATTGGGCGTGCGCCGAATGTCCAGGATGAGGACGACCGCTTTCAGATTTTCGCGGCGGGAGAGGTACTGTTCGATCATGGGGCGCCATTTGCGGCGTTCCTCTTCGGACACGCGCGCATAGCCGTAGCCCGGAAGGTCGACGAACATGAGCGCGTCGTTCACCCGGAAAAAATTGATCAACCGGGTTTTGCCGGGAGTGGAGCTGGTCTGGACGAGTTTCCTGCGGCTTACCAGGGTGTTGATCAGGCTGGACTTCCCCACGTTGGATCGGCCGGCGAAAGCGAACTCCGGCAGCTCCTCTGCCGGGTATTGCTGCGGCCGGACGGCACTGATGACGAACTCTGCCGATTTTATGAGCATGTCACACAGCGAATGTTTGGGTGGTTGGTGCCTTGTTCCACGCTGAGGTGCAAAAGTCAACGACCGAAGGCAAACAGGCTTGGGGCTCACGGCGAAGAGAAAAGAAATCATCCGCTCGGGTTACTGCCCTGAGCGCTATCGTGTGATTTTTCAAGAAGCCGGCAGCGCCGTCAGCGGGTGGGGTCGAGCGTGATGGTTCGGCCGTTCCCGGTCAGCGCCGCGTGCGGAAATAGTGCTCAAGCCGGTTCATGGCTTCGGCGATGTTCTCCATGGAATTCGCATAGGAAAACCGCAGGTAGCCTTCGCCGTTTTGTCCGAAATCGATGCCGGGGGTGACGCCCACATGGGCTTTCTCAAGGATGTCGAAGGCCAGTTGGTAGGAGTCGCCGGAGATGTGCTTGGCGTTGGCGAACACATAGAAAGCGCCCGTCGGCTCCACGGTGATGCCGAGGCCGATTTCCTTGAGCCGGCGGATCATGAACTTGCGGCGCTCGTCATACACCGACTTCATGCGCGCGACATCGTCGCCGGCGCACTGCAGCGCGGCAATGGCCGCCCGCTGCACCATGGAGTTGGCTGAGATGAAGAAATTCTGCTGCAGCTTCTGCATGGGCCGTATGAGCACGGGCGGGGCAATGACATACCCCAGCCGCAGGCCGGTCATGGCGAAGAGCTTTGAAAACCCGTTGAGCACGAAAGCCCGGTCGGTGAATTCCAGGATGCTGTGGTCTTGGCCCTCGTAGACCAGGCCGTGATAGATCTCGTCGGAGACGATCATCGGGGCGTCGGGGCCAGCTGCCATTTCGGCGATTTCCTGCATGCGTTCGGCCGAAAGAAGGTTCCCGGTGGGGTTGGAGGGCGAATTGATGAAGATCGCCTTGGTCCGGGCGTTGATTTTCTCACGGATGGCCTCGGGCCGGAACTGGAAGCCGTCTTCCTCAAAGACCGGGACGGACACCGGCACCCCCTGCACGAACTTGATGAAGTTCGGGTAGCAGGCGTAGTGCGGGTCGGAGATGATGACCTCGTCGCCCGGGTCGAGCAGAGCGGAGAAGACCAGCAGGATGGCCGGCGAGGATCCTGAGGTCACGATGATCTGCTCCGGTTCGACGCTGACGCCGTAAGTTCCCCGGTAGTAGTGGGCGATGGCTTCCCGCAGCTCGAAATTGCCCATGCTGTGGGTGTAATGGGTATGGCCCTCCTCCAGCGCCCGGCAGGCCGCAGCCTTCACGCAGGCGGGCGCATCAAAATCCGGCTCACCCACCTCGAGGTGGATGACATGCACTCCGCGGCGCTCCATCTCCTTGGCCTTCTCGAGCACGTCCATGACGATGAAGGATGTCAGTTCCCGGGTTCGTTTTGAAACCATAATTTAAATTTTTCCTTTGGAAAAATTGGTTTTAACAATCTTGAACAAGGTGGTTTGAAGCTGTCTTTTCAAGCATTAAACCACCTTGTTCAATGGGTACTCGATGATGCCTTCGGCGCCGTGCGCAAGCAGTTTGGGGATGAGGTCGCGCACGATCTCCCGGTTGACCATGATCTCCACCGAAAAGTAGGTCGAACGGTAAAGCGGGGCGACCGTTGGGGACTTCAGGCTGGGCAGCATGGCGATCACCTCTTCCATGCGCTCTTCGGGAACGTTCATCTTCAGCCCGACCATCTTCTCGCCCAGCAGCGCGCCTTTGAGAAGCAGGGCGATTTGCTCGATTTTCAAGCGCTTGTCGGCATCCGCCCAGGCTCGGTGGTTGGCGATCAGCTGGGTGTTGGTGCGCATCAGTTCGTGGATGATGCGCAAGCCGTGGGCCTTGATGGTGCTCTCCGTTTCAGTGACTTCGACAATGGCGTCCACCAGCCCGGAAACGACCTTGGCTTCGGTGGCTCCCCAGGAAAATTCGATATTGACGTCGATCCGGCGTTCGGCAAAATAGCGCCGGGTAAATTCCACCAGCTCGGTGGCAAGCTTCTTCCCGGCGAGGTCTTCCAGGCGGCTGATCGGGGAATCGTAGGGCACGGCCAATACCCAGCGCGCCGGCCGTGCGCTCACTTTGGAGTAGACCAGATCCGCCACGACGTGCACGTCGGAGCTGTTTTCGGCAACCCAGTCCTTTCCGGTGAGACCGGCATCGAGCGTCCCGTTTTCCACGTAACGGGACATCTCCTGGGCGCGACAAATGGCGCATTCGATAAAATCATCATTGATTTCGGGGAAATAACTGCGGCTGTTGACATTGATGTTCCAGCCGGAGCGTTTGAAAAGCGAAATGGTCGCTTCCTGCAGGCTGCCTTTAGGGATGCCCAGTTTCAGTTTCTTGGTCACTTTCGATAAACCTCCTTCGGGTCGAACACCGGTTGGCCTTCCACATGAACCACCCCGTTTTCAACCTTCTTGTAAAAACAACTGCGATGTCCGGTATGGCAGGCGGCGCCGCCCACCTGCTCGACCTTAAGGACCACCGTGTCGTCGTCGCAGTCGACGCGGATTTCTCGCACGCGTTGAATGTTTCCGGATGTTTCGCCTTTCACCCAGAGGCATTTACGGCTGCGGCTGTAGTAGGTGGCCCGTCCGGTTGCGAGGGTCGCGTTCCAGGCTGCCTCGTTCATGAAGGCGAGCATCAGGACCTCGCCGGTTTGATAATCCTGGGCGATCGCGGGAACCAGGCCGCCAAGTTTGTCAAAGTTGAGCCTGAGCATGCTGGGCTACCATCGCGGCGTTTGCGGAAAAGCCTTCGTTCAAACATTGAAGTCGACAAGGTTCGAACCTATTATCGGGTCCGCCGCCGCTGCTATATGAGTTCAAGTACAACCAAAATCTTATTTACTAATATTGTTGCACGGCTAAAGTCAATTATTTTTTGTTGTTAGAAACCTCATTTTCTGGTATCAGGTCCGAAATGAATTCAAACAGGCTTCAATCGGCGTAGCCGCGCGGCTCTCATACACAAGGATCCATGAATTTTCAGAATCCTTCTTGCATTTAGGAAAAGGTCTACATTAGTCTTGAGGTTATGAGTTTGAATTCATTCGGCGTGAGGACCCGCTTCCAGGCGGGTGCGCAAGTTTCCACCCGCACCGATGAAGGCTGACGATCCATGGTTCAGAAGGCCCCTATCCCCCAGAAAAAAGCCCAGTCCCAAAGCCCCAAGAAGCGGGGACGCTTCAAGCGCCTCGTCCTTTATCCCATTTTGGCGCTCTTCATTCTCGGCCTGCTTGGCGCGGCCACCCTGATCGGCGGGTATCAGTACATCAGCCAGGACCTGCCCAGGATCAACTCCCTCATGGACTACCAGCCGGCGATCATCTCCAAGGTCTATGCCGACGATCAGCGCGTAATAGCCGAGTTTTTCAAGGAGCGCCGGGTGGTCATCCCGCTGAGCGATGTGCCGCCCCTGCTGGTCAAGGCGTTCGTTGCCGCCGAAGATTCCCGCTTTTTCCAGCACCAGGGCATAGACCCCCTGGGCATCGTCCGTGCCGCCCTTAAAAACCTCGAGGCCGGGACCATCAAGCAGGGCGGCAGCACCATCACCCAGCAGGTGACGCGCTCCTTTCTTTTGACGCCCGAGCGCAGCTACATCCGGAAGATTAAGGAAATCATCCTGAGCTACCGCATCGAGAAGGCGTTTTCCAAGGAGGAGATTCTCTTTCTTTATCTCAACCAGATCTACCTCGGCCATGGGGCCTACGGCGTGCAGGCCGCGGCCGAGAACTATTTTGGAAAGCCGGTTCAGGAACTGAACCTGGCGGAGTGCGCCCTCCTGGCCGGCCTTCCCCAGGCCCCGACCCGCTATTCCCCCTTCCGCCACCCCGAGCAGGCACGGGCACGGCAGGTCTACGTCCTCAATCGAATGGTCGAGGAGGGCCACATCTCCCGTGTTCAGGCCAACGAGGCGCTGGCGCTCAAGCTGGACATCAAGCCCCGCCGCAACATTTACGTGGAGGAAGTGCCCTACTACACGGAACATGTTCGCCGCTACGTGGAGGCCAAATACGGCGCGGACGCCCTCTACACCCAGGGGCTTCAAATCTACACGGCGGTCAACATCGATTTCCAGAAGATGGCCGAGCAGGAGGTCAACAAGGGGCTGCAGGAGCTCGACAAGCGCCAGGGCTATCGCGGGCCGCTCAAGTCGATCCCTTCCACCGACAGCGAAGCCTTCGCCCGCGACCAGCAGGCGGAACTCGAGAAAAACCCTCTGGAGCCGGGTAAAATCACCCAGGCCGTGGTGGTTCAGGTGAGCGATGCGGCCAAGACGGCGAGCGTGAAGATCGGCAACGATCTCGGAACCATCGCCCTGGCGGACATGGAATGGGCGCGCAAGCCCAACCCCGACGTGGCCCATTACGAAGCCAAGGTCCGCCAGCCGAGCGCGGTGCTCAAGGTCGGGGATGTCGTCCTGGTGAAGGTCAAGGACAAGCGCAAGGACGCCCGTGAGCCTTGGCGCCTTTCTCTCGAGCAGGAGCCCCTGGTGCAGGGCGCGCTCTTGTGCCTGGAGGCCGGAACCGGGTTGGTGAAGGCCATGGTGGGCGGCCGCGATTTCAACGAAACCCAGTTCAATCGCGCCATCCAGTCGCGCCGTCAACCGGGTTCCTCTTTCAAGCCGATCATCTACGCGGCCGCGCTGGACCGTAAGTTCACCGACCCCAGGAAAACTTACACGCCCGCGACGGTCATCGTCGACTCCGCCGTGGTTTTCGAGGACCGTGTACGCGACCAGACCTGGAAGCCCAAAAATTACCGTGAGACTTTTTATGGGCCGACCCTCCTGCGGGAGGCGCTGGCCCAGTCGCGCAACGTCGTGACGGTCAAAATCCTGCAGGACATCGGCATCGACTACGCCATCGATTATGCCCGCAAGCTGGGAATCTCCTCTGAACTCACCCGAACGCTTTCGCTCGCCCTCGGCGCCTCCGGGGTGAGCTTGTTAGAGCTCGTCCGGGCCTATTCGGTTTTCGCCAACCAGGGATACATGGTCGAGCCGGTGTTTACCCTGAAAATCGTCGACCGGGACGGGAACGTGCTGGAGGAAGCCGTCTCCGAACGCAGGCCGGTTATCGAGAAGGACACCGCCTTCATCATGACCAGCCTGATGGAGAGCGTTGTCCAGCACGGGACGGGCCAGCGCATTAAGGCCCTGGGCAGACCGACCGCCGGCAAGACCGGGACCACCAACGATCTGTACGATGCCTGGTACATCGGCTACACCCCCGAGTACATCGCGGGGGTTTGGGTCGGTTTCGACACTGAGGCCCCGCTGGGCAAAACCGAGACCGGAGCCGTGGCGGCCAGCCCCATCTGGCTGGGTTTTATGAAGCGGGCTCTGGCCAATGAGCCGGTCAAAACTTTCCAGCCGCCGGAAGGGGTGGTTTTCGCCAAGATCGATGCCGAAACGGGGCTGTTGCCCGTGCCCGAATCGCGCAAGACGATTTTCGAATGCTTCAAGGAGGGCACGGTGCCGGTCGATTACAGCAAGCGGCCGGGGGAGGTCAAAGAGACAGAGGATTTTTTCAAGAAAGACCTTTAAGAAATCTCCCCGCGCAAGGGCGCGGGGAGGTTTCTTTCAGGAGTTGATCACATAAACCGCAACCGCGCTACCGTCCGGCAGCCCGATGGCATCCTCCCGCAAACCCGAATGTGGCCACACCCTCACGTTTGAAAACCCGAATTCCCGCTTGATGGCTTCGCAGTTGGCGTTTTTAAGGCCGCGCATCCGCGACAGGCTCCGCGGGTGAACACAAATTTCAAGTGTCCGGCCCGAAATGGATTTACGGCACAAGGCATTCCGGACGGCGTCCAGGAAACATGCGCTTTGCACCAGATGGCCGAAGGCCGGGTGAAACGGTCCGGCCGCCACTGAGCCTCCTCGGGAGAGCTCCACCGTGGGCTGAAGCCCGGTGCGGATGACCGCGATCCCGCGCTGTCGGAAAAGGCGGTAAAGCGGCATCGTCTGCTCGACGGCCTCTTCTACCTCCAGGGGCCGGTATCGGCCCGCACGGTACCACGTCTCTAAAATGCTTCCGGCCAGGACCAGGGTCGGGTAAATTCGGACGAAGTCCGGCTTAAGATCAGCAATGCGTCGGCCGGTCTCCATGAGGCGGGCCGCGTCGTCGCCGGGCAGCCCCACCATGACCTGCAGCCCCACCGCGTAGCCGGCGGCCCTCAGCAGTTCCACGGCGGCCACGGTATCCGCAGCGGTGTGACCCCGCCGCGAGAGCATGAGGACCTCTGCGTCCATTGACTGCGCCCCCAGCTCCACGGTTTGCACGGGGAAGGCGGCGATCAGGCGCAAGGTTTTGCGGTTCACGGTGTCCGGCCGGGTGGAAAATCGGATTCCGTCGACCAGTGCCTTGTGCACGTATTCCGAGGCCGCTATCAGCATCGCACGGATGCGTTCATCGGGCAATCCAAGGAAGTTGCCGCCAAAAAATGCAATTTGCGAAGTCCCTTGACGGCGGCCGCGAAACCGTAAGAACTCCCCGGCATGGGCCGTCCAATTGCCGGGTTCAGGCAAAGCGCCGCCATGGCCGGTGACGGCGGCCTGGTTGCAAAATACGCAGCGGTGGGGGCAGCCGGCATGCGGAATGAAGACCGGCACGATGAAGGGGCGGGCCGTCATGAGATCGTCACCGACAGATACCGGATCCGGAAGATCATCCGTTAAGGCTTGAGCAGCTCCAGGGCCTTTCGCGCTGCATCCTGCTCGGCGGCTTTCTTGCTCTTGCCCATGCCCTGGGCCACGATGTCCAGCACCCGAAGTTGCACCCAGAAGGTTTTGTCGTGGTCGGGTCCCTCTTCCCGGGTGACCGCATAGCTCGGCATCGTTCCAGGACGGGCCTGCACCAATTCCTGGAGCTGGCTTTTAAAATCGGCGTGCCCGTTGGCGCCGTCAAGTTGCTGCACCAACGGCATAAAAATCCTTTGGATCAGCGTAGAAACAGCTTCGAACCCCCCATCCACGTAGACGGCCGCCATCAGCGCCTCCAACGTGCCGGCCAGGATGGAATTCTTTTCATGCCCGCCGGACTGGGCCTCTCCCCTGCCGAGCTTGACGGCGGTGCCGAGGCAAAGGCCGCGCGCCAGCTGAGCCAGCTGCTGTTCATTGACCAGGTTGGCCCGCATGCGCGACAAGTCGCCCTCCTTCAAGACGGCAAAGCGCATCAACAGAATGTGCCCCACCACCAGGTTCAGCACCGCATCCCCCAGAAACTCCAGACGCTCATTGTCCCGCAGGCCGGCGTCCGGGACCTCGTTGACGAACGAGCTGTGCCGCAGGGCCTCCTCCAGCAGACGTTTGTCCTTGAAGGTGTAGCGGATGAGCGTTTCGACAGGGGAAACCGGGGGACGATCCATGGGAAGCTCCTCTTCTCGAGAAATGCGGGCGGGCGCTGCGGGTCGGCGGTGTCGGGTCAGCTCCCGATCAGTCTCTCGTACAGTTCGAAGGGGACATTCAGGCCTCCTCTGCCGACCCCCATCTGGACGTCCGGTTGAATGTCCCCGTGAAAGTCGGTGCCGCCGGTCATCAATAGATCGCAACGCTGCGCCAATTCGGCATAGCGCCGGGTCTGCTCCGGGGAGTGTTCGGAGAAATAGACTTCCAACCCTTTCAGCCCCATGGACATCATCTCCCGCAGGATCTCGTCGAGCTGTTGCTCGCTCTCCAGCTCGAGCAGGCAGGGATGGGCCAGGACGGGAATGCCGCCGGCGCCGTTGATCAGCTCGATCGCCTGGCTGGATTCAATCCGGAATTTGTCTACATAGGCCGGTTTGCCGTTGCCGAGGTACCGGTCGAAGGCTTCATCGATCGTCCTCACGACACCCTTCCTCACCAGCAGCTTGGCGATGTGGGGCCTGCCCGGCTGTCCGTCACCGGCCTCGCGCTCCAACTCTTCGAGGCCCATGGCGATCCCCAGCTTGTTCAGGCGGGCAATGATCTGCGGATTGCGGTCTTTGCGGGCATCCTGCAGTTTCTCGAGAGTCCCGTTCAATTCGGGGTCGTCCAGGCGCATCCCGTAACCCAGAATGTGGATGCTGCCGGCGCCGGGGTAGGAGGGCGGCGGTTCGGCGCTGATCTCCACTCCCGTCAGAAAGCCGAGTCCTTCGGGAATTCCGTCGAGCAGGGCCTCCCGGGAACCGGCGATGGAGTCATGGTCGGTGATGGAGATGGCGCCCAACCGAAGGCGCAGGGCGAGGGCGATGATCTCTGCGGGGGTAAGCGTACCGTCGGAAGCCGTGGAATGGATGTGAAGATCTATGGAAGGCGGCTGCCTAAATTCCAAGCGCTTTCTCCAGGGCCTCCTCTTTGGCTTTGCACTCGATGCACTGGGTGGTCACCGGGCGGGCCTTGAGCCGCTTGACCGAGATCTCCTCCCCGCACGACTCGCATATCCCGTAGGTCCCGTTTTCGATCCGGTCAAGCGCCTGTTTGATTTTCTTGATCAGCTTGCTCTCCCGGTCGCGAATCCGCAGCAGGAAATTGCGATCCGCTTCCAGGGAGGCGCGGTCGGTCGGGTCGGGGAAGTTCTCATTCGCGCTTGTCATTCCCGAAACCGTGTCATCGGCCTGGCTCAGGAGTTCCTGAAGTCTGTTTTCAAGGTATTTTTTGAAAAAATCGAGATCTTTCTTTTTCATATGGACCCCGTTAATCGGCTGAGACAGCTGACGCATTATTCTTAAATCTACTTATCTATCAAATTCTCTGAACAAAGTAAATACTAAAATAACGGGGCGGTAACCATCAGTCGGCGATCTTAACAAATTCCTCTACCTGGGCGAGGCTGCCGACGTTGTGAAGCCCGGCCGGGTAATCCTTGGGGAGGATTTTCTTCAGCAGTCCCGTCAGAACCCTGCCGGGGCCGACTTCAACGAAGGCCTCGACACCGGCCGCCTTCATGAGGCACATACTGTCGTACCAGCGCACCGGGCTGCAGAGCTGGCGGGACATGATCTCCCGGATCTCGGCCGGGTCGGCGGCGGCGGCCGCGGTGACGTTCAAAACGACCTCCTTCTGAGGGGCCTGAAAAACCGTTTGGTAGAGAGCCCCTTTGAATTCGGCCTCCGCGCCCTTGACCAACTCGCTGTGCCAGGCGCCGCTCACCTTGAGGGGGACGGCCTTGGCACCCTTGGCGGCGGCCATGGCTCCCACCCAGGCCACCGGCTCGGGGGCACCGGTGATCACAATCTGGGTTTCCATGTTGTGGTTGGCGACGGAAACGATCCCCTGTTTCCGGCCTTCCGCCACGATGGCCTCGACCTCCGCCATCTTCAAGCCCACGAGGGCCTGCATCGCGCCGCGGTGCAGGCAGGCTTCGCGGTGCATGAGGTGGCCGCGCTGAAACACCAGCCGCATCGTGTCCTCAAGGGAGATGGCGCCCGCGGCCTGAAGGGCGCTGTACTCGCCCAGGCTGTGGCCGGCGCAGACGCTGAAATCGGCGTTCGCATGGCGCAGGGCGGCCAGGCACGCCAGGTTGACCGTGGTGAGCGCCGGCTGAAGGTTGACGGTCTGCGTCAACTCGTCTATGGGCCCTTTGAAGCACAGCCGGGATAAATTTATCTTGGTGATCTCCTCGGCCATTTCGAAGATCTCCCGGACAAAGCCGAATTCGCGGTAAAGATCCTCGCCCATGCCGACGACCTGGGATCCCTGGCCGGGAAACAAAAATGCGGTTTTTCTCATTTGACCTCTTACCTCCAGCGTCATGGTTCGTCGAGCTTGAATAATTTGCGAACCGTATCGATCTGCGCCGCTTTGTCGCCCAGCATGCCGTCCTTTTTCAGGAACACCGTGGGCTCGTGCAGAACCTTGTTGATGAAGGCCCCCATCATGCGCTGCAGGGCTTCGGCGGCCTCCGCGGACATCCCCTGCCCTTGGGCCGTGCGCCTGATTTCCACTTCGGCCATGGCCTCCAGCTTCTTGCGCAGGGCAACGATGGTGGGGACCACGTCCAGTCCATCGAGCCATTCCCGGAAGCGAATGATCGCCTCGTCGATGATGCGCTCGCCCTTGATGGCTTCCTTCTGGCGGTCCTCGATGTTCTCCTCGATGACGCCCTTTAGGTCGTCGATGTCGTAGACATACGAGTGGTCCAGGCGGTTGATCTCGGGGTCGATGTCGCGCGGCACGGCGATGTCGATAAAGAAAATCGGCCGGTTCCGACGGGCGCGGATGACCGGTTTCACCTGATCGCGGGTGACGACGAAGCCGGGGGCGCCGGTCGAGCTGATGATGATGTCGACCTGTTTCAGGTGCTCCTCGATTTCCTCGAAGCGGATGGCGGTGCCCTTGAAGCGGCGGGCCAGGGTCAGGCCGTTTTCAAAGGTGCGGTTGGCCACGTAGGTCGCACCGACCTGATGGCGGATCAGGTGCTCCACAGCCAACTCGGCCATTTCCCCGGCGCCGATCAACAGCACGCGTTTGCCTTCCAGGCTTCCGAAGATCTTGCGGCCGAGTTCCACGGCGGCATAACTGATGGACACCGCGTGATCGCCGATGCCGGTTTCGGTGCGGATGCGTTTGGCGATGAAAAAGGCACGGTGCATGAGGCGATTAAGGATGACGCCCGCGGTCTTGGCCTCGGCCGCACCGCGGTAGGCCTCCTTGATCTGGCCCAGGATCTGGGGTTCGCCGACGATCATGGAATCCAGACTGGCGGCCACTCGAAACAAGTGGCGCACGGCGTGATCGTTTTCGTGGACGTAAAGGCTGTTTTCGAACCGGGCCGTGGGGATGTTGTTGCGGCCGGATATGAATTGCTTGGCGGCCTCGACAGCCCGGGCCTTGTCGTCCGTGACGACCAGCAGCTCCACCCGGTTGCAGGTGGAATACAGCAGCGCCTCGAGAATGAAGGGGGTGCGGCGCAGCGTCTCCAGCGCCGCCGACGATTCGTCCTTGTCGAAAGCGATGCATTCCCGCAGCTCGACGGGTGCCGTTTTGTGGTTGATGCCGATCAGGAGGATGTCACGCATATGCAAAAAGTCAAAAAAGTCTATCCCGTCGCCCGTCAGCCCAGCCCGAAGGATCCCGTCCAATCGGGCCGACCGGCCGACCGGTCACGGATCGACCGTTGTTACTTGGTGAAGTCTCTGTGATGCCCTTCCATGAACAAATTCACTCCCAGGAAGGTGAACAACAGCACGGCGAAGCCCACGATGGCCATGATGGCCGAACGCCGGCCTCTCCATCCGACCGTCAGGCGCTCATGCAGGAGGGCGGCGTAAAACAGCCAGGAAATGCCCGACCACACCTCCTTGGGGTCCCAGCTCCAGAAACGGCCCCAGACCGATTTGGCGTAAACCAGCCCGGTGATGAGACCGATGGTCAGAAGGGTGAACCCCACCACGATGCAGCCGTAACCGGTCGAATCCAGAAGATCCAAAGAAGGCAGGCGCTTGAAGAAGAAACGAAGCTTCTTCGTCTTGATGGAATTTTCCTGGACCAGGTAAAGGATACCGACCCCGCAGGCCAGGGCGAAGGCCGCTTCGCCCATGAAAATGGCCGCCACATGGGCCACCAGCCAGACGCTCTTGAAGAGTTGGGTGGTCTTGGCCGGTTCATCGGGCAGCTGCGACACGATCACCATGATAAGGGCGATGAAGGGCGCCGCATACACCCCCAGGATCTTCAGGTTGTATCGGACGCTGAGCAGGATGAAAACGCCCGCAATCGCCCAGCCGGCGAAAGACAGCGTCTCCCGCATGTTGGTCGCCGGGAAGTGTCCTTGGCGGGCGAAATCCAAACCGAGGGCCGCCGTGTGGAAGACAAAGCCGCCCAGCAGCAGAATGAAGCCCGCCTGCTGCAGTCTTTTCCGTTGCAGGAAAAAGTAGGCGATGTAGGCGCCCGTGCTGAACAAATACAGCAGGATGCTGGCGATGATGGCTGTTTCCATGAGCTGCACGCTGGTAAGAGGTTATTACTCCGGCAATTGAATCTGCCGACTCCTATCGGGGTTCAGGCGGAGATGTTGGAATTTGGCACATTCAATTCAATTGCCGGAGCCATCATCCACTTCGGAGAGGAGATTCTCCGCGCGCCAGCCGTCGCCCAGAATCTCCGCCAGCAAGCGATTCACCTCCTGCATGCGGCCGCCCCGGATCCACCTCAGAATGTCGCTGTGGACGATCTTTTCGAAAATGGGTTTGTGCACTTCGGGCGCGTGCGCCTCGGCGAGCAGCCGTTTGCGGATCGCGCCCATCAGTCTCAGCAGCACGGCATATTCATCCCCGAACTGGTGCTCAAGTTCCCGGCGCAGTTTTTTCGCCAACGCGGGGCTCTTACCGGAGGTTGAGACCGTCAGGACGAGGTCGCCCCGCTGTACGATGGCCGGCAGTATGAAGTTGCACTTCTCAGGCCGGTCGGCGATGTTGCACAGGATGTTGAGCGCCGCCGCGTCGCGGCTGATCCGGAAATTGAGATCTTCGTCGTCGGTCGCACCGATCACGAGAAAAACGCCCTCCAGGTCCGAGGCGGAATAGGCCCGCTCCCACAGCCGGATGAAACCCTCGGCGAACAGCCGGCGCAACTCGTCCGTGACCGCAGGGCTCACCACGGTCACCTGGGCCCCGCACGACAAAAGCGTGTCGACCTTGCGGGTGCCGACCCCGCCGCCGCCGACCACCAGGCACCGGCGGCCCTGGACGTCCAGTTGTATCGGATAATATCGCATGTCCGCTTCACTCGAGGGTCACGCGCATCAAATCGCGCGCCAGGATCAGCGGTCCGCTGTAGGTCCGCCGGCACTCCGCTGCGATGTCCGTCTGGGCGCACACGGGGTAGAAGTGGGTCAGCATCAGGCGGCGGACGCCGGCGCGGGCAGCGATCGACCCCGCCAGCGCGGGGGTCAAATGGCCCTGCACTTTCCGGTTTTCCGGGAAAGCCGATTCACATATTAGAAGGTCGGCCTGCTGCGCAAGATCGATCAGCTGCTCACTGTAATCCGTGTCGCCGGAGTAGACCAGGCATTTGCCGCCCGGCCCGGTCAGGCGAAAGGCCACACTCTGGGGGCTGTGCTCCATCGGAGCGGTGTCGATCTCGACCCCCGCCGCGCGGAGGTGGTCGCGACCCCCGGTGTCCACCTCCACGATTTTGAGGAGATCCTCGCCGATGTCGATCCAGTGGCCATAGACCTGCTTGAGTCGGTTGAAGAAATCGGCAAAGCCGCGGCCGGCTATAATGGTCAGCGGTTCCGTACGGCCGCCGTCGGGGTACTTGGTGGCGAAAAGAAGCGGGACGAGATCGGCGGTGTGGTCCGGGTGGAGGTGGCTGTAAAGCAGGTGCGACAGCTCGAAGATGGTCGTGCCGGCTTCGAGCAGGCGCCGCAGGGTGCCGGCGCCGGAGTCGATCAGCCATTTTTGGCCGGCGGTTTCCACCAGGACCGAGCATGAACTGCGTTCAAGGCTTGGCACGCAGGTCCCGGACCCGAGCACCGTTACCGTGATGTCGGAAGTCTCATCCATTGGGGCTGTTCTCGGCGGCGGCAGGCTTGGCGGCGGACGCTTTGCGCCGGGTCCTCTTTTCCGTGCGGGTGATGACCCAGTTCAGCACCTTGCGGGGGTCTTTGAAATCGATGCCGGGCTCTTTCGAGTCGATCAGGTTGATCTCGGCCCGGGCCATGGTCTTGTGCCCACCGGCGGAGCCGAAGCTTCCGAAGCCTTCCTGGGCCACCCGACCCGCGTTTTTGCGCGCGCCGTCGTTGCGGAAAATGACCACCAGTTTTTTATCGCACACCCCGGAGACGATGCTCCAGCTCACGGTGTGGATCCGCATGAAAAAGTCCGCGATGATCACGCACACGTCCGAATTGGCCACCACGCCCAGATGAACGAACACGCGTCCCTTGCGCAGGTGCATGCACTGCAGGGCGGTTTTGAAATACTTGAGATAATCGAGCCGCAAGTCGGCTTGCGAGATGCGTCGGGCCAGCTGGATGTTGGTGCGCCGGAACAGGTATTGAAACGCCTGGAGGTCTTCGGCCAAGGTCTGGCGTTTGAAGTCGTCCGTGTCGGTCTTGATGGCATGATAGAGGGCGGTGGCCAGGGATTGGGCCGGAACGATGCGGGCGGCCCGCAGGTATTCGGTCAGGATGGTGGCGGTGGCCCCGTAGGTCGGCCGGATATCGGTGAACGGCGCCCGATAGCCGGTGTCGGGGTGGTGGTCGATGATGACCTGCGGGCGAAGTTCGGCCATGCGTTCGTTGTGCTTGGGCTGGGAGTCGACGATGACCCATTTGGCAAACGGCTCGGTCCGGACATCGCTGAAGGCGACGAGAGGCACCTTCAGGAGGCGGATCATGGCCAGGTTGTCCGGGCGGTTGACCTGATTGACCGTGGCGATGGTGACCCCGGCCGTCCGACCAGCCAACAGTCGGCTCACTGCCATGGCGCTGGCGATGGCATCCGGGTCCGCGGAAATCACCACGAGCACACGGTCGGAGCTTGAAAACTGCTTGAAAAACTCCTGCAGCCTGTCGGCGCTTGACCTTTTCATTCGCGAAGGGCCCCTTCGATTCTGAGGGCCATCATAATAACTGCCGTTGGTGATTACAAGATGTTTGACCGCAGCCGCCAGGAGCGCCCCCGCGCCAGCATACACGAACCCGCCCGGCCCGGCCCACGGCGCCGCCGGGCGGGTCCTTGACGTTTTCTTCAGGGCGCGGGGAATACGATCCGGTCGCCTTCCGCATCGGCGAGAACCGTCGAGCCTTCCGGGAACCGTCCTTTGAGGATTTCCAGCGCCAGCGGATTTTCAATGGATTGCTGGATGGCGCGCTTGAGCGGGCGGGCGCCGTAGACGGGGTCGAACCCCTTGCGCGCCAGGAGGTTTTTGGCGGCCTCCGAAAGCCGCAAATCGATCTTGCGTTCCTCAAGGCGCTTCTGCAGGCGTTCGAGCTGGATCTCGACGATGGCGCCGATCTGCTCCGGCGTCAGGTTGTGGAAAATGATGATCTCGTCGATGCGGTTGAGAAACTCGGGCTTGAAGGTCGACCGCAGGGTGTCCATGACGCGGCGCTCCATCTGCGGCCGGTCCCGCATCCCCAGCTCCTGGATGTACTGGCTGCCCACATTGGAGGTCATGATGATGATGGTGTTCTTGAAGTCCACCGTGCGGCCGTGGCCGTCGGTCATGCGGCCGTCGTCCAGGATCTGCAGGAGCACGTTGAACACCTCCGGATGGGCTTTTTCGATCTCGTCGAAGAGCACCACCGAATAAGGCCGGCGGCGCACCGCCTCCGTGAGATAACCGCCCTCCTCGTAGCCCACGTAGCCCGGGGGGGCCCCGATCAGCCGCGACACGGAGTGCTTCTCCATGAACTCCGACATGTCCACCCGCACCATGGCCTGGTCGCTGTCGAAGATGAACTCGGCCAGGGCCTTGGCAAGCTCGGTCTTGCCGACGCCGGTGGGGCCCATGAAAATGAAGGAGCCGATGGGCCGGTTGGGGTCCTGGAGGCCTGAACGGGCGCGGCGCACAGCGTCCGAGACGGCGGAGACCGCCTCCTCCTGGCCGATCACCCGCATCTGCAGTCGCTCCTCCATGTGCACGAGCTTGTCGCGCTCCCCCTCGAGCATCTTGCTCACGGGGATGCCCGTCCAGCGGGACACCACCTCGGCCACATCCTCGTCGTCGACCTCCTCCTTCAGCATTTTGCTGTCCTTCTGGAGGTCGGCGAGCCGGCGGTTGGCCTCCTCGAGCTTTTTCTGCAGCGCGGTCATCCGGCCGTAGCGGATTTCGGCGACGCGGGCAAGGTTGCCTTCGCGCTCAGCCAGTTGGGCTTCCGAGTTGAGCTGCTCCTGCTCCCCCTTGATCGTGCGGAGCTCCTGGATGAACTCCTTTTCGCGCTGCCAGTGCGCCTTCATGCGGTCCAGCTCGGCGTTCATCTCGGAGAGCTCGCCTTCCAGTCGAATGAGCCGTTCCCGGGAGGCCGGGTCGCTCTCCTTCTTGAGGGCCTGGCGCTCGATCTCGGCCTGCGTGATCCGGCGCTGGATCTCGTCGATTTCGGCCGGCATGCTGTCGATCTCGATGCGCAGCTTGGAGGCGCACTCGTCGATCAGGTCGATGGCCTTGTCCGGCAGAAAACGGTCCGCGATGTAGCGATGGGACAGGGTGGCCGCGGCCACGATGGCCGAGTCCTTGATGCGCACCCCGTGGTGCACCTCGTACTTCTCCTTCAGACCCCTCAAGATGGAGATGGTGTCCGCCACGCTCGGCTCGCGCACCATGACCGGCTGGAAGCGCCGTTCGAGGGCCGCATCCTTTTCGATATGCTTGCGGTACTCGTTGAGGGTGGTGGCGCCGACACACCGCAGGAGGCCGCGCGCCAGGGCCGGTTTGAGCATGTTGGAAGCGTCCATGGCGCCCTCGGCCGCGCCGGCACCCACCACGGTGTGCAGCTCGTCGATGAAGAGAATGATCTGCCCCTCGGCGTTTTCCACCTCGCGCAGCACGGCTTTCAACCGGTCCTCGAACTCCCCGCGGTATTTGGCGCCCGCCACGAGCGCACCCATGTCGAGGGCCACCAGGCGCCTGTTTTTCAAGGTCTCCGACACGTCGCCGGCCACGATGCGCTGAGCCAGGCCCTCGACGATGGCGGTTTTGCCGACCCCGGGCTCGCCGATCAAAACCGGGTTGTTCTTGGTGCGCCGGGAGAGCACCTGCACCACCCGACGGATCTCCTCGTCCCGGCCGATCACGGGGTCGAGCTTGCCCCGGCGGGCGAGGTCCGTGAGATCGCGGCTGAAGCGCTGCAGGGCCTGGTACTTCTCCTCGGGGTTCGGGTCGGTGATGCGCTGGGTGCCGCGGATGTCCTGCATCACCTTGAACACGGCATCCCGCGTAACGCCCGAGCGGGCGAGAATCCTTCCCGCCTCGCCCGCCTTCTCGTCGATGATCGCCAGCAGGATGTGCTCCACGCTGACGTACTCGTCCTTCATCTGGGTGGCCTCGGCAAAGGCAGCCTCCAGCACGGTCTTGGTCCGGCCGGAAATGTAGGCCTCGGCCAGGCCGGCGCCGCTCACCTTCGGCAGGCGTTCGACCACGCGCATTGTCTCTGCAGCGATGGCCTCGGGCGCGGCCCCAAGCTTGCGAAGCATGGCGACCGCGGCACCCTCCTTGTCGGCCAGCATGGCGCCCAGCAGGTGCTCGGGCTCGATCTGCTGGTTGCCGTGCTGCGCCGCCAGCGACTGCGCTTTTTGGATAAGCTCCTGTGATTTAATTGTAAATCGGTCAAACCGCATTTTTCCTCCTCAACACTTCAGGCAGAATCGCCATTATTACGTTTAATTTTTCACAAAAAGTAATCACACACCCAAATCATGTCAAAACCGCTGAAACGGATCGATCGCTCATGCGAATCCTGCGCCGCGCGGCGTTCCTGAAGCTCATACCGCAGCGGTTGAGGATGAAGCGTCACGCCGGAATCGGGTCTTTCACATGGTTGCGCCCCAGGCATGCGGGGGCGGGGCGTGGCGCAGGCTCTCGTAAAGGACGATACCGGCCGCGGTTGAAAGGTTCAGAGAGCGCGTGCGGTCCGTTATAGGGATATGGTACGTGGAGGCGGCGTAGCGCTCTAAAAGGGCGCGGGGCAGCCCTCTGGTTTCAGACCCGAAGACCAGAAACATGCGAGTCCTGGACGGCATGCACCAGAAAGAGCGGGCCCCGGCCTTGGCGAACAGAGCCACCTCGGCGTCCAGCAGCGTCAACTCCTCGGTTAGTGCATCGAAGCTCTCCCACACCCGCAAATTCACCTGCTCCCAGTAGTCGAGCCCCGCCCGTTTCACCTTGTTGCTCTCCAGGGAAAAGCCCAGCGGTCTGATCAGGTGCAGGTAGGCATCGGCCGCCAGGCAGGTGCGGCCGATGTTGCCCGTGTTCCAGTGGATCTCGGGCTCAACGAGAACCACGTGGCGTTCCGGGCGACGGAGCTGAGCGGCTGGCTTTGCGTCGTTCATCGCAATAACGATCCGCGTCCGTCCGTCGCGGGCGGCTACAGCCGACGGCCGCAGAAGGGGCAAAACGCATAATCGGCCGGGGAATCTTTCCTGCAGAAACGGCAGGTTTTCGCCGCCTTTGTCGCCGGCGCGGTATCGGCCGCGGGCGTCTCACAACGGTCGCAGATGAGCATCGGCTCGCCGGTTTTCACCCGCAACACGGGGATGAAAAAAAGACTCAGGTAGTGATCCACGCGCTTGAGGCGCGCCTGGTTCAAGCCGCAGCGCGGGCAGCGCCGGGGGTGTTCGTCCAGGACCTTGACCTTGGGCTGAACGCCTCCGATGAAAAAAAAGAAGGTTTCAAGCATCCTCTAAAAATCCCGCGGCTTGCAGATGATTTCACGAACCCTCAGCTCGAAAAAATTGTTCTGGTGGGCCGGTTTGAGAACCAGGGCCGTGTCCGCCCCCCTTCCGGAGCCGCCGATGGAGACGATATCCTGCCCGCTGAGGGCCCCGGCATCCGCGGCCATGACCGCGACCTCCACCGCCACCTTGGTGCCCTGGCCGAAGAGCTTGAGGGTGTCGGCCATCAGCAGGACGGGATAGACCCCCGAGTGGCGGGCGGCCACCGAGCGTTCGATCCCGGACAGCGAGTGGCTGGCAGTCACCACCGTTACCCCCTTGCGTTGAAGTTCACCGCGCACATCTTCGGGCATGACGTTTTTGAAGGGCTCCTTGAAACCGCAATGGTAGGTCACCACCACGATCCGGAGCCCTTTCAAAATTTCTATCGCCCGGTAGGCCGTCTCGCCCTTCGAAGTGGCCAGCACCGCTTCGGTGATCCCCAACTCCCCGGCGCGCGCGGCCGCAAGCTCCAGGGTTCGTTCCGTGTTCTCTTTGCCGGACTTTTCAAAGTACATCCTCTCCTCCTCTGCAGCGCAGGGGCTCCCGTCCGCCGCTCATTTATGGTGCGGTTCATTCTATATGGATTTAGACGCCAGTCAATATGCGGGATTGCCCTTGACATGGGGCACCAACTCGTCTATTAAAATTCGTCCATCGCCCGACTCAGATTACCGTGTCAATACCCTTGAGCTTGCTGGAATTAAACCCGATTCCGAGAGGCGGACTGGCGTCGTCCATATGGCAGAGGGATTGGTCAGCCTGATAACCAAGCAGCGCTCCGCAATCATTTCCAGATGGTTTGATTCCGCGATTCACGCCTACGCACCGGATACCGCCGCCTTCATCAAAAGCCAGAAAGACCAGTTTGCCAACCCCGTCGGCAGCCACACCCTCAAGGGCGTGGAAGCCCTGTTCGATCAGCTCGTGGGAGGCATGGACGCCGGCACCATTACGACGTATCTGGATCCGATCATGCGGATCCGCGCCGTGCAGAATCTCACCCCCGCGCGCGCCACCGCTTTCATCTTCTCCTTGAAAAGCATCCTGATCGATATGTTCGGCAAAAATCTTCAGGATGCGGACACGACCCGGCAGTTCCTGGAGATCGAGGCGCGCATCGACCAGATGGGCCTGGCCGCCTTCGACATTTACATCGCCTGCCGGGAGAAGATCTATGAGCTTAAGGCCAACGAAACCCGCAACCGCACTTTCAAGGCCTTCGAAAGGGCCGGTTTGATTTCAAAGGATCCGGGAGAGGTTCCGGATGCCTGACGAGCTGTGGTCAACCACATTCCGTGACGTTTCGACGGGCCGATGCCGGCCGCTGAAACGCAGATCGTCTGCGAGGTGTTGATCGATGAATAAAAGGTACATGTTCGCATTCATTGCCGTGCTGGTTCTTTTTCTGATCGCCTGGGTGGGGGTGTCCATCGGACTGCAGTGGCTCTTCGGGGTCGCCATCCCTTACCTGGCCGTGCTCGTGTTCGTGGTGGGTTTTGCGCGCAAGGTGCTGGGCTGGTCGCGGTCGGCCGTGCCCTTCGCCATCCCCACCACCGGCGGCCAGGCGAAATCCTTCGACTGGATCCAGGACGCGAAGTTCGACAACCCTTCCAGCAAATTCGGGGTGTTCATGCGCATGGTCTTCGAGGTTTTGACCTTTCGCTCGCTGTTTCGCAACACCCGCATGAAGCTCAAGGAGGGCAAGCTCTTCTACCAGCTGGAAATCTTCCTGTGGGTGGGGGCGCTGGCCTTCCACTACGCGTTTCTCACGGTGCTGTTGCGGCACACCCGGTTTTTCCTGGAGCCGGTGCCGTGGTGCGTGCAGCTGCTCGAGACGATCGACAGCTTCTTCCGTATCGAGATCATCTACCCGCAGTTCCAGTTCGGGCTGCCGGGCGTGTACCTGTCCGGCATCGTGCTGCTGGCCGCTGTCGTCTACTTAGCGGTGCGCCGGATCGTCATCCCCACGGTGCGCTACATCTCGCTCGCCTCGGATTTCTTCCCGCTCATCCTGATTTTCAGCATCGCCTTCAGCGGCATCATGATGCGCTACGTCACCAAGATCGACATCAACGCGGCCAAGCAGCTGACCATGGGGCTGGTGACGTTTCACCCGACCGTTCCGGAGGGGATCGGCGCCATCTTTTACATCCACCTGTTTTTCGTTTGCACGCTGCTTGCCTATTTTCCCTACAGCAAGCTGATGCATCTCGGCGGGATTTTCCTTAGCCCCACGCGCAACATGCTCGGCAACACCCGGGCCTACCGCCACGTCAATCCCTGGAACTACCCCGTTCACATCCACACGTACGAAGAATACGAAGAGGAGTTCCGAGAAAAAATGGTCGAGGCCGGGCTGCCCGTGGATAAGCCGCTCGAAGCCCCCGCGGAACCAGCGGCAGAGAAGGAGTAAGACATGGCTGAAGCGAAACCGAAACCGCAAGATGTACTGGACCAGCTGAACTACCAGCCCCCCCGGACCGACTGGATGGAGACGCCGGTCGAGATCCGCAAAGGCATGTACTGCTACGCCTCAAACCCCAAGAGCGTGGCCACCCTGGGGCTGCCCAACGCCCGGCCGTGGAACCCCGTTGAGGACGACTGGCACCTGCCGGAGAACTGGCAGCAGATCATCCACGAAGGCTTCAAGGAGCGTCTGGAGCGCTTCCGCTCCTTCAAGGTCTTCATGGACATCTGCGTGCGCTGCGGCGCCTGCGCCGACAAGTGCCACTATTTCATCGGCACCGGCGACCCCAAGAACATGCCGGTCGTGAGAGCCGAGCTCCTGCGCTCGGTCTACCGCAACGACTTCAGCCGCATGGGCAGGATCCTGGGCAAGCTGAACGGCGCCCGGCCCATGAGCCTCAACGTGCTCAAGGAGTGGTGGTACTACCTGTTCCAGTGTTCGGAGTGCCGCCGCTGCTCGCTCTTCTGCCCCTACGGCATCGACACCGCTGAGATCACCATCATGGGCCGCGAGCTGCTCAACCTGCTGGGGCTCAACATCGACTGGATCGCGACCCCGGTGTCCAACTGCTACATGAACGGCAACCACCTGGGCATTCAGCCGCACGCCTTCAAGGACATGCTCGACTTTTTCGTCGATGACATCGAGGAGAAAACCGGGGTGCGGGTGAAGCCGAAGTTCATGAAGAAGGGGGCGGACATCCTGTTCATCACCCCCTCCGGCGACGTTTTCGCCGACCCCGGCACCTACACGGCCATGGGCTACCTCATGCTGTTCCACTACTTGGAGGAAAAGTACGGGTTGGACATCACCTGGAGCACTTACGCCTCCGAGGGCGGCAACTTCGGGTTTTTCACCTCGCATGAGACCATGAAGCGGCTGAACTCCAAGATGTACGCTGAGGCCAAGCGCCTGGGGGTGAAGTGGATCCTGGGCGGCGAGTGCGGGCACATGTGGCGGGTGATCAACCAGTACATGGACACCATGAACGGCCCGGCGGACTTCCTGGATGTGCCCGTCAACCCCATCACCGGGACGCGCTTCGAACAGGCCAAGTCCAACAAGATGGTGCACATCACCGAGTTCACCGCGGACCTGATCCGCAACGGCAAGCTCGAGCTCGACAAAAGCCGCAACGACTACCTCAAGGTCACTTACCATGACTCCTGCAACCCCGCGCGCGGCATGGGGCTTTTCGAGGAGCCGCGCTACGTGATCCAGAACGTCTGCAACCACTTCTACGAAATGCCGCCGAACACCATCCGCGAGCAGACCTTCTGCTGCGGCAGCGGGTCGGGTCTGAACGCCGGCGAGAACATGGAGCTGCGCCTGGCAGGCGGCCTGCCGCGTGGCAACGCCGTCAAGCACGTGCACGACAGCTATGGCGTCAACATGCTCGCCACCATCTGCGCCATCGACCGGGCGGTGTTGCCGACGCTGGTGGACTACTGGGTGCCGGGGGTGCAGGTCACGGGGGTGCACGAGCTGGTGGCCAACGCCTTGAACATGCCCGGCCAGAACGAACGCACCACCAACCTGAGGGGAGAGGAGTTCGAAGAACTCAAGGCACAAGCGGAGGGCGAATCCGATGAATGATAAAAAATGGATTATTACAGGGGTGGTCGTTTTTCTCCTGATCGTCTTGTTCCCCTTCTGGTACAACCGGGGCAAAGCGGTGCCGCCGCCCGAGGTCAAGCTCACGGACAAAGCCAAGGCGGCCAAGGAGTGCGTGCTATCCAAGGAGTACATGCGGGCCGAGCACATGCAGATTCTCGATCTCTGGCGCGAGGAGGTGGTCCGAGGAGGCCAGCGCGTCTACACGAACCCCAAGGGCAAGGAGTTCGTCATGAGCCTTTCCAACACCTGCCTGGACTGCCACTCCAACAAGGCGGATTTCTGCGACAAATGCCACAACTACGCCTCCGTCCGGCCCTACTGTTACGACTGCCACACCGAACCCCCGAAGGAGAAATCGTGATGGATACCAGCAGACGTCATGTTCTACAGTTGTTGGGGCTTTCGGCTGCGGCCCTGGCGACGCCGCCGGTGCTCGACGCCCTGGCGGCCGGGCCGCCGGCGGCCGAACCCAAGATCGGGCCCGCCAGGGGCGCCCTGACCGCCAAACAGTGGGCCATGGTGATCGACACCCGCAAGTTCAAGTCCGAGGCGGATGTCGAGCCGCTGGTCGAGGCCTGCCACAAGATTCACAACGTGCCCAAAATCGATTTCAAACGCTGGGAGATCAAGTGGCTCTGGGCGACCGAGTACCAGCACGCTTTCAGCGGAACCACCTCGACCCGGTTTATTGCGGATGAGGTCGCCCACCGGCCGTTCCTGGTGCTCTGCAACCACTGCGAAAACCCGCCCTGCGTGCGGGCCTGCCCCACCAGGGCCACTTTCAAGCGCGAGTCGGACGGCATCGTGATGATGGACTTCCACCGCTGCATCGGCTGCCGGTTCTGCATGGCGGCCTGCCCCTTCGGCGCGCGCAGCTTCAACTACCGGGACCCGCGACCCTTCATCAAGGAAACCAACAAGCTCTTCCCCACGCGCATGAAGGGTGTCGTAGAGAAGTGCAACTTCTGCAACGAGCTCCTGGCCGAGGGCAAGCTGCCCGCCTGCGTCGAGGCCTCGAAGGGCAAGATCGCATTCGGCGACCTCTTCGACGAAGGATCCGAGGTGCGGAAGTTGATTCGAACCAACTACACCCTTCGGCGCAAAATCAACCTGGGAACCGAGCCGGCGGTTTACTATATCGTGTGAGGTGAAAAATGCTCGAGCTAGCCATAAAAGGGTCTAAACGGTACTACGGATGGATGGTCTTGCTGCTCGGCTTGGCCGGGGTGGGGTTCCTGGTCTACCTGAAGCAGCTGGATTTCGGCCTGGGCATCACCGGTATGAACCGGGACGTGTCCTGGGGGTTCTACATCGCGAATTTCACCTTCCTGGTCGGGGTGGCCGCCGGGGGTGTCATGGTGGTGCTGCCCTACTACCTGCACGACTACAAGGCCTACGGCAAGGTGACGATCCTGGGCGAGTTCCTGGCGATCGCCTCAGTGGTCATGTGCATCACCTTCATCCTGGTCGACCTCGGCCAGCCCATGCGGGTCATGAACGTGCTGCTCTACCCGACGCCGAACTCGGTTCTCTTCTGGGACACGGTCGTGCTCAACGGCTACCTGTTCCTGAACCTCATCATCGGCTGGAACGTGCTCGAGGCCGAGCGGCAGGGGGTGCACTACCAGAGCTGGCTCAAGCCCCTGATCTACATCTCGATCCCCTGGGCCGTCAGCATCCACACGGTCACGGCCTACCTGTACTGC
>JALOPD010000119.1 GCA_025454075.1 Desulfobacterales bacterium | reverse complement strand
CCACTTCCTGCGGGCCTACCACTGCGCCGGCCGCTGCACGGACTGCGGCGCCTGCGAACGCGCCTGCCCGGTGGGGATCAACATGCGGGTCTTCACCAAGAAGCTGGAGAAGGACTGCCTGGATCTCTTCGGCTGGGAGGCCGGCCTGAGCCTGGAGGTTCGGCCGCCGCTCGACGTCTACCGGCCGAACGACCCGAACGACTTCATCAAGTGACCTACTTCATGTGACGCAGAGGCATCGCCAATGAAAACCATCAAGATCGAAAAGGGCCAATGGGCGCCCGGCCTGGAAAAAGCGGCCAAGGCCTTCCGGCTGATCGGCCCCGTGAAGGAGAAGGACTTCCACAGCTTCAAGCCGCTCGCCAACGGCGCGCTGCCGGACCTGACCTGCCTGAACACCCGGCTGTCGCCCAAGTCCCTGGTCTATCCCCAGTCCGAGGTGATGTTCACCTACTCGCTGGATGAAGGCCGCGAAGACCACCACCAGCTGAAGGAAGCCGCCAAGGACTACTCGACTAAAGCGGTCATCGGCATCCGGCCCTGCGACGCCAAGGCCTTCACCCTGGTGCGCATGAACTTCGACACCCCGGAGTACCAGGACCCTTACTGGCTGCGGGCCTACGAGTCGACGACCTTTATCGGGCTCGGCTGCACGAGCCCCTGCAGCTCCTGCTTCTGCACCTCGGCCGGTTGCGGCCCCTACCACGAAGAGGGCCTGGACGTGCTGCTGGCCGACGCCGGCGACCACTACCTGGCCCGGGTCCTCACCGACAAGGGGGCGACGTTCCTGGACGCCGCCGGCTGGAAGACCGCCGCCGCCAAGGACGCCGACAAGACCGTCGCCGCCATGGCCAAGGCGGCCGAAGGGAAAATCACCTCCTTCGTGCAGACGGAGAACCTGAAGTCGCTTCCGAACAACGATCTTTACAGCGCCACGTTCTGGGAAGAGGTGTCGTTTGCCTGCATCAACTGCGGCACCTGCACCTATTCCTGCCCGACCTGCTGGTGCTTCGACATCCAGGACGAAACCCGCGGGGCCTCCGGGGTGCGCATGAAGAACTGGGACAGCTGCATGTACCCGCTCTTCACCCTGCACGGCACCGGCCACAACCCCCGGGGCACCAAGCTGCATCGGGTGCGTCAGCGCTTCATGCACAAACTGAAGTATTTCGTGGACAAGTACGACCGCGGGATCCAGTGCGTGGGCTGCGGCCGCTGCGTGCGCCTGTGCCCGGTCAACATCGACATCCGCCGCGTGTGCCACATGATGAACGGTTTTGCCGCCTCCGGCGAAGCCTGCGCGATTAAATGATGTGAGGGAGGATCAACGTGCAAAACCCCTACCTGCCGTACCCGGTTCGAATCGACGCCATCTCGGTCGAAACCGAGGACAAGAACCTCAAGACCTTCAAGTTCGTTTTCCTGAACCCTGCGGATGAACGGAAATTCGCCTACCGGGCCGGCCAGTTCGCCGAGTTGTCCGTGACCGGCAAGGGCGAGATCCCCATCGGGATCGCCTCCTCGCCGACCGAAAAAGGCTTCGTCATGTTCACGGTCAACAAGGTCGGGCTGGTTTCCTCCTTCCTGCACACCATGAAAGCCGGCGACGTGATGGGCCTTCGCGGCCCGATGGGCAACTGGTACCCCTGGGAGCGCATGGAAGGCAAGAACGTCGTGATCATCGGCGGCGGGTTCGCCTTCACCACCCTGCGGTCTTCCATCATCTACATGCTGCACCCGGAGAACCGCAAGAAGTTCAAGGACATCCACGTCATCTACGGCGCCCGCACGCCCGGCATGCTGCTTTACCGGGAGGAGCTGGCGGCCTGGGAGCGGCGCGACGACATCCACATGCACATCACCGTGGACGGGACCAGCGACCCGAACTGGAAATACAACGTGGGCTTTGTCCCGGCCATCACCGAGAAAAAGGCGCCGCCCGCCGGCAGCGACACCTATGCCATCGTCTGCGGCCCGCCGATCATGATCAAGTTCACCCAGCCGGTGCTGGACAAGCTCGGCTACGCCCACGACAAGATCATCATGTCGCTGGAGAACCGCATGAAGTGCGGCATCGGGATGTGCGGCCGCTGCAACATCGGCAAGGAGTTCGTCTGCAAGGACGGCCCGGTGTTTACCCTGGAGCAGCTCAACCAGACCCCGCGGGAGTATTGACCCCGGTTCCCCGGCGGAAATGGCAACTGCCTGAAACGGTTGGATGTCCCGCCATCGTCGACCGCCGCCGGGCCGGGGCATTTTTCGTATTGACATATGAGCCGGCTTACACTACTAATCAACATTCAAAAGAGCGATTGCAGGCCGAGCGCCTAACCATACATCAAATCAACCAAAGGAGGATGAATACATGCCGACAGTCGAATGGATGGGGAAGAGCTTCACCGTGGACGAAGACGGTTTCATCGATTCTTATACCAACTGGTCCCCGGAATGGGTCCAGTGGGTGAAGCATCAGGAAGGCATCGAGGAGCTGAACGACGAGCACAAGAAGCTCATCGAGGTGTTGCGCGATTACTACGAGAAGAACGGCATCGCCCCGATGGTGCGCGTTCTTTCCAAGGTCACCGGGTTCAAGCTGAAGCACATCTACGAGCTGTTCCCGTCCGGGCCGGGCAAGGGGGCCTGCAAAATGGCCGGCCTTCCCAAGCCGACCGGTTGCGTCTGATGCCTGCGATGTGAAGTCCATGGTTCAGCCAAAAGCCCTGCCGCCCCGGCAGGGCTTTTTTTGTTGGAGGCCTTCATGGTGCTGACGCTGAAAACCCGCAGCCGGACCGAGATGGTGGACATCTCGGCCGATGTGGGCCGGGTGGTGGCGCACAGCGGCGTGCGTGAGGGGCTTTTCATGCTCTACGTGCCGCACACCACGGCGGGCGTCACGATCAACGAGAGCGCCGACCCCAGCGTGCGTGCGGACATCCTGACGGTCTTGAATCAGATGGTGCCCTGGAAGGCCGACTACCGCCACGTGGAAGGCAACTCCCCGGCGCACATCAAAGCGACGTTGGTGGGAGCGTCACAGACGGTCGCCATCGAAAACGGCGCACCGGTGTTGGGCACCTGGCAGGGGATATTTTTCTGCGAGTTCGACGGACCGCGCGAGCGCAAGGTGTACCTGCGCATCCTGGAAGGCCGGTTCAAATAAGAGCGGCCCAGAGGGCCTTGAGGAGCGCTGCGCTTGAGGCCGGAAACGTTCGTCTGCGACAGAAAACGGTCGATGCTTTCAAGAAACTGCCGATGGCCGAAAACGACAACTCATTGGACGAGACGGACCGGCTCATCCTGAACCGGGTCCAATCGGATTTCCCGGTCGCCTCCCGGCCGTATTCGGTCATCGCCGATGAACTGGGCCTGACCGAGCGGGAGGTGATCGACCGTGTCCTGCGGCTCAAGCAATCCGGGATCATCCGTCGCATCGGCGGCAACTTCGTGCCGGGCAAGCTCGGCTACGTCAGCACCCTTTGTGCCGCCCGGGTGCCGGCGGACCAGGTGGCCGGCTTTGCCGAGGCCGTCAACCGGCACCCCGGCGTGACCCACAATTACCTGCGAGAGAACGCCTTCAACGTCTGGTTCACCTTCATCGCGCCCTCCATGGAAGAGATCGAGGCCAAGCTGAGCGAGATCAGCGCCGAAACCGGTGTCACGGACATCCTCAACCTGCCGGCGACCCGCGTGTTCAAGATCAGGGCGCAGTTCGACGTGTAAAATAGTTTTAAGTTTTAGGTTTTAAGTATTAAGTGATCTTGGCAGGACTCACCGTTTCGGCGGCAAAAAGAGTGAGTTCGTTGCAGGCGTTTGGTTGCTTAACACTTAAACCATAAAACTTAAAACGGATCTTATGCAAACGATTCGCGTTGCCGCCGTGATCTTCAATGCCCCGCGAAACCAGGTGCGCGAAAACCTGGATCGCATGGCCGGCTGGGTCGCCGCCGCCCAGCGGGCGGGGGCGGGGATCGTCTGCTTTCCCGAGCTGTGCATCACCGGGTACGGGGTCGATCGAGGCATCCGCGCCTCCGCCGCGCCGTTGCCGGGGGAGATCGGCCATCAGCTTTGCGCGTTGGCCGAGCGCCACCGGATGGTCATCCTGGCGGGTCTGGCGGAAAAGGGCGAAGGGGGGGAAGTCTTTGCGAGCCACCTTGCGGCAGGGCCGCAGGGATGGATCGGCGCCTACCGTAAAGTGCACATCGCGCCGCCTGAAAAAAACATATTCGACGCCGGGCAGGCGGCGCCCGTTTTCGAGGCCGCCGGGGTCCGCTTCGGGATCCAGTTGTGCTACGACGCGCACTTCCCGGAGTTCGCGACGCGCATGGCACTCGACGGCGCCGAGGTCATCTTCATGCCGCACGCCTCCCCGCGCGGGACCCCTGAAGAAAAGCGCGACTCGTGGATGCGGCACCTGCCGGCCCGGGCCTTCGACAACGGGGTCTTTGTCGTGGCGTGCAACCAGGCCGGCGACAACGGCGCCGGCCTGGCGTTTCCCGGCCTGGCCGCGGCGATCGGCCCGGACGGCCGGGTGATCGCCGCGGAGGCCGGGGGGCGGGAAGGCTTGCTGGTCGCCGATTTGGACGCCGGTCGGCTCGCCGCCGTCCGCAGCCACCCCATGCGCTACTTTCTCCCTAACCGCCGTCCGGACCTGTACCGCCCGGCGGGGTGAGGCCGCCGTGACAACCTGCCGGCCACCGGTTCAGCGACAAACCGGCTATTCTTTCCAGAGGTCGAGATCGATGATGCCCACCTTGGCCGCGTAGCGGATCAGCTCGAGGCTGCTGCGGACGCCCAGCTTGCGCATGACGCTGGTGCGGTGGTTTTCGACGGTCTTGGGGCTGATGAACAGCCGCTCGCCGATGTGCTTCAGGGAGTGCCCTTCGGCCAGGAGAGCGAAGATTTCCTGCTCGCGGGGCGTGAGGTTCTCGTAGCCGGCATCCGCCATCGACTTGGGGGTCGATTGGATCCCGGCCAGCCGCTGAACCACTTTCTGGGAGACGGCCGAGTCCAGGAAGTATTCCCCCTTGAGAACGACATCGATGGCCTGCAGCAGCCGTTCGGGGGCCGAATCCTTGGTCACGAAGCCCGTCGCACCGGCCTTGAAGGCATTCACGATGTAGTCGACCTTGGAGTGCATGGTCACCATCATGACGGCGGCCCTGGGCAGGGCTTTCTTCAGCTGCAGAGTGACCTCGATGCCGTTCTGGTCGGGCAGCGAAATGTCCACCAGCACCAGGTCGGGCTTGAGCGATCGGGCCATCCGGACCGCGCAGTCCCCCCGCCCGGCTTCCCCGACGACCTCATAGGCCGGGTTGCGGCTGATGATCGCTTTCAGACCCTCCCGGAACAGCGTGTGGTCGTCCACGATTAAAATGGTTTTTTTGTTCGCCATGGCCTCACCCCGCGTAGGGAAGCTTGATCAGGATCCTGGTGCCTTGCCCGGGTTTGGAGGTTACGATCATGGCCCCGCCCAGCAGGTCGGTGCGCTCCTGCAGGCTGCGCAGCCCCATCCGTTTTTCGGAGTCGACCTCGCGCGCCCGCTTTTGCACGTCGAAGCCTCTGCCGTTGTCCTCGATCCGCAGGATGATGTGGGGGTAGGCGGCCGTCAGCCTGACGACGGCGCGGGTCGCTTCCGCGTGTTTGTGGATGTTGTTCAGCCCCTCCTGGATCATGCGGTAGAGGTTGATGCGGGTGTTGAAGTCCAGCTTCATTTTCTCGATCCCCACCGAATGGTAGTCGGTGCGGATCCGGGTTTTTTCTGAAAAATCGTCGCAGAACATGGACAGCGCCTGAACGATGCCCATCTCGTCGAGCCCCGGCGGCCGCAGGTCGTAGGCCAGGTCGCGGACGGTGAAGATGGTGCGGTCCAGCAGGCGGCTGAGCTGCGTCACCTTCTCCCGGATCTCGAGGGGCGCGGCCGGCTGTGGATCGAACAGCGTCTCCAGCGCCAGCTTGATGCCGGACAGGTCCTGGCCCACCCGGTCGTGGAGCTCCCGCGATATCATCCGCCGCTCGTCTTCCTGCGTCTTCATCAGCTTGCGGGTCAGCGTCCGGATCTGGGTCTCGGAACGCTTGCGCTCCTTGAGGTGGCTCAGCCAGCTGTCCAGCTTGGCGGCGACGGGGTTGGCCCCGAAGAAGTCCTGGGGGGGCATGTAGTAGAAGTTGTCATAGACCTCGGTCCCGACCACGGCCAGGGGGTGAGTCGCCAGCACCTCCAGCAGCACGCTCGCATCGAACCTGCGCCGGTCGTACTGGCAAACGGCCAGGCACGCGCTGCCCGGGAAAAAGGTGTTCAGCTTGGCCTCGTATTCGACCACGCGCTCGGAGCCGGGCAGGCCTTTCAAGGCCCAGCTCATCTCGCCCGTGACGCGCAGGGCCTTGTACCCCTGGCCGGCGGCGCGCTCGGTTTCCGACCGCAATAGCGCAATCATCCGATCGGGGTCGAAGACCCCTGCGTGCACGTAGGATTCGTCGCTGCTCAGAACCGAGAGCTGCCCCCCCTGCAGGTACGGCTTGACCTCCACCCCGTCGGAGGTCAGGTAGGCGATGATGTGCCCGGCCGTGTGGTCGTCGGCGATGTAGAGGACCTTTTCGTGGCGCTCCAGCCCCTGGCGCATGAACGGCGCCAGCAGTGTGCGGTGTTCCTCCTCGGACGCGTACAGGCAGCACAGGTGGTCCCCGGCCTGCAGCCGCCACAGCCGCTGCTCCAGTTCCCGGTTCTGGTCGTGTGTGGTCATGTCGGTTTACCCGGCGACGGAAGGCAGTTGACGTTGGCGCATCGAAAAGAACGGCGCACGGTTCTTTCTCAAGGGATTTCTCCCGGGAAAGCAACACCACCCACCCCCCGGGTGACGCGGACAAATCCAATATGAATGCGAGCAGGAAGCATGAGGCCCTCTATGCTCAGCGAATTACAGGCTTGGTGCAGGATCGGTGGAAAAGAGGAAGACGGAACAGGTGACGGGGACTATACCTCAAGCCGGTCGAAAAAATCAAACGGATCTCGGCGTGCGCCGGTAGGTGCGCACCGAGTCGATCGAATAGATCGCAAGGGCCGTCCAGATCATGGCAAAGGTCCACAGCTGCACCGCTGTGAAAGGCTCGCCGTAGACGAGGACCGCCAGCAGGAACATGCCGCTCGGGGCAATGTACTGCATGAGGCCGACCGAGGAGAGGTCGATCCGCCGGGCGCCGAGGTTGAAGAACAGCAGCGGGACCGCCGTGAACACCCCCGTGCCGATCAGAAGGGCATCCAGCGATGGGCCGCCGTGGAACAAGGCCCCGGTCCCCTGGGACTCGAGATGGAGGAGATAGGCGATGCCGGGGGCCGTCAGCAGCAGCGTTTCGACGGTGAGGCCGACCAGGGAGCTTACGGGCGCCACCTTGCGGATCAGGCCGTAAAGCCCGAAGGTGAAGCCGAGGGTCAGCGCGATCCAGGGCGGCTCGCCGAGGGAAACCGTACGAAAGACGACCGCCGCGCAGGCCAGGAGCACCGCCAGGGCCTGCGGCCGCCGCAGCCGCTCCTTCAAAAACACCATGCCGAGCAGCACGTTCACCAGCGGGTTGATGTAATAGCCGAGGCTTGCCTGCAGCATGTAGCCGGCGTTGACGGCCCAGATGTAAAGCAGCCAGTTGCCGCTCACGAGCAGCGTGGTCAGGGTCAGAATCAGCAGGGTGCGGGGGGTTTTTAGAACGCGCCGGAACTCGTCCCAGCGGCGTTGAACCAGTGTGAGCCCGATCAGGAAGGCAAACGACCACACCACGCGGTGGGTGACGATCTCCAGCGCCGGCACCTGCTGCATGGCCTTCCAATAGACCGGACTGATGCCCCAGATCAAAAAGGCCATGCCGGCGTATGCGACCCCGGCCGCGGTTTGCCGGCGCGCGTCGGAGAGGTGCGTTTCTTCAGGGTTCATATTTTGGGAGGCTCCGGCGAAAAAGGGTGCAGGCTGCGAGCTGCGGGATGAAAAGAAGGGGCGAGGTTTTTATCCTGCATCCGGTATCCGGCATCCTTCATCCCCGCCCTTCAGCGAAAAACGCGGTCGGCCAGCGCCGGGAATTCCCTGCGGGCCGCGGCGGTTTGTCCGACATCGATTTCGGCCGCGACGATCTCCCCGCCTTCCCCGCCTTCGGCCAGCACCTTGCCCCAGGGGTCCACGATCATGCTGTGGCCGCCGTAGCGCTTGCCCGCGTTCTCGCCGGCGCAGTTGCAGGACACGAGGAAGGCCAGGTTCTCGTGCGCCCGCGCGCGGTTGAAGAGCCGCCAGGCCTCGATGCGCGCCAGCGGCCAGGCGGACGGGACGAGGAAAAGCTCCGCGCCGCGGTCCACCATGCGTCGGAACAGCTCGGGGAAGCGCAGGTCGTAGCAGGTGGAGAACCCGGCCCGGCCCCACGGGGTGTCGGCCACGACGATCTCCCTGCCGGGGGTCAGAAGCTTGGTTTCGTCGGATTGGTAGCCGAACAGGTGGATCTTGCGATAGCAAGCGGCGATCTCGCCGTCGGGGCCGATGAGGACGGTGGTGTTGAAGAGCCCGTCGGCGTTGCGCTCGACCAGACTGCCCATCAGGAGGTGGCAGCGGCGCGCGTGCGCCTTCCGCCTGAAGGCGGCCACAGTGGGCCCGTCCAGGGGTTCGCTCTCGGCCGCATAGCGGTCGAAGGCAAAAAAACCGCAGGGCCAGATCTCCGGCAGAAGAATGAGATCGGCCTCGGGTACGCGGTCGAGAAGGGCCAGCGCATGTTCGACATTTTGCGCCTTGGGTCGGTCGGCCATTTCAAACTGGATGCTGGCCACTCTCATCGGGCACCCCGCTCCGCCTCACATGGGTTTGAGCTGCATCTGCTTATTTGCCGGAGGAATCATCTTTTCACAAGCCCTTGATCGCAATCGCTCCGGCCGTGACGACGATGATGGATATCCATCGCAGCGGGCTGATGTTCTCTTTTAAAATAACAACAGCCAACAACGCACTGAAGACGATCGACGTCTCACGCAGCGCCGCAACGGGCCCAATGGGCGCCTTCGTCATCGCCCACAGCGCGAGGCTGTAGGACGCCAGCGTGCACCCGCCGCCGAAAACCCCCTTTTTCCATCGCTGCAGAACATACTCGAGCATCCGCTTCCGGTCGAAGACCGTCATCATGAGCGAGAAGACCGACCCCCCGATCATGAGCACCCAGGCCGTGTAGCTGAACGCGTTTCCAGAGCGCCGGACCCCCACGCCGTCTATAAGGGAGTACCCCATGATGACACCGGCATTCAGAAACGCAAAGCACACCGGTGCCAGCCGAATGTTTTTGGAGCGCGGCGAGTTCGCCGCTAGAAGCCATATTCCCCCCGAGACCAGAAATACACCCACCCAACCGTTCCAGGTCGTTTGCTCGTGCAACAAGAGCGCCGCTGCGATGACGGTGAAAGCCGGTGACGAGCCGCGCATGATGGGGTAAATCACGCTGAGCTCGCTTCCCCGATACGCGAGCGTCATGAAACCAAAATACAACAGATGGACAGCAGCCGATGCGGCCAGAAACGGCCAGCTGCTTGGGTGGGGGGATGGAACAAAGATCAGCATCACCGCCGATGCCGCGGCGACTCCTGCTGAGATCAGGACCGTATCCAGGAGGGGGTCTGAGCCCGACTTGACAAGGGCATTCCAAGCCGCGTGCAATGCAGCCCCCGCAAGAACGACCAGCATGACTTCGAGTGACAAGGCCTCCCACCTCCAACCTCAAGCTGAACACACATCCGTCGCGACGATATCATCGGTCCGGCCGGACGGCAAAACGTTCGGTGGGCGGCATTTGCTGTCAGGCAACGACGTCGATCACGTTGTTCTCGCTGCCGAAGCAATTCGGGCATCGCAGCGTGTTGTAGGGGTCGTTGTACCACTCCCCATCCACCCAGAAGCGGTATTCATAGCGGCCGGGATAAATCATCACGGTCTTGCGCCACACCCCGTTTTTGTCCTTGCGCATGGGGTGCGTCTTGGGATTCCACTGGTTGAAGTCGCCCATCAGGATGACCTGCTGCGCTTCGGGCATTTCCAGCATGAATTCGATCCTTCTGCGTTTGACCACATTTTTTTTTGCGGTTCGGGCCATGATTCGCACCTCCTTGTGTGCGTGTTTTATACAGGGTCAGCCTAAGATGCATAGACCATTGCGCAGAATGGACCCGCGGATCACAGGCAAACCTTCATTCTGAAAAAATCAGTTCAAGTTTCTTTCCATGTAAACCGATAACCCAAAGATGACATCAAAGGCTTGGAGTGGATGTATCAATTTAAATACACTCTTGCTGAATGGCAGCGCCCAAGGCCGGTTTTTATGGTACAAGGCCAAAATGGCGTTGCATTTTTGCCGAATAGCGATATAATTATCCAAGAGAATAAAAAATTCAAGCTGATAAGACCGAGAAAGATTTTATTG
>JALOPD010000405.1 GCA_025454075.1 Desulfobacterales bacterium | reverse complement strand
GATGGCGCTGGCGGAGGTGCGGTGGTCGCAGCCGAAATCGACCGAGGGCGAGGTGTGCTACGCCACGGGGCTGAAGTACCTGATGGCCTACTGAGACCCATCCCGTCGCCGCGGCCGCAGGGGCCCAGAAAGGAGGCGTCCATGCTCGAAACCCACGATCAAGTCATCCGCGAAAAGCACCTGCCGAGGGTCGGCGACGTCGTGCGCAGCCGAAAGTACGGCACGCCGTGGCGGGTCATCGAGAAAAAGGAAGTCTGGCTCAATACCAGCGATGATCCCGATACCGGGGAGTTCCGCGCCATGCCGGCCGTCTACCTTTGCTACTGGCGCGTGCAGGAAGGCAAGCTGCCGGGAGTCGGCAAGATGCTCGGCTACGCCTACTCCCTGCACGACAACACCTTCGAATCCAACTGGGATCGGGTGAACTGAGGCCGCCGTCCGGCAGTGCCCGGGACGCGGCGGACAGTCGCCCGCTGCGTCCCCGGGCCGCGTGGCGCGCTGCGGCCGGGCGGAGGAGTTTCAACCGGAAACAAGGGAGCCTGCCATGTTCACGCATTTTCTGCTGGCGACCGACGGCTCGGAGCTGTCGCGCGTCGCCATTCGACAGGGGATTCAACTCGCCAAGGCCATTCATGCCAGGGTGACCGGCATCTACGTGACGCCCGAGGTGCGCTATTACACCTATGAGACGGAACTCCCGCCCGAGGTCAAGGAGCGCACGGCCCGCCAGTATCAGGCGGCCGGCGAGAACTACCTCGCGGTGATCGAGGCGATGGCCAAGGAAGCCGGGGTGGCGTGCGATACCCTCGGCGAGATCAGCGACCAGCCCCATGAGGCCATCATCGCGGCGGCGGAAGCCCGGAAGTGCGACCTCATCGTGATGGCCTCGCACGGCCGGCGCGGGGTCAAAGGGCTGCTGCTCGGCAGCGAAACCCAGAAGGTGTTGACGCACTCAAAGATCCCGGTGCTCGTGATCCGCTGATGGGGCAGTTTCTTTCGTGGGAGCGGCATCTTGCCGCGATGCTATCGTGGCTGGAAGCCACTCCCACAGAAAGCGATGATCCGGAATGGCGCCGCGTGCCATGGTCCGTTCTTATTAAAGGCGGTAAAGCTCCGGGCGCCGGTGGGGCAGGAAGTAGCGCATGGGGTGGCGGCGGACGGCGGTAAGCCGGTCGGCGTCCAGGGTGGCGAGCAGAAGGCCCTCGCGGCCGCCGGTATCGGAGGCGATCACCCGTCCGTCCGGGCCGAGCGCCAGGGCCACGCCCGGAAACGCGAGGCCGGCGCCGTTTGAGCCCGTCTGGTTGCATGCCACCACGTAAACGCCGTTGTCGAAGGCCCGGGCCGGCAGATGGCGCAGCCAGGAATCGCGCTTTTCCTCCGGGGTCCCCCGGGGCGAGGCGTGCGGCATGAAGATCGCGTGCACCCCGTCCAGCGCCATGCGCGTGGAGAGGTCGGGAAAGTGCGCGTCGTAGCAGAGCTGGATGCCGAAGCGGATGCCGGCGGCGTCAAAGACCGGCACGTCCTGCCCCGCGGCGAAGGCGTTTCGTTCGGGCGGCGCGAGGTGCAGCTTGCGGTAGGCGCCGAGCCATCCCTCCGGGCCGGCGACCGCATGGCTCGCGAAGACCCTGCCGTCCGGGCCATTTTCCACCAGCCCCGCCAGAATGACCGCCCGATGCCGACGGGCCATGGCGTCCAGGCGCGCGCCGATTTCACCCGGCAGCGTCTCGGCCGAGCCCCGGATGCCGGCATCCACCCCGTAGCCCGTGATGTTCATTTCGGGAAAACAGACGATGTCGGCGCCTTCGCGGCGCGCAGCGGCGACCCAGTCGTCCATGCGTTCCAGGTTGGCGAGCGTCTGGTTCCGCGGGGAATGGAAGATGACGGCGGCGATGCGGATGGAATGCATGGGAAGAGTTTAAAGTTTAAAGATTAAAGTTCAAAGTGCAAACAGCCTCACCTTCAACTCCTTAAACCTTCAACATTAAACTTTAAACTATCTCATACATCAAACTGCGCCCTGATCTTGAACACCTTCGTGGCCGGCAGGTTGAGGATCTCGCGGATGCCCGTGGCGGCGCTGATGGCTTTCAGGTTGGATTCGATCTCCTCCATCGAGGGGGCGATGAAGGTGAACCACACGTTGAAGACGTTGTCCCGCAGGTAGTTGTGAGTGACGCCGGCGTGCCGGTTGACGGCGTGCGCAAAGCGCTCGATCTGCTCCGGCGGGACGCTGGCGGCGCAGAGCGTGCTCACGTAGCCCAGCTTGCCCGGCACGAAATTGCCGCCGATGCGCCGGATGATGCCCGCCTGCTTCAGGCGCCGCACGCGGTCGATCACGGCCTGTTCGCTCAGGCCGAGGGCCTCGGCGACGGCCAGGTAGGGCCTCGATGCGATGGGGAAATCGGATTGGATCCGGTTCAGGATGGCCCGGTCGTCGTCGTCGAGGAGGATGTCGTCGTTGGCTGCCATCGGCGCGTCGGTTATTCCCTGAACCGGCCTTCGAGGATGCGCACGTGAACGGTCCGGCTGCGCGGGCCGTCGAACTCACATAAGAAGATGCCCTGCCAGGTGCCGAGAACCAGGCGGCCGTCGGCGACGGCGATCGTCTGCGAGGCGCCCACCAGCGTCGCCTTCACATGCGCGGGGGAGTTGCCTTCCGAATGGCGGTAGTCCGCCTTCCAGGGCACCATCTGGTTGAGCACCATCAGGAGATCGGTCCGCACGCTCGGGTCGGCGTTCTCGTTGATGGTGACGCCGGCGGTGGTGTGGGGCACGTATACCAGGCACAGCCCGTCCCGGACACCGCTTTGCGTCACTTCGCGCCCGACCGCGGCGGTGATGTCCAGCAGTTCGGTCTGCGCGCGGGTCGTGACGGTCAACATCGTTTCGCTTGCTTTCAATAAGGTGGACTCGTAAAACGCCATCCAAAGCGATGGCTTTGTAAAAAGCCCAAGTTCAAGGCGTGCGAATCCCGTGGAGTGAGGCGTACTTTCAGTACGCCGCAGCGCCTGCGGGATGATGCGCAACGCCGAAATTGGGTTTTTTACGAAGTCATCAAATAAAAAGCCCTGCCGCGGAGGCAGGGCTTGCAGCCGTCACGAAAACCTCACCGCTGGGTGATCAGACGCAACCGGTCGGTTTGGGAAGGCCGGCCATCTTACAGGCTCCCTTGCCGGGCCCGGAGGGAAACAGCTCGTAGATATGCTTCAGTTTGAAGCCGGTGACCTTGGACAGCACCCGCACCATGGGAGCGATGCCGTTCTTTTCGTAGTAGTCGCGCAGCACTTCGATGAGCTTCTTGTGCTCGTCGTTCAGCTCCTCGATGCCTTCCTGATGCTTCACCCACTGGACCCATTCCGGGCTCCAGTTGGAGTAGGAATCGATGAAACCGTCTTCGTCAACCGTGAAACTTTT
>JALOPD010000404.1 GCA_025454075.1 Desulfobacterales bacterium | reverse complement strand
TCAGATCCAGGCAGACGTCGCCGCTGCCGGCCGCCCGGCTCACCAGCGCCGCCGCAAGGCCCAGCGCGTCCGCGTCCGGACTTCCGAAACCGCGGATGAACCGGGCAAAATGCAGGTCGAGGGCCGAAAAAAGGCCGCTTTCAGTCAGATCAGGCATCATCGGGAATGAGCGCTTCTCCCAGCGCATGCACCAGTTCAGGCGACGGTCGGTCGCGGAAAATCCCGGCGTCCGCGCCCCAGGCGCGGTTGACTCCGCGCAGGAAGACATAGCCGACGCCGCCGAAATCCCGGGCATAGTCGTAACCCGGAAGGCTGCGGCGCAGGTAGCGATGCAGCGCCAGGGCGTAGAGATGGTACTGCAGGTCATAGCGGTGCGCCGCCATCGCGGATCCCAGGCGATCGGGGCGGTAGTCCTCCCGGGCGGCGCCCAGGCGATTCGACTTCCAGTCGATCAGGTAGTAGCGGCCGCGGTGCTCGAACACGAGGTCGATGTATCCTTTCATGAAGCCGCGGGTCGGTGCGAACTGCAGACGGCCGATCGCCGCCTGCGGTGCGGCCTCCCGGATGCCCGTCGCCCCCCCGTGGCGCGCGAAGACCTCCTCCAGGAGGGCCGGCGTCACCAGGTTCAGGGGAAAGTAGAACTCCATCTCGCTGACGCGCCGTTCGGCGTTCACCTCCGCCAGGCGCACCGGCGACGGGTCGCAGAACACGGCGACGGACAGCACGTCGGCGATCATGCGGCAGACGGGCTCGGCCCAGGATCGGTCGAAGCCGAACTCCGCCAGTTTGCGGTCGACGATCGTGCGCGAATCCGGCCGGGCGAAATCGAGGGCCTCGAAGATCGAATGGAAAAAGTTCCCGGCGCGCGCGCCCGCCGGGAACCCGTGCAGCCCGCCCTCTTCCGCGGGCGCGGGATCCGAGGGCCGGGGGGCCGGGCTCTCCGGCGGATAGACGGAATCGTGGTCGCGCGCATCCGCTCCGCCGGCCGCCGCCAGGGCGGAGTAGCTGGCGAGGGACCAGGTGGCGTCGATCCGTCCGCGGAACTCGCGGCCGGTCAACCGGCGCGGCCGGCTGCGGCCTGGCGCCGGTCGGGCCGGCGGCGCATCCGGGAGCGGACGGATCGCGATCGCGCCGTCCGAGGCGCCGGCCAACTCGTCCAGCCGGCGGCGCGCCTCGTCGTCGCCCATGGCGTTGAATTCGGCTTTCAGCCGGGAGATCCAGTCGACCCCCGGCGCCCGGTCCGTCTCTTCCCGCGCGCGCAGCAGGTAAGACGGGGCCGAGGTGTCGGCGGTGTTGACCCGCCCCCAGGCGAGGTAGCAGCGCTGCTGCGCCCGAGTCACGGCCACATAGAGCATCCTCAGGTTTTCGGACAGCATCTCGTTCTGGGCGTGGACGCGGTTGGGCGAGTCCTTGTCGCCGCTGAGATCGATGGTCAACCGGTCATCGTTGGCGGGGTCGTGAAAGGTGACGTCGCCGGCGCCCAGGGCGGACCCGGACCAGACGAAGGGGCAGAAGACCACCGGGTATTCGAGTCCCTTGCTGCGATGAACCGTGACGATCCTGACCGCCCGCTCGTCGCTTTCCAGACGCAGCTGCGCTTCCTCGGATCGCTGCGCGCGCGGATCGATCTGACGTTCGAGCCAGGCCAGCAGCCCGGCCGGGCCGAGGCTGTTCTCGCTGGCGGCGCCGTGGGCGAGCTCGGCCAGGTGCAGCAGATTGGTCAGGCGGCGTTCCCCGTCCGGCAGGCGCAGCAGGCGCTGCTTGACGCCCTCGCCGGACAGGAAGTGCCGGAACATGGCGATGAATCCGCGTTCGGTCCAGAGCCGGTGATAGTCCCAGTGCCGGCTGACGCGCCGTTCCCAGACGTCTCCTGAATTTTCGCCGGCGGCGATTTCGGCGGCGGAAACGCCCAGCAGCCGGGTGGCCGCCGCGGATTTGAGCCGCAGCGCGTTCTGCGGGTCGGAGAGGCTGGCGAGCAGGGCCAGCAGTTCGCGGGCCTCGGTCGCGTCGAACACGTTGGCGGTGCTGTAGACGACCGCGGGCACGCCGGCCGCGGAGAGATGCGCTTTCATCAGCTCGGCCTGGCGATTGGTGCGCACGAGCACGGCGATAGCGGCGGCCGGCCAGTTCCCCGGGCGCTCCGCGGTGAGCCGCTGGATTTCGACGGTCACGGCCCTGGCCAGCCGGCACTGCGCATCGGCTTTGGTCAGGGCCTTGCCGTCGCCGCGGTGGCGGCGCGCCTCGATGTGCCAGATGATCATCGCCGGCGAGGGGGCTCCCGCTTCGGGCTGCGCGGCGCTGCCCGGGGCGAATTCGATGCCCGGATAGACAAACGGGGCGGCGCAGCGCGAAAAAAGCGCGTTGACCGCCCGCACCAGGCCGGGCGAGGAGCGCCAGTTGCGGACCAGCGTGAATCGCGTGTCGGCCTTCCGGGCGGCGCGCAGGTAGGAAAAAAGGTCGGCCCCCCGGAACCCGTAAATGGCCTGCTTGGGGTCCCCGATCATGAACAGCAGGTGCGGCGGGGCGGCAAACAGGCGCTCGAAGACGGCGTACTGCAGCTCGTCGGTATCCTGAAATTCGTCCACCAGCGCCGCGCGGTAGCGCTCGCGCACGGTGCGGGTCAGCTCATCGCCTCTGCCGCTGCCGAGCGCCCGGGCCACCCGGCGCAGGAGATCGTCGAAAGACACCCGTCCGCGCGCGGCGGTGCGCCGCTCGAGCTCCGCCGCCGTTCGCTCCAGGAGGCGGCATTTCAGAAACAGCAGCTGGCCGGTCATCTCCGCGGCCAGCTGCTCGGCCGATTGTTGGAAGTCCTCGCAGGCGGCGAAGACGGGATGCGACGGCGGCGGGGCGCCCTTCTGGGCCGCGCGGGCCAGCACGGAGGTCGTCAGTTTGGCGACGGCCGCCGGCGCCGGGCAGTCCGGATACGGCTGGTCGAGATAGGCATCCAGCGCAGCGAGGAGGCTCTCCACGGTCCGCTCCCGTCCCGATGGCCGCTCGCCGTCCGCCGGCCGCCGCAGGGCTCCGTAGCTGCGCCCGTCGAGCATGGCTACCAGCAGGAGCTTTCGCACCTCCGCGCGGTCCTGGCGCCAGCCGGTGCGCAGATGATCCAGCCGCCTGCGAAAGGCGTCGAGCGACTCCTCCCGCAGGCCGGGCGCCTCCTGCCGCGGCGTCATGGCAAAATCGGCCTTCGTAGCGCTGCGGGCCAGATCCAGCAGCCGGTCCGGGCCGCCCAGGGAATCCGCGGCGAACTGCAGGAACTCCGGCGGCTGGCCGCTGACCCATTGACGCCAG
>JALOPD010000403.1 GCA_025454075.1 Desulfobacterales bacterium | reverse complement strand
CGCCGCGCCGGCCTATCCTCCGGCCAGCTTGGCCGCAAACCCCCTCAGCTTCAGCTCGCCGAGCAGGGTTTCCCGGTGGTCGCCCTGAATGAGGATCTGGCCGTCTTTGGCTGACCCGCCGCTTCCGCAGCGCCGCTTCAATTCGGCCGCAAGCTTGCCGAGACCACCGTCATCGAGCTGGAACCCGGCGGCGACCGTCACGGTTTTCCCGCCCCGGCCCTTGACCTCGCGGCGGATGCGGATGACTCCGTCGGAGGGCGCGGAGACCGCCGGTTTGCGGCCGCAGGCGCACGCGGGGCAGACGCGCCCCGATTCCGTGCTGTACACCGGTCTGCTGTTGCCCATCTCCTCGCTCCGTGACCATTCATGGAATCCGAAAAGCGGCTGAACGCCCCCGCCGGAGAGTCGATCCCGGATCGACACCGTGCGGCAGGCTATTTGCGCCGGGCGACCGCTTCCTCGGTCTTCTTTACCAGGGCCGGACCGATCTGCTGGGTCCACTTCTCGTAGACCGGCCGGATCGCCTTTCTGAACTCGGCCTTTTCGAGGTCGGTCGGCCGGATCACGCTGACGCCGAGAGCCTCGACCTCCCGGATGCCCGCATCGTCCGGCGGGATCAGCCCCTTGCGGGCGGCGGCAACGTTTTCCCGGGCGGCCTGGATGGCCGATTCGCGCACCGCGGTCTGGTCTTCAGGCCGCCAGCTCTTCCAGGCATCCTTGCTCACCGCGAAGATCAGGGGATCGGCGGCATAGTTCCAGAGGGTCAGAAACTTCTGATGGCCGGCGGCGGGCAGCTTGGCCAGGGCGAAAACGGCGAACGCGGTTTCCAGGCCGTCGACGATGCCGTTCGATAGCGCCGGAACCGCATCGGCCCAGCTCATCTGAACGGGGGCGGCCCCCAGTGCGGCGAAGGTGTCCATGAACACCGGCGAGCCGGCCACACGGATCCTGAGCCCGGTCAAGTCATCCGGCTTGCGGATGTCCTTTTTGGAGTTGCTGAGCTGCCGGAAACCGTTTTCGCCCCACGCCAGAGGCAGAATGTCATTGTACTCCAGAAGCTTGAACAGCGCCCTGCCCACCTCGCCGCCGGTCACGGCGTCGATCGCCTTGTGGTCGGGCAGGAGAAACGGCAGGCAGAATATGCCCAGCTCTTTCAGTTGAAGAGACCAGTTGATCGCCGATCCGATGGCCATGTCAATGGCGCCCTGGCGGATGGCGCCGAATTCCTTGGCCTGGTCGCCGCCGACCAGGCTCGTGCCGGGATAGCACTTGATGTTGATGCGCCCGCCGGTTCGCTCCTTTACCAGCTCGGCCCAGCGCTCGCCGGCGATGCCCCACGGATACGGCTTGCCGAAAACGGTCGACAGCTTGTACTCGGTCTTGTAGTCGGCGGCCGCGGCGGCCGGGGAAAGAAACCATACGACGACGCCGGATAGAATCAGCAACGAACGCAAGAGCTTCCGCATGGCGCCTCAATAGATGGATGAGGATGGCGGACGAAGAAACGTTTCCCGCCGGATCGCAGGGGACGAAACCCGAGCGCGAATCGATATTATACCTCGGCAGGGGGTGTCAAGTGCTTTGTCCCGTGCCGGCCGCTGCGCTTCCAGGAGGATGCGGCCGCCCGACCGGGGCCGGCCGGAGGCGGTTGACCGCTCCGGCGGCCGGCGTTAATAAGGAAAGCAACCTTCTGCATCGGACGCCGACCCTATGATCGTCATCGGACCCCGCATCCGGAACAACCTCTGCATCACGGCCCATCCGCAGGGCTGCGCGGCCCAGGTCAAAGCGCAGATCCACTTCGTCCGCTCCCGGGGGACGTTGCACGGCCCGCGGCGGGTGCTGGTCATCGGGGCCTCCAACGGCTACGGCCTCGCCGCCCGCATCGTCGCGGCCTTCGCCGCGGGGGCGGCGACCGTCGGCGTCGCCTATGAGCGCCCGGGAGCGGCCCGGCGCTCGGCCACCGCGGGCTGGTACAACAGCGCGACCTTTCAGCGCGAGGCGGAAAAGGCCGGCCTGGGCGCCTGGAGCATCAACGGCGACGCCTTCAGCGAGGCGGTCAAGGACGAAACGATTGAGCGGATCGGGTCGTCCCTCGGCGCCGTCGACCTGGTGGTCTACAGCATCGCGGCGCCCCGCCGCATCGACCCGGCGACGGGCGCGATCTACACCTCGGTCATCAAGCCGATCGGCCGGTCCTTCACCGCCCGGAGCATCGACTTCTCGTCCGGCCGGATCACCGAGACGACCGCGGAACCCGCCACGGACGCGGAGGTGGCGCACACCGTCAAGGTGATGGGCGGCGAGGACTGGGGGCGGTGGATCGAACGGCTGCTGGCGGCGAAGGCCCTGGCCCCGGGCGCCCTGGCCATCGCTCTTTCCTACATCGGGCCGGAACTGACCCGGGCGATCTATCGCGACGGGACCATCGGCCGCGCCAAGGCCGACCTGGAGGCCGCGGCGCAGCGTTTGGATTCCCGGCTGAAGACCTCGGGCGGACGGGCACTGATCAGCGTGAACAAGGCCATCGTGACCCGCGCCAGCGCGGTGATCCCCGGGGTATCCCTCTACATGTCGCTGCTCTACAAGGCGATGAAGGATCGCGGCCTGCACGAAGGCTGCATCCAGCAGATGGACCGGCTCTTCCGCGATTTCCTGTTTTCGGGTCGCGAGCTCCCTCTGGACGGCGGCGGCCGGATCCGGGTCGATGACCGGGAGATGCGGCCCGACGTGCAGGCGGCGGTTGCCGACAGCTGGGGGAAGGTCACCACCGCCACCCTCGCCCGGTATGCCGACCTGGACGGTTTCCGCGAGGAGTTTCTGCGCCACCACGGCTTCGGGATGCCGGGCGTCGACTACGGCCGGCCGGTGGACCCGACCCGGATCGCCGAGTGAAAGATCCTGGGCGGCCGAAGTGGTTTGCCTGTCAGGGCATTTTGTAGATCATGGAGTTGATGTTCATCCCGGCGCCGACCGAAGCGAAAACGACGATGTCGCCGGGATTCAGCCGGTGCCCATCCAGCCTGCCTTTCAAAATCAGGTCGAGCAGGGTGGGCAGGGTCGCCACCGAACTGTTGCCGGTCCAGGAGATGATCATCGGCATGATGTCGGCGGGGACCGCCTTGACCTTGTAGAGCTCGAACAGCCGCCTGACGATGGCGGCATCCATTTTCTCGTTGGCCTGGTGGATGAGGATCTTTTTGACCTCGCCCAGCCCGATGCCGGTGTCGTCGAGATTCTTCTTGACCGCCAGGGGGACGGTCTTCACCGCGTACTTGTAGATGTCGTGGCCGTCC
>JALOPD010000402.1 GCA_025454075.1 Desulfobacterales bacterium | reverse complement strand
GTCGCCTCCCGGCGCCAGATCACCCGCCACACAATCCGCCACCAGATCCACCACCACATAATGAAACCGGACCGCTCCGTTCGGCTCTCTTTCGATGATATCGAAGGTGAACACCGGTTCGTGCGCGCGGATGGTCGCTCCGGTCTCCTCGAGGATCTCGCGCTCGGCGGCCTGCTGCAGCGTCTCGCCCAGTTCGACCCTTCCGCCGGGAATGGCCCAGAGGCTTTCGGCCGGCGGTTTGCCGCGCTGGACCAAGAGGACCCGGTCTTCCTTGAACACGACGGCGCCGACCGCTACCCGTGGCAGATTCGGATAGAGGCTGGAGTCGAACGAACCGCTGGTTTCCTTTTCCCGTCGGCATTTCATGGGGTTCGGCGCGGCCGCCCCGTCAGGGCTCCAGGGCCACCGGCTGCTCCACCGAAGGCGTCCCCGGCTTCACGGCGAGCCAGTAAGGGTTGATCAAGTCCTCGAAAATGGTCATCGCGGCCTCGGCGCCCTGGCCGGAGGCGGTGACGATCTGCTTGTAGCCGCCTTCGACGTCTCCCGCCGAGTAAATCCCCGGCCGGCTGGTGCGGTGGCGGCCGTCCTGCTTGATGTAGCCGTCCGCCGTCAGCTCGAGCCCCATTTTCTGGGCCAGTTCCACCGCCGGCTCGTAGCCGATGGCAACGAAGACCCCGTCGGTGGCGAGCGTCGAAGTCTTCTGGGTGGCGTTGTTGAAAAGCGTGATATCGCGCACCCGATCTTCGCCCTTGATCTCACGGATTTCGGTGTTCCAGAGCACCGGGATCCGGTTCTCGGCCAGCTGTCGGGTGAGGAACTCCTGAGCGCGCAGGCTGTCCCGGCGGTGAATCAGGGTGACCTTGACCCCCATATGAAACAGGTGCAGGGCCTCCGTTACGGCGCTGTTGCCGCCGCCCGCCATCACTACCTGCTTGCCTTTGAACAGCGGACCGTCGCAGGTGCTGCAGTAGCTCACCCCGCGGCCGGCGAGCCGCTTTTCACCCGGGACGTTGAGATGACGGTGGCTGGCACCGGTGGCCAGTAAAACGGTTTTGGTCAGAAACTTACGCCGGCTGGTCTGCACCATGATCGGCGAGCCGTGCTGGACGTCCAGCACACCCTCTCCCGGAAAGATCTGCACGTACTGCAGCGCATGGCTCACTAGGATGTCGACTAGGGTCTTGCCGCCGACCGAAGTGAAGCCCGGGTAGTTCTCGACGACCGGGGTGGTCGCCACCTGTCCTCCCAGGGCCTGGCGCTCCACGATGGCGGCTCGCAACCCGCTACGCACCGCGTAGATCCCGGCAGTGAGTCCAGCCGGACCGCCGCCCACGATGAGCAGGTCGGCCTCCACCTGCTCCGCATCGCTTTCGGGGATAAAGAGCGTCTGAGGCTCCAGTTTCTGAAGCGAGAGCGCGAACACTTCCTCGGGCTGAGCGCCGTGGCCGATCAGAACGTCGTTGGCGAAGGCTTGTGGCACGCTTTGCGCGGAGTACTGGTTGGCCAGCTCGGGCTCGCATTGAATATCGATGATCTCCAGCGACAGCTGCTCCGGCAGTTCGATGACGGCCTTCACGGCGTTGACCGCCTGCTGCGGACAGTAGGGGCACGTGGGGCTGACGAAGACCTTGATCCGACGGGGGCTGTCGATGCGCTGGATCACATTTCGCGATTGCTCACTCAGATTGCTCTGCCCCGTGCCGACCAAAATCAAAGTCTCCAGAAACGTCCGCGCTTCTTCGCCCATGGGAGCGCCCATCCAGCGAATATCGTAGCGGCCGGGGGCGATCAGCAGCGTCGGCGAGCTTACGACGTTATGACGCCGGGCCAGCTCATGGCCGAGATCGTACTCCTTCAACGTGATCCGGGGGCTCAGTTCCCGGAACGCGCGAATGACCTGACGGGTCGCCTGGGCAAACACGTCATCGCGGCCCTTGTCGGCGAACAAAAGCAGCGGAATGTCGTTTGGCAACTGCTCGAAAGTCTGGCGCAGTTGCCGCAGGTAGGCTTCGCTCGCCATGTCTTTCGTCTGCTCCTGCCGACCGTTCACACCTTGCATGTCAAAGCCTCCTTGGGTCCGGGCGGCCGTTTCCGGACGTCGCCTCAGAATGAATAACGCTATCCTAAATTCATATCTGCGCAGCCGCCTCTAAGCCGATGCGCCATCTTCCGTGGCGCCGGTCGCAAGCCCCGCGGCCGCAGAGGCCGTCGGCCGACGGCTGCCTGTTGATGGGGGGAGTCACCGCGCCACGCAGAAGGGAAGATAAAGATGCCGCCGACGGCTGTCAATCAATAGGCAGGGTCTGCCCGCGGCAGCGCGGCGCCGAGCAACGCCTCGGCCAGCGCCAGGTCCTCCGCGGTGGTGATCTTCAAATTGCGCAGGCTTCCGGGCAGCACATGCACCGTCGTTCCCATGCGCTCCACCAGGCTGGCGTCGTCGGTGGCCGGCACGCGCTCGCGGCGGGCGCGTTCGTGCGCCGTGCGGATCACGGCGCTGCGAAACGCCTGCGGCGTCTGCGCCATCCACACGTCTTCGCGCGCCAGGGTGGCGTCGATGCAGCCGGCGCTTGACACGCGCTTGAGGGTATCCCAGACGGGCCAGGCAACGATGCATGCCCCGTGCTGCCGGGCGGCGTCCGCACAGGCGCTGATCGCGGCGCAGGTCACGAGCGGCCTAACCGCGTCGTGGATCACCACCACCGTCGCCTCGGACGGAACGGCGGCCAGCCCGTTGAAGACCGAATCCTGCCGCCGCGCCCCCCCGGCGACCACCGCAACGCTCTTGTTCAGCGCGGCGGCGGCGAGCATCGTATCACCGACAAAAGCGACATCCTCCGGCGGCACGGCCACGACCAAGCGCTCCACGCATTCGCACGCGTCGAAAACGCGCAGGGTGCGGACGAGAATCGGCACCCCCGCCAGCAAGGCATACTGTTTCGGGATGGGGCCGCCGAAGCGGGTCCCCGTTCCGCCCGCGACGATGAGTCCAACGATCATATCTGCGGAGAATCGATTCATGCCCGGCCGCTTCCCGGCGGCCGAACTCCCGGACGGTATCGCTCCTATCTCAGGTACCTGAGTTCCTTCGGCAGCGGGACGCCCTTGCCCATGAGGTCTTCGCCGTAATTGACGGCGGCCAGGATCTGGATATCCTTGAGGGTGCGCGCGTCGCCTTCGAACACGACTTCTTTGAGATTTTCCTTCTGGATCTTTCCGCCGGCCCATTGGATGTCAAGCACGCTGCTGGCATCAAAGCGGTCCTCGCCGACGACGAGCTCGACCTGGCCGCCATAATGCTGGAC
>JALOPD010000401.1 GCA_025454075.1 Desulfobacterales bacterium | reverse complement strand
GACCGCCGCCACCCGGCCCACGAACTCGTGGCCGACGGGCATGGGCACGGGGATGGTCTTCCGGGCCCACTCGTCCCAGTTGTAGATGTGCACGTCGGTTCCGCAGATGGAGGTCTTGTGGATTTTGATGAGCACGTCGTTGATGCCCACTGCAGGGATCGGGACCTCCTGAAGCCAGAGCCCCTTTTCGGGCCTGGCCTTGACCAACGCCTGCATCCTGTCCATGGCCTTCTCCCGCGATTTGGATCGGCCGTTTATCTGACCGTCCCGGTCGCCTTTAGGATAACGAGGATGATCGCCACGAAGATCAGCACGCCGATAACCACACCCAATCCGCCGGCCCCCGCCGGCAGCCGGTCGATCCGGTCGACGAGCTGCCGCACTTCGGCTTCGGTCAGGCTCGCCGCCCGCAGCCGGGCCTCTTCGGGGTCTAGCCCCTGAGCCGCCAGCATCGCGCGCACATCCTCCCGGGCCAGAGCCTGCTGCAGCCGCGCACGGCCGCCGGCCTCGCCCACGGGGCCCGCCAGCGCATCGGTCGGCACCAGCGCCGCCAGCGCGTACTGCCAGGGAAGCGCGATCGACACCGCCACCAGCAACATGAAAATGAACACCGGCCGCCCGTTTCGTTGCATCCTGACCATTGCGCCTCCTTTTTCGATATTCTGGTCCGTGTCGGCAGGAACGTGAAAAGCTGTTGGATGCGATTTCTGCGGCGGAGTATGCTGGCTGAGCCGCAAGATGTCAAGCGAGACGGAGGCGCAACCGCCTTTGTCGCGCGGCGCGGCCGCTCACCGTCTTTGCCGGCCGGCCTGAAGACTCGGTAGGGCGTACGGATGGTGCGGATGGTTGATTCGGCATGCACGGCAGGCTGCGGACGAGGATCGAACGGCGCAAGCGGGCAGCGCGCTCAGGGCCGTCTGCGCAGGCAGATGAGCTGGGTGGCCTTCCAGCCTTGTTTATCGTAAAAACGCAGCGCCGGGGCGTTGGCGCGGTCGGCCAGCAGTTGCAGCCGCGTCACGCCGCGGTCGGCCGCCCAGCGCTCGATGGCTGCGACCAGCATCCGGCCGATCCCCCGGCCGCGAAAGGATTCGGCCACCACGACATCCTCCACCAGGGCGGCGAAGCCGCCCTCGGCTGTCGATATCAGGGTCTGGGCCGAGGCCATGCCGACCACCCGGCCGCCGGCCTCGGCCGCGAACAGGATGCGGTGCTCCCCGCCGCCGTCCAGCAGCATGGACAGTCCCCTTCGCTGGCGGGAGGCGTTCACCTCGAAGTCGGCCTCGATCGAAAACAGCCGCCGCAGAAGCTCGACCAGCTCTTCCAGGTCCTGAATCCCGGCTGGCCGGATTCGGACCTTGCGCTCCGTCGGCCGGCCGGATTCGTGAAAGGGGGCATCGGTCGTTTTCATACCACCCTGCGGCGGTGCCGTTCAGGAGCGTTCCGCCGTCAGCAGGCCGAGCGGCGGGAATCGACGATGAACTTCTCCTCGAGCCGGCTCCACAGACCCAGCGCCTCGAGCGCCTGGCGCGAATACCTGCCGCCGGGCGTCGTGGCCGGGTTCCCGATCCCGATCCGCTGCACCTGGGAAGAAGTCAGGTCGGAGAGCCGGCGGATCGTGAGCGCAGCGTCTTTCGGCACCACCAGGACCATGCGGTTGCCGGCGGCGTTCCGTCGGGTCTGCGCGAGAATCAGTCCTTCCCGTTCCGCACCGTCCATATCGGCCGTGCTGGCCAGTACGACCACATCCACGGGAGCCCCGTTGCGGAGCTGCTGGACCAGCGATCCCGTCGGCCCCAGGTTCAGGTGGATCCGCGGGGTCGGGTTCAGGGCCTGGAACTCCGCGATGACCTCCTTCATGACATGGGCGAGGCTGCTTGCCGCCGACACCGTGATCTCAGCGTGCGCCGGCAGGGGCAGCAGGACCACGGCGATGACCAGAGCGGACTTCCATCGGCTGGATGAGTTCATACGCTCCGCCTAGTGAGCCGAGACGGGGTTCTGGAGCAGCTTTCCGGACCTGTAAAGGACCAAGAGGCCCAGCCCCGTGGTGACGGCGACCAGCAGGTTCGCCTGAAACGACTCCCCCGCCTGCACCGCCTCGTAAACGGCGGCGGCCAGCGTCTGGGTCTTGCCGGGCAGGTTGCCCGCCACCATCAAGGTCGCCCCGAACTCGCCCATCGCCCGGGCGAAGGCCAGAAGCGCACCGGCGGCGATTCCCCGCCGCGCCAGCGGCAACGTCACCCGGAAAGCCACCTCGGCCTCGGACCGCCCCAGGCTGCGCGCGGCGTCCTCCAGACGGCGGTCGACGCTCTCGAACGCGGCGCGCGCGGACTTGAACAGCAGGGGGAAACAGGCCACGGCGGCGGCCGCCACCGCCCCCTGCCAGGTGAAGATCAGCGATATTCCCGCCGTCTCCTTCAGCCACCCGCCGATCCAACCGTGGCGGCCCAGCACCACGATCAGGTAATACCCCAGGACCGTGGGCGGCAGCACCAGCGGCAGAGTCAGCAGGGCGTCCAGGCTGTCTCGGCCCCGGAAGGCGCGGCGCGAGACCAGCCAGGCCAGCCCGACCCCGATCAGGCCGGCGAGCAAGGTGGCCGACACGGCGACTTTCAGTGTCAGCCATATCGGTGCGAGGTTCACGGTAGGGCTCATTCCCTGCCGCTCAGGGTCCGCACCGAGTCGATCCTGGACCAGTCGTAGTAGGTGTTGACGCTCTCATCCCCGGATTCCTCGGTCAAGCGCAGGAATTCCTCGCCCAGGAACAGGGTGGCGTTTTCGAACACGCGGCCCTCGTTGATCTGGATCTTGACCCCCTTGCGCAGCTTGCGCGACAGGGTCCCGTGCTTGGGCATGGAGGCATACTCGAAGACTTTCTCCCAGGTCTTGATCATCGCTCGCTTCTCCTTTCAGACGGTTTATTGAGGCAATCGCCGGAGCGATAGTGGAAAATCGGGTTATGGCGTGCAGCGCCATTCTGCGCGGCATCGCGACCGAAAGGCGTGTTTCCTTTGGTCTCCCCCTTTGACAAAGGGGGCGGGGGGATTTCAAAATCGACTCCATTCCATGTCCTTCCTAGTGATGGCTTTTTGAGTGGCCATCCGATTCAGCCGCATCCCCCACCGCCGCCCCCGCAGCCGCGGCTGCAGTTGCGCTCGCGGCGCCGGCCGAAGGCCGCGGGATCGATGCCGTCGTAGACCGCGGCCAGGCCCTGGCGGATCAGCCCTTCCATGACCACCGGCGGCACGCCGGCCTCCTCCAGGATGGCCCGCGGCGTGTCGCCGACACCGGAGACCAGCACCGCGCGGCAG
>JALOPD010000400.1 GCA_025454075.1 Desulfobacterales bacterium | reverse complement strand
CCATATCGCCCTCGAGGCCGACCGGCTCGTGCTGACCGGCGGGGTCATCTACCATTACATGGTCGGCTATGGCGGCGGCCGCAAGAGCGTGATGCCCGGGATCTGCTCCAACACCACCATCCAGGCCTGCCACCTCTGGTCGCTGGAGCCCGAAGCCGGCGCCGGCCGCAGCCGGCTGGCGCAGTCCAAGCGGACCGACGGCAATCCGGCGCACGAAGACATGATGGAATGCGCCGCCCTCGTCCGGCCGGACTTCATCGTCAACGTGGTCCCCAACCTGGACGGGGAGATCTGCGGGGTGTACGCCGGCAACTGGGTGTCGGCCTGGCGCCGGGCCACGCAGCAGGTGGACGCGATCTACGGCGTCGAGATCCAGGAAAAGGCCGACATCGTCATCGCCACGGCGGGAGGATATCCCAAGGACATCAACCTCTACCAGACGACCAAGACCATGGACAACGCCGTGCAGGCCGTCAAGGACGGCGGAGTGTCCGTGATCCTGTCTGAATGCCCGGACATCCGCGAGCCGCTGGAGTACTTCCGCTGGTTCGACCATCCCACCATCGAGGCGCACGACCGCGCGCTGCGCGCCGACTACACCATCGCCGGCTGGTGCGCCCTGATCACCCGCGAATACTGCCGCCAGAGCCCCACCATCCTGCTCACCCGCCCGGACAACGCCGATCTGGCGCGCCGCGCCGGACTGATCCCGGCGGCCAGCATCGAGGAGGCGCTCGCCAAGGCCTACGAGCTGTGCGGCCGGCGGAACCCCTCGGTCACGGTCATGCCCAACGGCGCCAACACGCTGCCGTATATGGCCTCCGGAAGGCGCTGACCTTCCGTTGAGCTCCTCGAATGGAACGGGCGAGACGTAGATCGTGCCGGTTCCGCCGTTTTCGGATTCGCCGTAAATGTAGCCGCGGATCTCCTGGGCGATGGCGTGCGCCTGGGCGATGATGTCCTGCCGCGGGCCGATGCTTTGAACCTCCTCCGGGCAGGCGTCGATGCAGGCCGGCCGCTCGCCGCGGGCGATGCGGTCGCGGCAGCGGTCGCACTTGTACATGACGCCGTTTCCGGCCAGCGAGGGCAGCAGGTCAAGGTACAGCCCCACTCCCGTCTGTCGCTGGGGGATGTCCCAGGGGCAGACGTTCTTGCACTTGGATCCTCCGAGGCAGATGTCCGCATCGATCCATGATATCCCGTTTTCCAATTGCTTGGCGGAACCCGGGGGGCAGAGTTTGACGCAGGGCGGGTTCACGCAGTGCATGCAGCGCCGCGGAATGGTCAACTCGGTGTCCTCGCCGTTGAGCTTCACCGCGGCATGCTGGATGAACAGCCAGTTGTAGGGCGTCAGCCGGTCCATGACCTCGCGCCTTTCGGACCAGTCGGACACCTTAACCCGGGACGGGTACATTTTAGGGAACGGCTTGCGGGGTTCGGGGAATTTGGCGGCGTTGGTCTCGCGGCAGGCCTGCACGCAGGCTTCACAGCCGATGCATTTGCGGATGTCGATGAGGGTGGCGAGATAACCGCCTTCAGCGCCCGCCGCCAGCGCCCTGCTTCCGGGCACGGCGCCGGCCGCGACTCCGGCGGCCGCAGCGAGACCGCTTTTCAGAAACATGCGTCGTGAAATCCGTGAGCTCATGAACCCCTCCCGTGAATCCGCACTTGAGCTTTGATGTGCCGCGTGAAGAGCTTCATAAGCCCGGACCACGGCTGCGGGCCGGACCTAAACCGGGTCGACAACGGAGCAACCTCGAAAAACGGTGAGCTTTTCGAGAGGCCTGCAAATCAGGGCGCCGGCGCGGCCCCGGCCGTCAGGCGGGCTTATGCGACCGGTCCTAAGCGAAAGATTCTGAAAGGTTCAACCGGCTGATGCGGTTCAGCGCCCTAACCACTTCCAAGGCAGACAGTTTCGTAGGGCAGAACGGTATGCACGCCATCACTCCCAAACCTTCGCTTCTCGCATGAAATCCTTCAGGGTCCAGCTTGCTGACCACGCATGTGTTAATCGTTGCATCGATGAAAAGCAACCTTCGAATGGCCTCCCATGCCGTCATGTCCTCAAGGTGCTCATCCAGGACTACGAGCAGCGGCCGAATCTGTTCGACCCTCTGAAAGGCTTTTTCTCCGGATTCCTCCCAGGCGACCTCGAAGCCGAGGTCGCTAAGCGCCATGGAGAAATCGGCCAGACGATGGTTATCGGATGAGACTATCAGTATTCGGTGCATAGGGTCTCCGACCGGCGGCTCGACAGCAGAATGCCATCGGCGCCTCTATGAACATGGTTCCGCGTCGTGGCGATGGCGATCATTTTCTACCGTGGCTTCCAGCGCAGCAGGAGCCTGGTCCGGCGCACCCCGCCTCTGCCGGTCGGCTGCCGCAGCACCCGTGGTCGCGGGGCCCGGGAACTTGGTGGCGGGTGCTGCCGGTGAGCGTGCTGGTGGGTGACATCTGTTTTTCCGGTTGAGTCCCTCCGCAGGTCGGGCACGTGAGGGGCTCGCCGGGCGACAATGCCAGCACCTCTCCCTGGTAGCCGCAGCCGGGACAGTGGATGTCAAATATGGGCATCGCGTGTTTCCTCCTCAATGGTTGAGCTGTCCGCAGGAGAGGAAGGCGCGCATTGCCGGTAGCAATCGGCAATGGCTTCCCCCAGGGTGTTGACTGCCAGCCGCGCACAGTGCAGGTGGTCCTCCGGCAGGCCGCCCAGCACGGCTTCCACGTCCTGCGGGGAAATTTCCAGGGCATCCTCCAGCGTGCGGTGGCGGGCGAGTTCGCTCATGGCGCTGGCGCAGGCGATGGTGAAGGCGCAGCCGCGGGGCTGGCAGCGGATGTCGGTAATCCGCTTGTCGATGACCGTGAGCGTCACCTGGACCGAATCTCCGCACTGGCCGACGCCCAGGGCGCGCCCCGAAGGAAGCTCGATCACGCCAATATTGGACGGTACGTTGACGTGCCGGATGAAACGGTCGTCAAGCTTGCTGAAATCCATGATTCCATCGCGGCAGGATGCCGCTCCCACTCGAGGAAAAGATGGGCACGATCAGCGTGCGCCCAGCGGGTGGCCGCCGCCACCGCCGCAGGTGTGCTGCTGGCCGAATTCCGGCAGGCGCCCTTCGCTGAAAGCCTGCACCGCTTCGCCGACGGTCCGGGCCGGCCCGCAATGGTAGACTTGGCGCCGGCCAGCAGGACTCTGACTCGGTTTTGGGCCAGATGGCTGACCGGAGCCATGCAACCGCCTTGCTCGTGCGGGACGTTGGGGATGACGTTGACGGAAGCGATCTGGCCATCCAGGATGGTGACTAACGTGTAAAGATCGCAGTGCCCGAAATGGGCGCCCAAAGCGGCATCCAAGCCTCCAGGGGATTCGGATGGTACGGCAACGATGGTGCTCATGTGGTAAGTTCTCCTTTCAATCATGGGTGTCTATGACAACGAATTTGCGGTTTCTAACTTGCTCCCCGGTGTGGCTTTCCGGTTTCCCAGCTCCACGATTCGCCTCCACGTGCGGCGAATATCCATCGAGAGCCCATCGGCACTGAACTCGGTGACGGCCTGGCGCTGGACCATGGCCTCGGTTACGGCCGAATCGTAAGGCAGGGCAGCCAAGAATTCGGTTTGGGCCGCGTCGCACCAACGCTGGATGTCCCTCGTGTTCTCCGGGTTCAAATCCGCTTTGTTCACGATCACACCGGCAGGGATTTTGAAGTGCCGGCAGAGCGCCGCCACGCGTTCGAGGTCGTGCCGTCCGGACGGCGTGGGCTCCGTCACCAACACGGCGAAATCGGTTCCGCTGAGCGAGCTGATCACCGGGCAGCCGATCCCGGGGGCGCCGTCGGACAGAATCAGGCTGCGCCCGGATTCCTGCGCCAGCTCGCGGGCCTTTTGGCGCAGCAGCGCCACCAGGCGCCCCGAGTTTTCGGCGCCCGGGAACAGCTGGGCGTGCACCATCGGGCCGAAACGGGTGCTGGAGACGTACCATTCGCCGCAGTGGCGCTCCGGGAAACGGATGGCGCCGGCCGGGCAGAACTGCACGCAGACCTTGCAGCCCTCGCACTTCAGAGGATCGATGCGATATCCCCCTGGCGGGTCGGAGACCGCCCCGAAGCGGCACATTTCCGCGCAGAGCCCGCAGGCGGTGCAGGCCGCCGTGTCGATCACCGCCTCGTGGCCGGAATGGAAGTCTTGGCGCGATTGGATCGCGGGCTGCAGGATCAGGTGCAGATCCGGCGCGTCCACATCCAGATCGCAGATGACGGCATCGGCCGCCATGTGCGCGAAGGCCGCCGTCAGCGAGGTTTTACCGGTCCCGCCCTTTCCGCTGATGACGATGATTTCAGGCATGGGCGGCCGCCTTGCGCTGCGGCGGGCTCTCGGCCAGCCCGCGCAATGCCGTCATCAGTTCCACGAAGACCTGGCGCATGTTCGGCAGGGCTTCGGCCACGACCCGTCCCTTCGAATAGGCTTCGGCCAGGCTGCGGTCGAACGGGATTTCGGCCAGAACGGGCAGCTGCCGGCTGCGGCAGAAGTCCTGAACGGAGCGGTCGCCCAGTCCGGCCCGATTGATCACCGCCGCCATCGGCTTTCCGAGCGGGGCGAAGGCGGCGTGCGCCAGCCGAAAATCATGGAACCCGAAGGGGGTCGGCTCGGTGACGAGCAGGATCAGGTCGGCCGGCAGCACGGCGTTGATGGCCGGGCAGCTGGTGCCCGGCGGAGCGTCGATGATGACGTCTCCGGCCGCCGCCTGGGGAGCTCGCGCCAGTTTCGCGACGACGGCCCGCATCAGCGGCGGGCTCATGGCCTCGCCGACGCGCAGCCGCCCCATGAAGAATCCGATCCGGCCGGCGGCCGTTCCCCAGGCGACCTCGCCCAGCTCACGGGAGCCCGGAGACAAGGCTTTCTCGGGGCACACGGCCAGACAGCCTCCGCAGCCGTGGCACATTTCCGGGAAGGTCAACAGGACCGTGCCCAGGATGCTGATGGCCTTGAACTGGCAGAGATCGGCGCAGGCCCGGCAGTAGGTGCATTTGGATTCGTCGGCCGCCGGAACCTCCATGGCAGCGGTTTCGCGGCCGGAGATGTCCGGATACAAAAAAAGGTGCAGGATCGGCTCCACGACGTCGAGATCGACGGCCGCCACCGGCCGGTCCCATACCCATGCCAGGGAAGCCGCCACGGTGGTCTTGCCGGTGCCGCCCTTGCCGCTGGCGACCGCGACGATCATCGCCGCCCTCCGGCCGCGCCGCGGTTGGGGCCGCCGGCCATGGACACCTGGCCGGTCTTGTATTTTTCGACCGCCTGGCGCACCGACAGGTCTTCGAGGTTCTGGCCGATCTTGATGCCGGCCGCCGAAAGCGCCTGAAAGGCCTTGGGGCCGACATAGCCGGTGAGGACCACGCCGACGCCGTGCCGGGTCATGAGCTCGGCCGTCTGAATGCCGGCGCCCTGGGCCATTCCCTGCGAGGCGGCGTTGTCCACGTACTCGCTCGCCATGGTGTCGGGGTCGACGATAACGAATCCCGCCGCCCG
>JALOPD010000399.1 GCA_025454075.1 Desulfobacterales bacterium | reverse complement strand
GAGGGCTGGGAGGCCGATCCGGTCCTGGGGGCCTCCGGTCTGATTTCCACCCTGGTCCGTTCCGACGGCCTGATCCGCATCGACCGTTTTACCGAGGGACTGGAAAAGGGGGAGTGGGTGGAAGTGGTGTTGTTTTAGTTGCTGGTTGCAGGGAAAAAAGCAGATACTGGATACTGGATGCTGGATGCTGGATACTCGATCAAAAAACAAGGTAACCCTGAAGCCGGTCACGATATCCTTATCGAGCATCGAGCATCCCGTATCGACTATCGATTCGAAAAGATGCCCTTTGCCCGCCCGCCTGATGGTTTGCCTGGCGGTATTCCTGCTGATTTGCGCCTGCGACGCGAAGCGCGAGCACACCTTGACCGGCCGGACCATGGGCACCACCTACAGCATCAAGGTGGTCAGCGGCTATTTCGGGTCCGTCGCCGGCCTGCAGGCAACGGTCGAGCGGCGTCTCGATGAGGTCAATCGCAGCATGTCGCCCTATATCGAGGACAGCGAGATCAGCCGCTTCAACCGGTTCCGGGAGACCGGCGTGGAGTTTCCGGTCTCGGCGGACTTTCTGCGCGTGATGCAGACGGCGGCCCGGGTTCATTCCCTTTCCGAAGGGGCCTGGGACGGGACCGTGAACCCGCTCGTCGACCTCTGGGGGTTCGGCCGCTCCGGCCGTTCGGCGCAGCGGCCGCCGGCGGAAACGATCGCCGCCCTGCTCGCGGACGTCGGGTTCGACAAGATCGAGATCAGGGGTTCGGGCGCGCTGGTCAAGCGCCAGGCCGGGGTCAGCCTCGATCTTTCCTCCATCGCCAAGGGCTATGGCGTCGATCAGGTGGCCGAGGAGATCCGGCGTGCCGGATTCAGCGATTTCCTGGTTGAAATCGGAGGCGAGATCTTTGCCGCCGGCGTCCGGACGGACGGCCGCCCGTGGCGGATCGGCATCAACCGGCCCAAGGCCGATGCGCGTTTCGACGAGGTGTACACGACCGTCGCGCTGAGCGGGCGGGCGTTTGCCACCAGCGGTGATTATCGCAATTTTTTCGTGCAGGACGGAGTGCGCTATGCCCACATCCTCGACCCCCGGACCGGCAACCCGGTGACCAATGGCGTGGTGAGCGTCTCCATCCTGGCGGACAACTGCACCCTGGCGGATGGGCTGGCGACGGCGGTCATGGTCATGGGCGCCGAAAAGGGCCTTGCGCTCGTCAACCGGCTCGACGGTGTGCAAGGGCTGATCATCACCGAGGCGGCGGACGGAACTCTCACGGATCATCTCTCCAGGGATTTCCGCCTGGACCCCTCTGCGCCCTGACGCCCCGGCCGACGTTGACAGGCCCTGCCGCCCTTATTATTTTCAACCTATAATCAGCGGCGATCCTGGAATCGATGAGCCCGTCAGGACCTGTTCCTGACGGGCTCAAATCGGTTTGAAAAATGAACCGCTCGCAGAGAGCTTCGAATTTCTGAATCGGGGAATCCACCCCCGGACGCGCGCCTGAACCCCGCCGCCGCATCATCCGGAAGACGCCGAATCTATGCGCCGCAAAGAAGGGCCTTCACCGCTCCGTGTCATCGGCCGGAAGCTGCATCTGGTCAGCCTGGGCTGCGCCAAGAACCAGGTGGACAGCGAGATCATGCTCGGTCGGCTGAAGCAGGCCGGCTGGGTTGTGACCGAAGACCCCGAAGAAGCCCACGCCATCGTCGTCAACACCTGCAGCTTCATCCAGCCGGCCGCCGAGGAATCCATCGACACGATCGTGGACCTGGCCGAATACAAGAAAAGCGGTGCCTGCCGGCGGCTGGTGGTCACGGGCTGTCTGCCGGAGCGATACCGGGAGCAGATTGTCCAGGCCATTCCGGAAGTGGACGTGTTTCTGGGCACCGGGGCCTTCGACCAGATCGTCCAGGCCGTAGAAGATTTCCGCCTGACGCGCAAGGCCATCCTCCCGGACCCCGAACGGGCCTGTCGCGATCACCAGGGCTCTGCTCGCGTGCTGACCGCCTCGCACCTGGCCTACCTCAAAATCGCCGAGGGCTGCAGCCACCACTGTTCCTACTGCATCATCCCCAAACTGCGCGGAGCCCACAAGAGCCAGCCTTTCGAGCACCTGATGGCCGAAGCCCGCGAACTGGTTTCCGCCGGCGTCAAGGAACTGGTCCTGGTGGCCCAGGACACCACCGCCTACGGCAGGGACCTGAGCCCGCCAGCAACGCTGGGCAGCCTCATCAGCGGCCTGGCGCACCTGTTCAGCGGGAGCGGAAGGGCGTCTGACCGCCTCCCCTGGATCCGGGTGCTTTACGGAAACCCGGAGAGCATCGAGGAATCCTTCGTGCATGCGGTAGCCGACCATCCCCAGGTTTGCTCCTACTTCGACCTGCCCATCCAGCATGCGAGCAACCGCATCCTGAAGCGGATGGGCCGGCGCTACACCCGTGAGAAACTGGGGCGGCTTTTCCGACGCATCCGCGAAATCGCACCGGATGCGGTGCTTCGAACGACTGTCATCACGGGGTTTCCCGGCGAAACCGACGACGATTTTCAGCAGGTGCTCGATTTCGCGGAAGAGGTTCGATTTGACCATTTGGGGGTCTTTGTCTATTCTGACGCCGACGACATCGCCTCCCACCGGCTGCGCCAGCATGTCCCGCCGGGAGTCGCCCGGGAGCGTCTCGATCAGCTGATGTCGACCCAGATGGACATCGCCGCGGAGAAAAACCAGAAGCACATCGGGCGGACCCTTCAGGTGCTGATCGAAGAAGACCTGGGCAGCCACCTGTTCGCCGGCCGGGCCTGCTTCCAGGCGCCCGAAGTGGACGGGATCACGTACGTGAACTGCGCGGGGTCGGCCATCCCGCCCGCCATCGGCTGCTTCACCCGGGCGCGGATCAACGATGCCATGGAGTATGACCTGATGGGGGAAGTTGCGTGAGCGATCTCAAGCGTAAAATCCTTGCCGCGGTGCAGGCGGACCTGGATGCGATCGAAGTTGCCCTTGAGAAGAACCTCAACCCCCATCTTGACCTCGTGCGCGAGGTGGCGGGCCATATCCTGTTCAGCGGCGGCAAGCGGCTGCGGCCGCTGCTGATGGTGCTTTCCGCTCGGGCCTGCGGGTACACCGGCAGCTACGACAAGAGCTTCGCCACCGCCCTGGAATACCTGCACGCGGCCACCCTGCTGCATGACGACCTGGTGGACGGCTCCGCGCTGCGGCGCGGAAAGCCCGCGGCGCACCTCAAATGGGGCAGCTCCATTGCGGTGCTGGTGGGGGATTTCCTGCTGGCCCGCGCGCTGTCCGTTTCCGCCGCCACCGGCAGCGTGC
>JALOPD010000398.1 GCA_025454075.1 Desulfobacterales bacterium | reverse complement strand
TGGAGGCAGAGGCGCGGCAGCAAGCGCCGGATCGTTCGAGACGAGCACCGAGGTCTGTACTTTGCACATGCACGACGCATCGCCTTACGAACTCACGTCTGAAGTTGCCGTTTTCCGCCGGGGCAGGGCCTTTTCATTGGCCGCCTGCCTCGCCGTTTTCTGTTTTCTATCCGCTCAAGCCGCTTCCGCCCAGTCCAAACCCGCCGTCAGTCAGCCGCCTTCCTGCGAGGTGACCAAGCCGGCCGATCCCAAAAAATCCAAGCCGAAAGTTCAGGCGGCCACCCCGGCCAAGCCGTCGCCCGGCCAACCCAGGGTTCAGGCGCCGAAGGCCGCCACGTCCCCCGCACCGGCCAAGACCCCTCCGGCCGTTGCCAGGCCCGGGGCGAAGGTCGCCAAGGGGAAGGCCAAACCCCAGCCTCCGCCGCTGGTGTCGACGAAAACCAAGGCCAAGGCCGAGGCAATCACCTCCGAGCTGTCCTCGGAGCTGCCCACCAACCTGGAGCAGGAGATCAGCAAGTTCTTCGGCCTGCGCTACCGCTTCGGCGGGGAGGGGCAGAGCGGCATCGATTGCTCCGCGCTGGTCAAGCAGGTCTACTCGGAGGTCTTCGGGGTCAACCTGCCGCGCAGTTCCACCGAGCAGAGCCGCCTCGGCGGCCTGGAAAACGTCCCCCGCGACGACCTGAAGACCGGCGACCTCGTCTTTTTCGGGCCGAACCGCAAGCAGGTCAACCACGTCGGGATGTACCTGTCCGGCGGACACTTCCTGCACGCGGCCCGTTCGGAAGGGGTCACGATTTCGCGCCTCGACGACAGCTACTGGAAGTCGCGCTTCATGTTTTCGAAGCGCATGCGGGGGCTGGATCCGGGCGAGGACGACGCGGACGACGGGCTGGACTTCCGTCAGGGGTTCATGCAGGACTCCTATCGGCTGGCCTTCGACCGCGGGACGGACCTCGACGTCAGCCTTCTGGATTTCGGCATCAAGGTCAACGACTCGCTCGAGTTCCTGCTGAGCGGCTTTTTCCTGAGTTCGCTCGCCGACCAGGGCCCGGCCGCCGACATGACGCCGCCGTCCTCGTCGCCGAACAGCATCGAGAGCACATCGGAGGGCGGCGGGTTCCGCCTGTCGGCCCTCTTCTCGCCGTCCGAGTGGATCAAGCTGGTCCCCTCCGTCACCCAGGTGGAGATGCGGGACGATCGCAGCCGCGACCGCCAGCAGAAGTACGGCCTGGAGACCTGGATGATCCTGCCTTCCACCAACCTGTCGGTCTTCATGGCGGCCTACACCCGGAACCAGGACGACCTCTTCGAGCGGCCGCTCAACGCCTCGCCGGACTGGCAGACCATGGACCTGGGGCTCGGGCTCCACTACCAGCTGTCCGAATCGCTGCGCTTCTCCCTCTGGGGCACCCACGCCTACACGCCGGACTCCCGGGCGAACGAGGACGCGCTCCGCCGCCCGGCGCAGAGCGACGTCGCCTTCCAGCTCAACATCAAATTCTGATGGCTTCGTAGAAAGCCCAAGCTCGGCGTTGCGCTTCATCCCATTGCCGCTGCGGCGTACTGGCAGTACGCCTCGCGCCACGGGACTCGCGCGCCGTGAGCTTGGGCTTTGTACAAAGCCATCCGTGGGGGGTAATGGGGCGGCGTTTCTGGAAGTGATGCAGCGCGGCGCGGCGCTTTTGGGGGTGCTCACATACTGGTCTGTATGCTGCGCTCCCCAAAAGGCCCCGCGCCTTGGCTGACGGCCGGACACTTGGTCTTGAGCAACCTGAAAGCGGCTTCGCCGAAAGCCCGATTCCGGCGTTGATCACTCCCCGACCATGCGGGTGTCGCCGGTGATGAACGGCGTGCTGCGGATCGCCAGGCTATTGCGCTTCACCCACATCCGGATCATCGGGTAGGTGTTGCCTTCCAGATCGACCACGCTCGGGAGTTCCTCCACGAACGACACGTCGTCCTTGGTGAACTCATAGAATATCGTGTTCTCGCTGTACGGGTCGGCCACGAGGATGATCTTGGCCGGATCGTACGGGTGCTTGCGCGGGCTCCCGGAAAAGGAGACGTTTTCGAGGCGCAGCAGGCGGATATCCTTGGGCTTGCGGAAGGCCTGCAGCTGGAAAGCGGCCGTGTCCTTATGGGGTTCTCTCTCTGGCATGCTTCATTCCTCCCGGATGTCTTGATCCCAAACACGAATTTATTCCGCACCGAAACTGTGCTATGGCGGGTGCAGAAACACACGCCGCTCAGGGCCCCTTGGCCCTGCGGGCAGACGAGGTGACGCCGCATGCACCCCTTGACCTCTTCACACGCCAAACACCTGCGCGGCCTGGCGCACGGGCTGAAACCGATCGTATTCGTCGGCCAGAAGGGCCTGAGTCCGGCCGTGCTGGAATCCGTGCGCGAAGCGCTGGACCAGCACGAGCTGATCAAGGTGAAGTTCCAGGACCTGAAGGACCGTGCGCTGAAGGCCCGCTGGGCGGCCGAGATCGAGCAGGCGGCCGACTGCCGCGTGGCGGGCCTGATCGGCCACACCGCCATCCTCTACCGCCCCCAGCCGGATCCGGAGCGGCGCAGGATCGTCCTGCCCGCGGCGCGCTGATCCGGTCTTCTCGCCGTCGTCAGGGTTTGGGAACCTCCGCGGATGCCTCCACTTTCTGCCGGATGACGAGCCGCATCCCGGGCTGAATCGATTTCTTGGCGTCCAACCGGTTCCACTCCCGCAGCTCCGCGAGCGATACGCCGTGGCGTTCGGCGATCTCCGACAACGTGTCTCCCACCTTAACCGTGTAGGCCGTTTCGCGCCGTTTCGCCGCCGTTTCGCGCACGACCTGGGTCAGGCGCTCCTGGAAGCCGCGGGCGGCCCCTTGGGGAACGAGCAGGGTGTGGCGTCCCGGGGCCAGTCGGTAGCTGCGCAGCTCCGGGTTGAGGTCCCGGATCGTCTTGACCCAGGTGCCGGCCGCCTGCGCCACGGCCAGCAGCGTCAGCTCCTGGTCGCTGTCCACGGTGACCGGCTCGCAGGCCACCGGGGGGTAGAGGTCGCCCGGCTCGAGGCGGAAGCCGTAGCGTTCGGGGTTCTTCAGGATGAGCTTGGCCGTGAGAATGCGGAAGACGTAGCGCTGGGTTTCCATGGGCAGGTGCAGCCGATAGTAGTCGCGTGCATTCTGCTGGGCCATGTCCGCGCGCAGGCCGTTCTCGCCCATGTTGTAGGCCGCGACCGCGAGCGTCCAGGCCCCGAACATCTGGCGCAGATCCTTCAGGTAAGCGAGGGCGGCGTCGGTCGAGCTCTGCAGGCTGCGCCGTTCGTCGCGCGCCGAATCGATCTGCA
>JALOPD010000397.1 GCA_025454075.1 Desulfobacterales bacterium | reverse complement strand
CACCTCGCCCTTCGTCCGCAACCTGATCGAAAACAACTTCCCGCTGACATTCCAGGAAACCCAGATCGCCGTCCTGGTCAAACAGGGCAAAACCACCAAGGAGATCGCGGCGATTCTGAAGTCCTCACCCCGGGCCATCGAATTCCATCGCCACATTCTGCGCAGAAAGATCGGTGTGGCGGGCAAACCCGTGTCCCTGGAGGCGCGCCTGGCCGAATTCGATCTGCCCCCTCCCGGCAGAACCGGACCGGCTTCGTGAGGGCTGCGCCCGCCGGCGTCATCGCCCTCCCGCCGTTCTGATCACCCCCGGGATTGCGCAGGCGCCGCCTCAGAGCTCCGCCGCCCGCAGCCGGCTCTCCAGGCGCCGGAGGATCCCCGGCGCTGCAGCCTGGCCGATCAGAGTCAGGAAGCGCTGCGGAACCCGCGAGTCAGGGAAGACCGAGAGTTCGTGGCGGCCGGCGACATACTGGAAGAGCAGGGTCTGGGGAGGGTCGGACAGGTCGATGATCCCCTTGATGCGAAAAATCGAAGCCGAAACGGCGTCGATGGCTTCGAGAAACCGGCGCCGGTCCAGGGTGCGCCTGAAGGTGACGGTTCGCGCGCGCCATCCGTCGGCCGCGTGGGTGCGGTGGCGCTGCGCCGGCTGCGAGGCGCCCGGCGCCGAATCCGGATCGCCCGCCTCCGGACCGCTCTCCGCGTCGAAGATCAGGGCGGGATGGACATTGCCCCGGCGGGTGAGGCATACCGGCGCGCTGGCATTGAGCGCCGCCAATTGCCGCTTCACCGCTTCCAGCTGAGCCGCGCCCACCAGATCGCACTTGTTCAGCAACAGGACGTTCGCCGCGGCCACCTGGTCCGCGGCAATGGCGCAGTCCGCCAGGCTCGACGGGAAATTGAGCGCGTCCACCACGGTGACGGTGGCATCGCGCCGGACCAATTCCTCCAGCTCTCCCAGATCGTCCAGCAGGTTCTTGGGGTTGGCCAGCCCGGAGGTCTCCAGAATGATGTAATCCGGAGAGAAGCCTTCCAGAATGCCGCGAACGGCGCGCTTGAGGTTGCCGACCAGGCTGCAGCACACACAGCCCTCGTCGATTTCGGTGACCGTGTAATCCAGCAGCTTGCCGTCGAGACCGGTAGCGCCGACCTCGTTCTGGATCACGGCCACGAAGCGGCTGCGCTGGGTCTGGTACTCGATGAAGTGCTGCAGGAAGCTGGTCTTGCCGGAGCCCAGAAATCCCGTCAGGACGATGAGCGGCGGGCGCTCGTCCACGCCCAGGATCTTCTTGTCGACGCAGCTGAAATCCTTGAGCCGGTGGGCTCGCCACCAGAGACTGTCCGGGTGCGGCGGCGCGGCCGTATCTGGGCACTCGGCCTTGGACGACGAGAGCGGGACGCCCGCTGTGGCCGAGACCTCCGTGCAGAGGGCCTCGAAATCTCCTTCCCCATAGCCCAGCGCCGCAAGCCCGCTCCAGAGATCGGGGGCATCTTCTGAAAATAGGGCGCCCCCATGGTCGTATGCCCACTGGGTCGCGGGGTAGCGCCGTTCGATCAGGCAGCCGGGGGGCTGCCCGAGGTTGAACGTCAGTGACGCCGCCAGCACGGCGAAGAATCCGAAGGCGGTGTCCCACGCGGGCAGGTCCTGGTCGCAGCCGCCGGGTGCGACCAGTTGGACCATTTGCCCGGCCTGCAGCAGACGCACCCCTTCGCGGGCCACCGTGCGCAGCGATGACGGGCTTTGCATGACCAGCGCCAGCGCGCAGGGCTCCGCCCGGACGGCGAGCAGGAGGTTGCCGACCCCGAAAAGCTCGCCCATGTCGGGGTGCTGCAGAAAATCGCGGACACGCGGCCAATAGTCCGCGCTCTGGGTCGCGGCGGCCGCCCGCAGGGAGCACCGCTCGACCAGCGGCTCCTCAGGATCGGGGAAGTAGCAAAGACCGAAGCGGCCGGTCGTCCACCCCGGTGCACATTCGACTCCCGCGAAAAACAGGCCGAACACGCCGGCTTGGTCGCGGATTTTGGCGGTCCAGCCCTCCCCACCCGCTGCCGACTGCCTCAACCCACGCCAGCCGATGACATGCCGGACCGCGGGCAGGAACTGGGTGCGGATCAGGATCGCCCGCATGAGCGCCGGGAGCGCGGCTTCGGGGCGCTCTTCAAAAGAGCCCTTGAAGAAAGGGCTCAGATCCAGGTTCGGCGCCATCGCAGGATAGATCTCGTCAGCGCAGGCGCAGCCCGGCGATCTTCACCGCCCCGCGGTGGTAGCCGTCCGGGAAGAGATTCTCGAGATCGTCGATGTCGATGCCGTTGGCTTCGCAGGTTTCGGCCGCCGTAGGGATCCGTCCGGTCTTGTAAAAAGCCGAACGCAGGAAGCGGATGACCTGCCAGTGCCGTTTGCCGAGTTTGCCGCCCGGGATCTTCATCTCAAAAGCCCGGTGGGCGGCATAGTGCTCGTCCCACTCGTCCGGGTCGATGAGAAAACCGCGCAGATCCACCCGGTACTCCTGGCGCTGGGCCACCGCATGCAGGTCCTTGGCGCTGTGCTCCATGTAGTCCGCGCCGAGGTAGGCCTCCTTGTAGCTCACGCCGGCCATTTTGCATGCCGCGCGCATGTAGCCTGTCGGAAAGAGACGGTTGAGCTCACCGCGCCGCAGGTTGTTGGCCCGGCAGGTTTCGAACAATGTCGGGCACTTGCCGGTCTTATCGACCTCACCGCGGATGAAGTGGATGACGTCCCAGTGCTCCTTGGTCAACGCGCCGCGGACGCCGAGCTCCGCGGCCAGACCTTCGGCAAACTCCGGCTCCCACTTCTTCGGGTTGAGAAGGAAACCGTCCGCATCCAGCTCGAACACCTTGCCCTTGTGTTTGAAAATACGCATGCTCCCACCTCCCTTCGCTGGTACGCTGCAAGTGGGCAGTGGTCTCGTCAGTATTCCACCTTGCCGCCCTTGGGTCCGCCCCAGGCGAATTTGACGATCTTGCCCCTTTCCACCCCATGGCGAAAATGGCGCACGCCGCCACTTTACCGGCAAGCACGTTTTTGTTTGTGGACGAGGCGTTGAGCCTCGATCATCGCGGCTGGAAAGCCGCTCCCACAAAAAAGACAGGACTCGCTTTGAAGGTAAGAGCAACTGTGGTGCCAGCCACCGGGCCTGCGGCCGCATTATTTCATGGCACTGAAATAGTTTGTTTTTTTCAAACGACCCCGGTGGCATGCCGAATTGAGAACCCGGGGCGGGAACAAAATGCGTCCTTGAGAAATGCAAATAGGCTCGAATTGTTCCAGACCTGACGCGGGTGCGCTGGCGGTCAGCTGCGGGCGGGCATGATGGGAA
>JALOPD010000396.1 GCA_025454075.1 Desulfobacterales bacterium | reverse complement strand
CGCAGGTACGGCCAAGCGGTGGTCTGAAGGTATCGTATCATCGGGAGCTGCCGGGTAGGCTATACCGCACCCGTCGGATTATCAACGGTCTCATAATCATCAGGGCGCTTTCCGAAAATCCCTCCTAACCTCCCTCTTTGGCAAAGACGGGCGGGGGAGATTTTACAAAACGTGTCAATTTAATTTGGAGAACGTCACTACGTTGCATGACCGGACTGAGCGCCGGCAGCCGCGAGCGGCCGGCTTGCGTCGGGCCGCCATGGAAGAGCGCTCCGAAACGGCCGTTTGAACGAGCAGGATAGTAGCAGGGGCGTTCTCCAATTTCAACCGTATCCAACGGGAGTCGACTCAAGCCGGGCATGGAGGAGATAACCGATTGATCATGTTGCGGCCATGGTACGGTTAGGCGACCGGATTATCATTGTCTCAATCAACGCCGGGAACCGGCGCAACACTCACAAGGAGGAAGACAATGATCAGGAAATTCAAATTCGGGCGGTATGTGACGTCACTGGTGATGGCCGGCCTTCTGCTGGCGGCCGGGCTGCAGATGGTGGGGGCTTCGAAATCCCCGACCGCAGCCCGCATGATTCCGGAAAGCTTCAGTACCCTGGCGGCAACTTCCAGCGAGGCCGTGGTCAACATTCGCGTGGAGAAGTCCGCAGAAGGGGTGCCGGCGGCCATGCCCTTCGGCGACGAGCGCTTCCGGGAGTACTTCGGGCGCGGGCCGGAATCCCAGCCACGCCGGCAGGCGGGCCTCGGAACCGGGTTTATTATCGAAAAGGACGGTCACATAATCACCAACAACCATGTCGTGGAGGGCGCTGAGAAGATCAAGGTCGTGCTGAAGGACGAGCGGGAGTTCAACGCCGAAATAATCGGCCGCGACCCGCACACCGACCTCGCCCTCATCAAAGTGGCGGCCAAGGGGGATCTTCCGACCGTGCCGCTGGGAAGCTCGGCCGACCTGAGCGTCGGCGAGTGGGTGGTAGCCATCGGCAACCCCTTCGGGCTGGAGAATACGGTTACGGCCGGGATTGTCAGCGCCAAAGGCCGCGTCATCGGCTCGGGTCCGTATGACGACTTCATCCAGACCGACGCCTCGATCAACCCCGGCAACAGCGGCGGGCCTCTGCTGAACCTGAACGGCGAGGTGGTCGGCGTCAACACGGCCATACTTGCGCAGGGCCACGGCATAGGGTTCGCCATCCCGATCGACATGGCCAAAACCATCGTCGCCCAACTCAAGGAGACGGGAGAGGTGACCCGCGGATGGTTGGGGGTCTCCGTGCAGGATCTAAAGGGCGATCTGGCCCGCTATTACGGAGTCGAGGAGCGGGGCGGGGTGCTGGTTGCCGAAGTGGTCGGCGGCGAGCCGGCAGCCAAGGCGGGCATCAAGCCCAAGGACATTATTCTTAAGGTCAACGGCGAGAAAATCTCCAGCAGCCGGGAACTCACCACCAAGACCGCCGGCCTTGCCGTCGGCGACAAGGCGCGGATCACCGTGCTGCGCGGGGATAACGAGCTGACCCTGCCGGTCACCGTCGGCCGGCGCGCCTTCACCCTAACCTCGGCCGAGGCGCCCCGGAAGGAGAAAGGCAAGGAGTCGGGATATGGCCTGCAGATTACCGATCTCACCCCTGAGATCGCCGGCCGGCTTAAGCTCGAAGGTGAAAAAGGGGTGGTCGTCATGGGTGTTGTCCCGGACAGCAAGGCCGAAAAAGCGGGCATGCAGCGTGGCGACCTGATCCTTGAGGTCAACCGCCGCAACGTGGAGTCGGTGGACGACTTCAAGAGCGCCATCGACAAACACAAACCCTCCGGCAGCGTCGATCTGTTGGTTAAACGCCTAAACGCCGGGGTGATGGTGATCCGCCTGGTGTAGTGGCACTACCCGCAAGAGGTCGGGTCCGCTTGTCGCGTCGAGCCGGCTCGGCCTCTTGCCCTCATCGGTCGACTCGAGTCGTTTTCGCATTTGTCGTCCCTTATGCCGTATGCCCACTTCCGCCCTTCAGGGCGGGAGATCGGAGAGACTCATGACCTCGCTCTTTGCAAAAGCCCGCCGCCATGCCGGTCGGTTCGGATCCAGCGCCGCAGGCCTCGCGCGCGACATGCGCTGGAGCTATGTGCCACCGCTGATGGTCTACTTTACCGCCGGGGTGTCGGGTTTCACCGGCATCATCGAGGCCTTTTTCGTAAAGGAGAAGCTCGGGTTGTCGCCGGCCCTGCTTGCGACCCTCGGCTTCTGGGCGGGACTGCCGTGGGCCATGAAGATGCCCCTGGGGCATCTTGTCGACCGGTTCTGGTCACAGAAGGCACTTTTGGTCTATCTCGGCGCAGCCCTGATGGCCGCAAGCATTCTCATAATGGTGGGGCTGACCGGGCATCCCGGCAGGATGGCGACGTTCCTCCCGCTCGACACCTGGTATGTGCTCGCGGTCCTGCTCGCGCCGATCGGATTCGTGCTCCAGGACGTGGTGGCCGACGCGATGACGGTCGAGGCCGTGCCCCTTCAGCGCCCGGACGGCAGCGCCTATTCCGAGGCCGAGCAGCAGCAGATGCACACGACCATGCAAACCCTGGGCCGCATGGCGATTGTCGGCGGCGGGGCCTTGGTGGCCGGCACCGGGGGGTGGCTTGCGAGGGCGCTCTCCTACGAGGTCATGTACTGGATCTCTTTAACCTTCCCGATGCTCTCCGTGCTGGGGGTGCTGCTCGGCTCCCGGATGAGCCGCCGGTCTCAGGAGGCACCCGCCGCCGGAGTCGCGCCCCCGCGCCTGAGCGGTTACATTCTCGGTGCGGGTGCGGCCTTCGTGCTGCTCTCGCTTGTCCTGGCGTTGGGCCATGTACCCTTCAAAGAGGAGATCATCTTCTGCGGCTCGCTTGGGGTCATTGCTTTGCTGATGCGCCGGGTGCTGGCCGATTTAGATGCGGACAAGCGCCGCGAGATCATCGCCATCGCGGTCATCATATTCGTGTTCCGGGCGATGCCCGGCGCCGGCGCCGGCGCCGGCTGGTGGCAGATCGATCAGCTCGGCTTCGATGAGGCGTTCATGGGAACGCTGCGGCAGGTCTCTTCCCTGCTCGCCATCGCCGGGATGCTCGCCCTGCGCGGCTGGATGGCCCGCCGGCCGGTGCCCTATCTCGTGGTTTTCCTCTCCGTCTACGGAACGGTGATGACGCTGCCGTTTCTGGGCATGTTCTACGGATTGCACGAGTGGACCGAAGCCAACCTCGGTTTCGGCGCGCGCACCATCGCCCTCATCGACACCATGGCGGATTCGCCGCTTGGCCAGGTGGCCATGATCCCGATGCTCGCCTGGATCGCCAAAGAGGCCCCCCGC
>JALOPD010000395.1 GCA_025454075.1 Desulfobacterales bacterium | reverse complement strand
AGCTTTCCAAAGGACCCATCGATGTGTATAATAAGATTTAAAGATACACATCGGAGCGTGGGGGGGTAATATGAGAACGAATGTGGTCATTGACGATGAATTGATGGAGTCCGCACTGCGAGTTTCAGGCTTAAGGACGAAGAAGGATGCCATCGAGGAGGGATTGAAATTGCTGGTGAGATTGAAAAGGCAGGAATCCATCCTCAGGTTTCGCGGGAAACTCAAGTGGTCGGGCAGTCTGGATGAGATGAGGCTGGATAAATGATTTGCGTCGATTCATCCGTATGGATCGGGTACTTCAACGGGGAAGAGACCGGGCAGACAGATTACCTGAACTCTGTGCTCGGAAACACGCAGATCATCATGGGGGATCTCATACTGACAGAGGTGCTTCAGGGATTTCAAAGCGATTACGATTACAGAGTTGCCAAGGATCTTCTCTTGCGTTTGCCTTTTATGGTCATGGGGGGGCAAGCGTTGGCCCTTGAGAGCACCGCCAACTACAGAAGGTTACGAAAAAAGGGCGTTACGGTGAGGAAGACGATAGACGTCATGATCAGAACATTCTGCATCCACCACCGCCTGCCGCTGCTGCACGACGACAGGGATTTCGATCCGATGGCGAAATTCCTGGGGTTGAACGCCATCGACCCATAGTCCATCATCTTTCCGATCACCTCGGGTTGAAAGATATCTCCGCCTGAGTCCGCAGGCTCGGCGAGGGGTATGATGCCGAGCCTTTTCCGGCAGCGAGGCGGTCGGTGACCGTGCGGCCGATGGCCTCCATCTCGGCCAGGTCGGAAGCGGAGAGGGCGACCTTCATTGCGCCGGCGTTTTCGGCGGCCTGGGCGGCGCTGCGGGCGCCGGCGATGGCGCAGACGCCGGGGTGCGAGAGGACCCACGCCAGGGCGAGCTGCGACAGCGTGATCCCGTTGCGCTGCGCGATCGGCTTTAAGTTCTCCACCGCTTGCAGCACCTGCGGGTAGAGATCCGGCTGAAAGAGGCGGTGGCCCTTGCGGTGGTCGCCGTCTGCGAAGCGGGGCTCGGCCCCGAAGCGGCCGGCGAGAATCCCCTGGGCCATGGAGGAGTAGGCGAGGACCGTCAGGCCGTTCGCCATGCAATAGGGCAGGGCATCTTTTTCGACCTGGCGCCACAAGAGGGAGTAGGGCGGCTGCAGGCTCTCGATGCGGCCGAAGCGGGCCGCCTCCTCGAGCTCGGCGCGGGAGAAGTTGGAAACGCCGATAGCCCGGATCTTCCCCTGGGACTTCAGGTCGTTCAAGGCGCGCATGGTCTCCTCGACCGGCACCTTGCGGCCGCCCCAGGAGCCGGAGGGCCAGTGCACCTGGTAGAGGTCGATGTAGTCGGTCTTCAGGTTCTTCAGCGACCGGTTGCAGGCGGCGATCACCTGGTCGTATTGGAGATGGTTGGAAAAGACCTTGGTCATGTAGACCACCTTGGGGCGGATGTCGGCAGCGGCCGCCGCCAGCATGCGTTCGGAGTGCCCGTTGCCGTACATCTCGGCGGTGTCGAAGGCGTTGATGCCGGCGTCGAGCGCGGCGCGCACCGCCCGCCGGGTTTCCTTGTCGTCGATCCCCGCCCACATCTCCTTGCCGGCCTGCCACATCCCCATGACGACCGGCGATATGCGGATGTCGGTCGTTCCCAGCTGCCTCAATGCGTCCATGTCATGCCTCTGTTCGTTTGGATGGTGTCGTTCTCGCCGGGCAAAAGCGAACAATGCCCATGCTCTCGGGTGGACTCTAACGATGGACCGGGGAAAACTCAAGGGGCCGTTCGTCGGGGGCGGCGGGCGGGCGGGTGTTTGACAGCGGCCCACTCGAGACATATAAACGCTCAGTCACGACTCTATCGGCCTCGACGCGAAGCGGCCATTTTCCCTTGTTGAGGATACCGGCACCGTGTACCTCGCACGCAAGCACATCCACGGCAAAGCGCACTACGTAATCCGGGAGTCCTTCCGGGAGCGGGAGGCCCTGCTTTGGCGGGACCTCTGCGACCTGGGGACGGACCCCGCAAGGCACATCGTCTACCCCGGCGGCAATGCTTTCTACATCGACGACGCCGTGGAGGAGCGCATCCGGTCGCTGGGGTCGGAGCCCGTCCCGGAGGAGATGGAAAACATGTTCTGGCCGTTTCTCAGGCCCGACATCCGCTACAAGCTCGAGCCGTTCCGGCGCCAGGAGCGCCGGCGGAGGGACGATCGCAAGGCCCCCGAAAACCCCGGCCCGGACAGCGTCCACCTTTTCGACCGGCGGCGGGTCCATTTCCTGAAGACGGGCCAGATGGACCAGCGGGCCATCGGCCGGCTGCCGGCCTCCGCCTGGCGCGGGTTCCGGGGCAAATCCCGCGACGAGATCGAGCAGGATTTCATGGAGATGGAGTCCGTTCTACGGCCCCGGGAATACAAGGCCTACACCTACGTCATCTTCAACCTGCAGCAGTTTTTCCACCAGCGCTTCGCCAAGGACTCCCCGGAGCTGCTGGACCCCGACGAGGTCGACGCCTACTTCATCGGGGAGGTCTGCCGGATCAACGCCGACGCCGCCTTCTGGGCCGGCATGGACGCCGGCGGCCGTCTCAGCGACTACCTCAGCCGCTATGTGGTCATGTACTTCGACCACGACTACGCGCCCCGATCGCTTGCCGGGGACTACATCCGCGACTACATCAACCGCCACCGGCAATACCGCCCGCCCGCCTCCGTCGCGATCAGCATGCAGGAGATCGTCGAGATCCTCGGCAAGGGCCGGGAGGCGCTCAAGAAGATGAGCCGCCGGGACCTCTGGCGCCTCTACCGGCGCAGGGCCCAGGAGCTTCACCCGGACAAGGGCGGCGACCACGAGCAGTTCGTGAAGCTCAACGAGGCCTACCACAAATTATTGCGCACCAAACGCTGACGGTGGAGCCGTCAGCGTTTTGATCAGCGGCAATTTTGCAGTGACACTGCAAAATTGCGGCTGATAAACGATGCGGAAGGAGACGGCAGGGTGTTTGATTTCGACACGGTGATCGATCGGAGCGGCACGGGCAGCGAGAAGTGGGAGAAGTACGCGGGAAGAGACATCCTCCCGATGTGGGTGGCGGACATGGACTTCCGCTCGCCGCCGGTCGTCGTCGAGGCGCTGCGGCGGCGCACCGAGCACGGCGTTTTCGGGTACACCAAGGCGTCGCCGGGGACGGTCGAGGCCGTCGTGGGCATGCTCGCGCGCGACTTCGGCTGGACGATCGACCCGGCCTGGATCGTCTGGCTGCCGGGCCTGGTCTCCGGCCTGAACGTCACCTGCCGTTCGGTGGGCGAGGAGGGCGACGACGTGCTCACGCTGGTGCCGGTCTACCCGCCGTTTCTCTCCGCCCCGCGCCTCTCGCGGCGCGGGCTCGTGCGGGTCCCCCTGCACGAGAGCGCCAACCGCTGGGGCATCGACTTCGAGCGCCTCGAGGCCGCCGTCACCCCGCGGACGCGGCTCTTCATGCTCTGCAACCCGCACAACCCGGTCGGCCGCGTTTTCGATCCGGAGGAGCTGCAGCGGCTGGCGGAACTGAGCCTGCGGCGCGGGATGATCGTCTGCGCGGACGAGATCCACTGCGGGCTGGTGCTCGACCCGGAAAAACGCCACCTGCCGTTCGCCGCCCTGGGGCCGGAGGTCGCCGAGCGCACCATCACCCTGATGGCGCCCAGCAAGACCTTCAACCTGGCCGGCCTGGGCTGCTCGTTCGCGGTCATCCCCTCGGATTCCCTCAGGAGGCGGTTTGTACAGAGCAAGACCGGCATCGTGCCGATGGCCAACCCCTACGGCTACGCGGCGGCCGAGGCGGCCTACCGGGACGGCGAGGAGTGGCGGCGGGCGCTCATCGATTATCTCAGGGGCAACCGCGACACGCTGGCCGAGGCCCTGAAGCGGATGCCCGAGCCGGTGCGCTTTTTCGAGGAGGCCGGGGTGGGGCTGCAGGACGGCCGGGAATTCGACGGGCCGGGCTTTGTGCGCCTGAACTTCGGCTGCCCGCGGGTGGTCTTGAAAGAGGCGCTGGCCCGCATGGGGCGTGCGCTGGAAAGGCGCTTCGCGGGCGCGGGGTCATGAAGCCGCTCCCATCGATTGAGACGCCGGGAGGACGACGCCGGCGCGGCCTCTCATTTTCAATTTCTCCCTAAGCGGCCGGTTTCTTCATAAACAGAGAAGCGACCATCCCGGCGAACGAAATCCCTCCCGCCACGAGAAACGGCAGCGTGAAAGAGCCGCTCAGGTCCGCCAGATACCCCCCGAAGGCGGGCGCTGCCGCCTGGCCGACCCCGAAGAAAAGAGTGATGAACCCG
>JALOPD010000394.1 GCA_025454075.1 Desulfobacterales bacterium | reverse complement strand
CTGGATCGCCTTGGTGGTGGCGCTCCTGGTCGCGACCGTCTTTTCATCCTGGCGCAAGGGGCGCGAGGAATTGCGCAAGCAGCTCTACAGCGGCCTGCTTCCCCTGAACGCCTTCTTGGCGGACATCGAACGCCATCCGCTGGCGCGGGTGCGGGGGACGGCCGTGTTCATGACGATTTCCGCCGAAGGCACTCCGCCCACCTTGCTGCACCATGTCAAACACAACCACATGCTCCACGAGCACGTGGTGCTGCTGACGATTCGCTCGGCGGAGACGCCGGCCGTGGCCGACGAGGACCGTCTGCGCATCGAACGCCTGCCGTCGGGGTTCTATCGGCTGGTGGCGTGGTACGGCTACATGGAGACGCCGAACGTCCCCAAGATCATGCGGCTTGCCGCCTGCTTGGGCCTGCCGCTGGAACCGACCCGGACGACCTTTTACCTGGGCCGGGAGACCCTGCTGACGAGCGGCACTTCCCCCATGCGCAGGTGGCGGAAGACCCTGTTTGCATTCATGTCCCGCAACGCCGCTAACCCGGCAGACTACTTCGGCATACCGCCCAATCGGGTGGTCGAGCTGGGGGCTCAGATCCGGCTTTAGAATCCTCCGCTGCAACAACGCAACGGAATGTAAATTGGCACCTGGACCGAAATCGCCATTGCATTCATCAGAACATTTGAGTGGCGTTCGCCCCCGCTCCGGGGCGGTTCGGAATTGGAAATCGCCTTATGCGCAAAGGTATGATGCCACAGCGCCCGGCCTCTGAACGGCGGCGCGCAGACTGGCGCCGCCTCATATTTTGGCTGTCCCGCCATTTGTCACCCGAAAGGCTTTTCATCCTCAGCTTTGTCGGCGCGATCCTGACCGGCGGGCTGCTGCTTCGGCTTCCTTTCTCGGCCGCCGGCGTGCCGCTGCCCTGGATCGACGCGCTTTTCCAGTCGGCCTCGGCCGTGTGCGTCACGGGCTTGGCCACCATCGACGTCGGCCGGGATCTCAGCATGACCGGGCAGACGATCCTGATCGCTCTCTTCCAGGTGGGCGGCCTGGGAATCCTGACGTTTTCGGCCGTGTTCTTCGTCATGCTTGGACATGGACTTGCTTCAAAGGAACGCGACATCGTGCAGTCGGTTTTCCTCCATGCGCCCCGCAGGGATCTCAAGCCCATCCTGAAGTTCGTTTTTCTCTCAACTTTTCTATACGAATGCGCGGGAACCCTTCTGCTCTGGGCTAGGTTCTCCATGGATTTTCCCTGGAGCGAGGCGCTGTACACCGCCGTGTTCCACGCCATCTCCGCCTTCAACAACGCCGGCTTCTCGCTGTTCAGCGACAACATGGTGTCTTACCAGGGCGACCCGGTGGTCAACCTGACGATGATGGCCCTCATCGTCTCCGGCGGCATCGGCTTCGTCGTGCACTACGAACTGCATATGCGCATCTTCGGGAACCAACGCCGGCTTTCGGTTCACACCCAGGTGGTGCTGTACGCCACCGGTCTGCTGATCGTCGGCGGCGCCGCGCTCTTCTTTGTGTTCGAAAACGACCGGACCCTGAAGGAGCTTCCTTGGCTCAACCGGGTGCTCGCCTCCCTCTTTCAGTCGATCACTCCGCGAACGGCCGGGTTCAACACGGTGGACTGATCGCCCTGATGTTCATCGGCGCCTCCCCGGGCTCCACCGGCGGCGGGGTCAAGACCACCAGCATCAGCCTTCTGTTTCTGATCATGTGGAGCCGGTCGCAAGGCCGCGAGGACGTCAATATTTTCAACCGCACCATTCCGCGCGAGCTGTTGCAGCGCACGATCTCCATCATCCTGGCGGCGACGCTGTCCATCTGTCTCATTGTCGCCGTTATGCTGCTCTCGTCGGACCACAGCGGCAGCGCCGCTGAAAGCCGCCATCTTTTCGTGGAATACATCTTCGAAACCACGTCGGCGTTCGGGACCGTTGGGCTTTCCATGAATCTGACCCCCACGCTGAACACGTCCCAGAAGCTGGCCATCATTCTGATGATGTTTGCCGGCCGCGTGGGGCCGCTGACCTTGGCCTTTTCGCTCGCCCGCATGGTTTCGAAAAAAGGCTACACCTATGCGGAAGAAGGAGTCATCGTCGGATAAGGAGGAGATGCGATGAAACGCGTCGTCGTCATCGGGCTGGGAATCTTCGGCTCCCAGCTGGCCCGGCAACTATACGACAAGGGGATCGAGGTCGTCGCGATCGACAAGAACAAGGACATCGTCCAGAGAATCAAGGACCACAGCACCAAGGCGGTGCTGGCCGACGCCACTAACAAGGAAGTCCTGGAATCGATCGGCATCGCCGCCGACGACACCGTGGTCATCTCCTTCGGGGAGGATCTTTCCGCCAGCACCCTGCTGACGCTCTATTTAAAGGAAATGCAGGTCCGGGAGATCATCGTCAAGGTGCCGAACGATGACTACAAGCGCATCCTGCTCAAGGTGGGCGCCAGCGAGGCCATCATCCCCGAGCGCGAAATGGCCAACAAGGTGGCCCGGAGCATCATTTCCCCCAATGTGCTGGAGTACCTGCCGATTTCCGAGGACTACACCATCTGCGAGCTCGCCCCGCCCACGGCGTTCATCGGGAAAAGCCTGGCCGAACTCGACCTGCGCAAGCGCTATCAGCTGCAGGTGATCGCCATCCGCGACGTGCTCTCGGAAAGCCTGCAGCTCGTCCCGCGCGCGAGTTCGGTCATCAAGGACAGCGACGTGCTGGTGATCGTCGGCCGCGAGGAGGACATACAGAAAGTCAAATAACCGCCGCGTAACGCGGCGGTTATTCAGCGAAAGTTTGTGCAGAACCAGTCGATGAGCCGGCGGGCGATGCTGATGGGCGGCGGGATTTCGGGGAGCTCGGCGGCCGCGAACCATCCGGCCTCGCTGATCTCCGCCGGGTTGACGCGGATCTGCCCGCCGGCGTATTCGGCGGTGAAGGCCACCATGAGCGAGTCCGGGAAGGGCCAGGGCTGGCTGCCGAAATAGCGGATGTTTTTCACCTGCACGCCGACTTCTTCGAAGACTTCGCGCTGCACGCACTCCTCCAGGGTCTCGCCCGGTTCCGCAAACCCCGCCAGCACGCTGTAGAATCTGGCCGGAAAGCGATGCGCGTGCGCCAGCAGCAGCTGCCGCTCCTTTACCACCGCCACGATGATGGCCGGCGAGACGCGCGGATGATTGATCAACCCGCAGGCCGGGCAGAACTTGGCCCGCTCCGGCCGGTGGTCCTCGGTGGGCCCTCCGCAGCGACCGCAGAAGCGGTGGTTGCGGTGCCAGTGCACCAGCTGCCCGGCGCGGCCGGCCACCCACACCAGATCCTCGTCCATTCGTCCGAAGAGCTCGCGCAGCCCTCTGGGTTCCAAACGGCCATCCACGCCGGAATCGTCCGGCAGGCAGACGGCGTAGCAGGCGACCCCGTCCCGGGAACCGAAGAAATGAACCCATGCGGAACCTGCGTCTAATGACGGCACCTCCTGCAGGACGGGGATGCGCGGCTGACCCTGGTCCACGCAGACCAGGAGCTTGCCGCCCTTGAACGCAAAGCCCAACGCGGAGGATTGCGGCCTCGCCTGCGCTTGAAATCCGGGAATAAACTCCACCTTCGCCCCTCCTGCTTCCAAATTGGCCGGCAGCCAGGCCGCCTTTTCTCTTTCGAGGTCGGCGTCCGCGTTCATCGAAACCGACTGACCGCAAAGGGCTGCGGGTCGATGTGCGGCGGCCGGCCGCAGACCAGCTCGGCCACCAGCCTGCCCGTCGCCGGAGCGGTGGTGATGCCCAGCATGCCGTGGCCGGTCGCCAGGATGAGGTTGCGACAACGGGGCACGAGGCCGATCACCGGCAGGTCGTCGTAGGTCATGGGCCGCAAGCCGGCCCATTCCTCGACCACGGGATATCCGAGCGGGTCGCGGAGATACTCTCCGGCGGCCGTCTTGAGGGAGCGCAGCCGTTCCGTGTTCAAGCTGAAGCTGAGCCCGGAGAATTCCATGGTCCCCCCGATGCGGTACCCGCTCGGCCAGGGAGTCGCCACCACTCGGCGTTCGTAGAGGTAGCAGGGGATCCGGGGACATACCGCCGGCCGTTCCATGGTGATGCTGTAACCTTTGCCCGGCTGGACAGGGAGCTTGACGTTGATCTGTCTGGCGATATCCGAAGCCCAGGCGCCGGCCGCGAGCACATAGTGTTCGGCGGAGCGCTCTCCCTTGGCGGTCGCTGCGGCGACGATGCGGTCGCCGGCGACCCGGAACCGGGTCAACCCGCAATCCTCCTCGATAGCGACTCCCGTCGCCGTCAGCGAACGTTTCCAGGACTGCAGCAACCGCTCCGGCCGCAGGTGGCGGTCCGCGCGATGGTACCAGGCGCCGTAGATATCCGGACGCAATGCCGGCTCCACCGCCGCCAGGGCCTTGCCCACCAGCGCTTCGGCCGCCAGACCATACGGTTCGAGTCGCGTGTTCACCCATTCGTAGCCCCGCATGGCCGCTTCGGTGCGGAAGGCGAGCAGCACGCCTTTCCGCTCGTATTCGGCCTCGATGGCCCGGCCTTGAACGAGCTCCTCGAAGAGCCGCGCCGAGCTTTCCAGGATGGCGGCGCGCGCCCGCATGGCATGCGGCAGGAAATCGGCGCGGCACATGCCGGCGAACCGCAGCAGCCAGGCGATGCGGGCGGGATCGAACGCCGGCTTGATGTAAAGCGGCGAACTCCGCCGCAGCATGCCGAATATCTCCTTGCGCACCGCGCCGGGCACGCACAGCGGCACAATGTCGCTCACGAACACCAGCCCGCAGTTGCCGTAGGACGCCCCCGCCCCGGCAGGGCCCTGCTCCAGGACGCGCACCCTGCGGCCCGCCTGGGCCAGGTAATGGGCGCAGGCCAGTCCGACCACCCCGCCTCCGACAACCAGCACATCGCTGTGACTCCCACCCGCCATCTCCATTCGTCTCCCTCGGCAACGGCCTTCCGGGCAGCACCCGGGAGGCGCTGCAATTGACA
>JALOPD010000118.1 GCA_025454075.1 Desulfobacterales bacterium | reverse complement strand
CGGAGGGATGGCTGAGTGGTCGAAAGCGGCGGTCTTGAAAACCGTTTCCCGGCAACGGGACGTGGGTTCGAATCCTACTCCCTCCGCCATAAAATCACTTTGTGATTTTATCCTTTCCGCGGCCGCGGAAAGGATAAAATAAAGTGGTTTAAGAAAAAAAAAGGCAAAAGCTTTTTCTACAAAAGCTTGGGGATTTTTCGGAGAGATGGCCGAGTAGGTCGAAGGCGCTCGCCTGCTAAGCGAGTATATTCCGAAAGGGGTATCCCGGGTTCGAATCCCGGTCTCTCCGCCAAATTTATAAAGAGCCGCCTTGAAGCGGTCAAGGCGGCTCTTTACGTTTCCGGATAAATCTCTCCCACACCCATCGTCTTTGAAACCCGGTGTCGACTTGTGCTTGACACCCGCGCCTTAAGTCCTTACACTGGTAGCGCTAATTTTCATCAAATCAATTAGTTAGACCCAACGTCGCACTGGTGGAAACAGCCGCCTTGAAACCGATCGCCCTCATGGCCGCCGCATGGGCCTTCTTGTTTCTCACTGTCTCGGCGCAGGGCGCCCCATCGCCCCCGGCCGGAACGCCGGCCGAGCTTCAGAGGGCGCGCGAGAACTTGAAGCTCAGCGAGCAGACCCGCGACCGCATCGCCGAAGAGGTGGCGGCCCTCAAGGCCTCCGGCAAGGCCTCGCCCGAGGTGACGGCGGCGTATGAAGCCTATCTGGCGCGGGTTCAGGAGATGGTGGTCGAACACCAGAGGCTGGTGGCGCAGATGGAGGCGGCCTGCAGCGCCCACCAGGACAGGTCGCAGGCTGCGTCAGCCGGCGCCCCTGCCATGCCCGGTGCGACTCCGCCGACCCCGGGCCCGGGAGAGGACCCCGCCGACCGTCTTAAAACCCTGGACCGCCAATTCAACGAATCGCTGGCCGCCTTCGACGAGATGCTCCTGAAGGAACTCAGGCTTATCCAGGCCGCCTCGACCAAACGCATGAGGGGCCTGGCCGAAGCGGCGGCGGAGGCCGGTCGAGAGGCGGTGGAAAAAGGCGGGGGAGCGGCCTCGGCAGGCAAGGGCTCGACGGCAGGGGCGGAAGGCAGCGGGACCGAGGCGGCCGGGGGCGAAAAAGGCGGCACCGGCACGGATCAGGCCAAGAGACCGGAGGGCCGCGGCAAACCGGGCGATGCCGCCGGCGCCGGCCAGGGAGCGGGCGGCTGGGGTTCGGGCGGCACGGGGGCGCCGCCCGGCAGCTACACCCCGAGCCCGGATGACGACATCGTCGCCCGCCAGCTGCGAGAGGCCGCCGAGAAGGAGACCGACCCCGAGCTCAAGGCCAAGCTGTGGAAGGAGTATGAAGACTACAAGAAAAGCCGGGCCAAGCCGTAAACGGCACCGCTTCCTTGCGGCTTTGGCTGTTTTATCCTGCGCGCTGGTGACCGCGGCCTGCGCCACGACCAGAGTCGGCCCGACAACCATTCTCCAAGCCCCGCGGGAAATCCCCGAGGATCAGCTCCTGGACGTGGGCGTCGTCGTTTTTTCATCAGAGCCGATGACCGCGGAAAAAGCGCGCAAGGAAGGCACCCACGCAGAGATCCGCAAGGCCGAGCAGAACTTCCTTCCCCATCATCTGAAAACCACCTTGCAGCTCAGCAGCCAATGGGGGGCCGTCCGGGTCCTGCCGGCCGAGACCGACAGCGTGGACCTTCTGGTCAAAGGCACGATTCTGGAATCCAACGGTGAAACCCTCGAGGTCCGGATCGACGCCCGCGACGCCGCCGGAAAGGTCTGGCTGGACAAAACGTATGAAGCCCAAGCTACTTCCGCCTCGTACGCCGCTCTCCAACCGGGAGAGAAGGATGCCTTCCAGGACCTCTACAACCGCATCGCCAATGATCTCGCCGAAGAGCGCATGAAACTTTCCCCTCAGGAGGCCCGGACGCTTCGCACCGTCTCGCAGCTGAGGTTCGCCGACCGGTTTGCGCCCGAGGCCTACGAGGGCTATCTCAAAAAGGGGCCCGGCGACGCCCTATCCGTCAACCGGCTGCCGGCCGAAGGCGACCCCATGATGGCGCGGCTGCTCAAGATCCGCGAAAGGGAGCATCTCTTCGTGGATGCTCTCAACCAGCAGTACGAAAGCTTCTATGCCCGGATGTGGCCGTCCTACGAGAGCTGGCGCAAGAGCAACCTGGACGAGCAGCAGGCCCGGCAAAAGATCGAGCGCGATGCGCTCATCCGGCAGGTGGGCGGTGCTCTGCTGCTGGCCGGAGCCATCGCCATGGGCGCCGGCCGGAGGGAAATCGGGCCGCTTGAAATCGGGATGGCCGTCATCGGCGGCCAGGTGATCGTCAACGGGTTCAACATCTCCAAGCAGGCGGAGATGCACTCCGAGTCCATTCGGGAACTGAGCGAAACCTTCGGCAGCGAGATGAAACCGATCCTGGTGGAATTCGAGGGACAGACCTACGAGCTGACCGGGCCGGCCGAGGAGCAGTTCAAGCGCTGGCGCGAGCTGCTGCGCGAAATCTACCGCACGGAGACGGGATTCAGCGGATGAGCTTAAGGGATTCCTCCGCTCCGCGAGGGGAAGAAATCATTGCCCCCATCCGGGTCCGAACCTCGTCGGCCGGCAACCGCGCGGCCGCCCCCCGGCCGCCGCGTCGATGGAAGACGGCCGCAGCGCTGCTGCTGACGGCTGCCCTGACGGCTGCCGGCATCTGGTGGATCGGGCATCTCTCCCCACAGCCCATCGCGGCCCCTCCGGCAGCGCCGCAGGCTGAAACGCCGCCGCCCTCGGCGGCCCCGGCGCCGAGCGTTCAGGCCTCTTCCGAACCCCGGCGGCCGTCTTCGCCGCCGCTGCCGGCTGCAGCAGAGCCGGCCGGTTCTTCCGCTTCCCAGGATGCAGCGCCGGCCGAGGCGGCGAGGCAGCGCCTGGCGTCCGCGGAACGCCTGGCCGCCGCCGGGGACCTCCCCTCCGCCCAGTCCGATTATCAGGAGGCCTTGCGGCTGGACCCGCAGTCTCAAACGGCCCGCGAGGGGCTGCAGCGCGTCAAGGCCCGCATGGCCGCGGAGGAGTTTCGCCGATCGATGGCGGAGGGCTTTGCGGCTCTGAATGCGGGGGACCTCACCGGTGCTCAGGCCCGGTTTCTCAAGGCCAAGGCCCTGCGGCCGGAGGCCCCTGACGTCGCGGAGGCCCTGGCCCAGACCGAGATCCGTCGGCGCACCGCCAGGATCGACGCCGCGCGGCAGCGGGCGCTCAGCGCCGAACAGCGAGAGGATTGGGCCGGCGCCCTGGCGGCGTACGAGCAATGCCTGGGGGTGGAACCGACGCTTCAGTTCGCGCAGCAGGGAAAGGAGCGCACCGCGGCGCTCGCGGTCCTGGAACGGCGCATCGCGGTCTTCGTAAGCCAGCCCGGCCTGCTCGATTCCGACGCCCAGTTGGAAAACGCCGCGCGCCTGCTGCTGGATATCCAGGCCGCGCCGCCGCTCGGTCCGCGCCTCAGCGCCGAGGCGGACAAGCTGGGCGCCCTGGTTCAAACCGCCAAAACCCCGGTGCGCGTAACGATCGCATCCGACAGCCTGACCGAGGTGTCCGTGTATCGCGTCGGCAGACTCGGCCGTTTCGGCGCCCGCGATCTGAGCCTGCGCCCGGGGACCTACACCGTGGTGGGATCGCGCGACGGCTACCGGGACGAGCGCCTGGAGCTTGTCGTCAAGCCCGGCCCGGAGCCGATCCGTGTGACCATCGTGTGCAAGGCAAAGATTTAACCCCCGCCGGCCGCGGCGGTTTGGCAAGGCCAGTCCATGCCGGAAAAAAAATCAGACGACACGCGTCCGACGGAGCCGGTCATCGTCACGCCGGTCCCTTTCCGTTCCGGCCGCCGGGGAGGCCGCGGCCGGGCGCGGCGCGCGGCGGCATGGTGCGGGGCCCTTGCCGGCGGGGCGCTCTTGCTGGGGCTGGCGGGAACCTTGTGGTTCGTGTTCACGGCGCGCCAAGTGTCGATCCACCTGGAACCCTCACCGGATGCTCTTTCGCTCTCCGGCGGGTGGCTCACCCCCCGCATCGGCGATCATTACCTCCTGCGGCCGGGATTCTATGAGCTTCAGGCCGCCCTTGCCTGCCATCGCGATATCGCCCACCGCTTCGAGATCGGCGCGGACGACCGCCAGGAGATCCGGCTGGCCTTCCAGAAACTCCCCGGCCGTCTCCGCATTCAGGCCCATCGCGACGGCCGGCCGGGGGAGACCCTCCAGGGGGCCGAGGTCCTCATCGACGGCCGCCCGGCCGGGGCCGTTGCGGGCGAGCCCTTGGAGGCGGCGCCGGGCCGCCGCCGCATCGAGATTCGCCACGACCGCTACCAGCCGGCCGCCGCGGAGGTGGAGGTGGAGGGCTGCGACCGCATTCAGGAGATCGCCCTCGCCCTGGGCCCCAACTGGTCGGGGGTCAGCCTCAGTTCCATTCCTGCCGGGGCCGCCGTCAAGGTGGACGGCCGGCCGCTGGGCAAAACCCCGGTCGAGCTGGAGCTGGCGGCGGGCCTGCACAACATCGAGATCAGCCTGGACCGCTTCAAGACCTGGCGGGGCCGCGTGGAGGTCGGCGCCGGGCAGCCCGTGACCCTTCCCGAGGTGCGCCTGGAGCCGGCCGACGGCCGGCTGGCGATCCGCTCGCGCCCGGCAGGGGCGAGTGTTCTCGTCGATGGCCGCTATGTCGGCCAGACGCCGGTCGAGGTCGAGGTCGGCCCCGGCAAGGAACACGAGATTCAGCTGACCAAATCCGGATTCGAACCGGCGAGCCGGAAGGTGGCCGTCACCGGCGGCGAGGTTAAGGGGCTGGACCTGCTGCTGACCGCCCAGGAGGGGGTGGTCCATTTCAAGGTCGAGCCGGCGGATGCCGAGCTGTTCGTCAACGGCACCGGCCGCGGCAAAGTGCCGGCCGAGCTCAGACTGCCGGCCGTCGAGCACGAAATCGAAATCCGAAAGGAAGGCCTTGAGCCCTTCCGTGCCCGCGTGCTGCCCCGTCCGGGGTTTCCCCAGGAGCTGAAGGCGGCGCTCAAGCGAAGGGACGCCGCGCCGGCACCGGGCGCGGCCGGCCTGACCCGCGCCCCGAACGGCTGCGAGCTGAAGCGCATGCAACCTGGCAGCTTCGCCATGGGGTCCTCCCGGCGCGAACAGGGCCGTCGTTCGAACGAAACCCTCAAGCAGGTTCGATTGACGCGGGCCTTCTACATCGGGACCCGCGAGGTGACCAACCGCGAGTTCAGACAGTTCCTGGGGACGCACGCGTCGGGAACGTTCAAAAACCAGGACCTCAATCGCGACGACCTGCCGGCGGTGATGGTCTCCTGGGAGCAGGCGGCCCTTTTCTGCAACTGGCTGAGCGTGAAGGAGTCGCTGCCGCCGGTCTACATCCAGAAAGAGGGCCGGGTCGTCGCTTCCGAACCCCTGGGGAAAGGCTACCGGCTGCCGACCGAGGCCGAATGGGAGTTCAGTGCGCGCCACGGCGTCTCCGGTAAGTACCCGTGGGGCGAGGGCTACCCGCCGCCTTCGGGAGCAGGCAACTACGCGGATGAGTCCGCCAAGGGCCTGATCGACGTGACCATCGAGGGGTACAACGACGGGTTCCCGGCAGCCGCACCGACTGGGAAATTCAGACCGGGTGCGGCGGGGCTGTTCGACATGGGCGGCAACGTGGCCGAGTGGTGCCACGACTACTATGCGATCGACCCCTCGGAGCCCGAGAAGGAGCAGGCGGACCCGGCCGGCCCGAGGGAAGGTTCCCACCGGGTGGTAAAGGGCGCCGGCTGGAGGTCGGCCGGGATCGCGAACCTGCGCACGGCCTTCCGGGACTACAGCGCCGGACCGCGCCACGACCTGGGGTTCCGCATCTGCCGGTATGCCGAATGATTTTTTCACCCGCGGGACGGCGGGTGAAAAAATCATATTTGGGGAAGGAAACAAAAAAATGTTTGGAAAAATCGCAGCCGCCGTTTTATGCCTTATGTGTTGTGAGGCGCAGTTCAGCACCGGCAGCCTCGTGGCGGCAGATGGAGATCAAGCGAGCTATCTGGCGCAAACGTCCAGCGGCTCTGAGAAGGCCGGCCAGCGGCCGCCGGAGGCCGCCCCGCCGCCGGCCCGGGGAAAGGCCCCGGACGAAACGGGCCGGGAGCCAAAGCCCGCGGCGCCGTCGAAAAGCGAGCCGCTGAGGCCATTCGACCCAACGGAGAAGGTGAAGGCAGACCAGGCCATCGACTTCCCGGCGGACATTTGATGGAGCTGGCGGATCGGTCATTCGGTCAGCCGGTCGCCGGACTGCCGGTCTGATGGCTCATTTATCCGGTGGACGGGCGGCGGGCACACCGTTCCGCCTGACAACGGCGACAGTTGCACCTAATTCAATCGCCGGTTTAATAAGGACCAACCCATGAAACGCTCTTTAGGCATTTCCTTTGAATTCCTGTATCAAGTGGTTTCGTTGACCGTGATCGTCATCCTCGTGCACGCCGCTTATGTCGGCATCGTCCGCCCCCGGGGCGACGTCATCCTCGCCCAGCAGGCGGCGGCGCTGGAAAAAGACAAATCGGCCGTCACCGAGCGGTCGATCTACGTGCTGATCTACGACTGGGAGCAGGAGGCGGCCATCATCCTGGCCCTATGGGCCTTTGCGATCATGGGCTTCAAATGGATGATGATTCTACGGCAACGCGCGCTGTTGAATCAGGATTTAATCCCCCTGGCGGAGGGCGTGCGCATCCTGCCGGACGACACCCGAGAGCTGGCCCGCCAGGTCCAGGCCCTGCCGGAACCGCAGCGCCGGGCCTTGCTGCCGCGGGCGCTGCTGGCCGGCCTGCAGCGCTTCCACACGACCCGCAGCGTGCAGGACGTGGCCACCGCGGTCCATGCCTATTGTGAGGCCGAGGGGGAGCGCCAGGAGTCGGAGCTTTCCATGATCCGCTACATCGCCTGGGCCATTCCGTCGATCGGGTTCCTCGGCACCGTGCGGGGCATCGGGGACGCCCTGAGCCAGGCCCATCAAGCCATCGAGGGCAACATCTTCGGCGTCACCCGCAGCCTGGGAGTGGCCTTCAACTCCACCCTGATCGCGCTGCTGGTCAGCCTACTGCTGATGTTCATCCTGCACCAGCTGCAGCTGCTGCAGGAGCGCTTCATCCTCGACACCGAGGACTATTGCGAAGAAAAACTCACCCAGCGGCTGCATGCGACTTGAGAAGGGTTCGAGGAGTCGAGGGTCCAAGGGAGCCGAGTGAAAAACGGCGCGCTTCCTCGCCTTTAACCCTCGAACCCTTGGCCCCTTGAACCCTTTACAAGGCATATCTCATGAACCTTCTCGGACTTGAACTCTGCGATGCCGGTATCCTGGTGGCCGGCGGTGAACCGCCGCGCCTGCTGCGGATCGATGAAGACTCCCTGGAAAGCCCGGGCTTCGCCCTGCCGGAAAAAAAAGCGCTCGCCACCGGCATCGCCGCCGAACGCCGGGCGCGGCTGTTCCCGCGGCAGATCATGAACCGTTTCTGGGATTCGCTCTCCACCGACCCGTTGGACCCTCCTCTACCGGCCGTCGGGAACCAGGCGGAAGTGGCCTGCGCCCATCTCGCTCGGATCTGGAACCAGGCCCGCCGGTCCGGAACCGCCCTGGTGATCGCGGTCCCGGCCTACTTTCAGCGCACCCAGCTGGGCCTGCTCCTGGGGATGAGCCAGGAGCTGGAGATCCCCGTGCAGGGGTTTGTCAGCCTTCCCGTGGCGGCGGCCGAGCCCGGGCCGGAAGGCCTGCACCTCCATGTGGACGTGCACCTGCATCGCTTCGAGGTGTCCATTCTCAGGGCCGGGGGCCGCCTGGAATTCCAGGAGGCGCTGACGGTCAACGAGAGCGGCCTGGAAGGGCTCTACAAACTCTGGGCTCAGGCCGCCGCCAAGGAGTTTGTGCGCATGACCCGCTTTGACCCGTTTCACAGCGCCGAAACCGAGCAGGAGCTCTACCGCCGCCTGCCCGCGGTGCTGGCGGCGCTGCAGAAGGAGCAGACAACGGCCATCGCGATACCGGCGGGCCATTCCACCTACAGCGTGAACCTGGTGCGCGGGATGATCCTGGAGACCGCCAAGCCGGTATACGACGAGCTGCTGGCGGCCGTGCGCGATGCCGGACAGCGGGGCGCGGCTCCCGGAACGGCGACGGCCGTTCTGGTTTCGCAGCGCGCGGCGCGGCTGCCCGGCATCCTCGAGCGCCTGCGGCGGGTGCCGAACACCCGGGTGGTCGAGTTGCCTGCCGGTGCGGCCGCTCTGGCGCTGCCCGCCCTGTGGCGCGAGCTGACGGGCGGGCGGCCGCCGGCCGGTGCTTCCTTTTTCAGCAGCCGCCCCTGGAGCACCCCGGCGCTTTCACCGGCGGTGAAACCGGAGCCTGGGCGGCGGCCGACCCACCTCCTTTACCGGAACCTGGCCTACCCCCTGTCCGGAGACCCGCTCACGGTGGGAATGAACCCGCCGGCCGGAGGCCGAGGCATCCGCATCGAGGCAAGCGCCCACGGGGTCGATCCGGGACATTGCACCGTTCAGCTCCAGGGTGAAAAAGCCGTGCTCATCGATCTCAGCGCCGACGGCACTTTTTTGAACGACCGGCGCGTGGAAGGTACGGTGGCGCTGAATGTCGGCGATGCGATCCGCCTGGGCGCCGCCGGCGACGCCATCGTCGCGATCGCTTGCCTGGACCGCAATGAGACATAGAAAGCTCACCGTCTTCAGCCTTTCCTTCATCGACTGCATCTGCTGCGGCCTGGGGGCCATCATCCTGCTCTTCGTGGTGGTCAACTCCCAGAACAGCGCCCAGCGGCAGCGCGTCACCGAAGAGCTGACCGCCGAGACCGACCGCTGGGAGCAGGAGGTTCTGGAGGGCCGGCGCCGTCTCGTCGAGGCCCGCAACAGCCTCGATGAGGTCGCCGCGGAGTTGGTGAAAACCGAGGGACTTTCCCGAAAGATCCTGCAGCCCTTGTCCGAAAAGCGCCAGGAACTGGCCGACCGGGACAAGCAGACGCTCGCCGGCCGGGAGCACGTCAACAAGCTCAAGGCCGACATCCGCTCTCTGGAGGAAGACGTGAAGCGGCTTCAGGCCGGGGCCAAGCGCGAGGAGGAGCTGGGACGCAACCTCAGGCCCTTTCCCGGACAAGGCGACCGCCAGTACCTGACCGGCCTGAAGATGGGCGGCCAGCGCATCCTGATCCTGGTGGATGCCTCCGCCAGCATGCTGGACGAAACCGTGGTGGGCGTCATCCGGCGCCGCAACATGAGCAGCGCCGAGAAGCTGCGCGCCCCCAAGTGGCGGCAGGCGGTGGCCACCGTCGACTGGCTCACCGCCAACCTGCCCCGCGAAAGCCGTGTTCAGATTTACGTCTTCAACGAGACCGCCGGGCCGCTGCTCGAAGGGGGGGGCTGGCTCGAGGCCGGAGACATCAACCGGTTGAACCAGGCGGTCGAAAAACTGCGCCGCCTGGCGCCGGAAAAAGGCACGAGCCTTCTCAATGCCTTCGAGGCGGCCGCCCGGATCTCACCGGCCCCGGACAATCTTTTTCTGCTGACCGACGGCCTTCCGACCATGGGCAAGGACAAACCCTGGGGCGGCCGCGTCTCAGCCGACAAGCGGTTGAGCCTTTTCCGGGAGGCCGCGAAGCGTCTGCCGGCGGGGCTGCCGGTCAACACGATCCTCTTTCCCATGGAGGGGGACCCCATGGCCGCCAGCGAGTTCTGGCGCCTGGCCGTCGACACCCGGGGCTCCTTCATGTGCCCGGCAAGGGATTGGCCGTGAAAAAGAAGGAGCGGGACATCGAGGTCTTCAGCCTCTCCTTTCTCGACTGCATCTGCTGCGGGTTCGGGGCGATGATCCTGCTCTTCGTGCTCTCCAAATTCTCGGCACCCCAGCAGATCGAGGCCGCCCAGGTGAATCTGAAGGCCCGCCTCGAGCGGCTCGAGCAGGAGCTCCACGAAATCCGTGGGGAGACGCAGATCCTCGACCGCGAGCTCACCGCCCGGCGCGAGCAGCTCTCCCAGGAAAAGAAAAGACTGGCCCGGCTGCAGGGCGATCTGGCCGACATTGAGGGCCGTTTCGCCGCCTCCAAGGGGGATGCCGAAGTCCAGAACATCATCGACGGCCAGCTCGCCAGGGCCCTGCAGCA
>JALOPD010000393.1 GCA_025454075.1 Desulfobacterales bacterium | reverse complement strand
CGGAAAGGACCCCGGCGGCATCCGTCAGGCGGTCCCAGTCCTCCATGCTGAAAAAGCCGCTGCGCAGGCGGGAGGAGTCGATGCGGGCCTCGGAGCACAAAAGCCGCAGGGAGAGCTGCTCCTTGGACATCTCCAGCGAGAAGATCGCCACCGGCACCCCGGCGTCGACGGCGGCGTTGCGGGCGATATTGAGCGCCAGGGCGGTCTTGCCCATGCTCGGCCGGGCCGCGAGGATGATGAGATCCGAGTTCTGGAACCCCGAGGTCAGGTTGTCGAGGTGGGTGAACCCGGTGGGCACGCCCGTCACCATGCTCTTGTTCTTCTGTTTTTCCTCCAGAAAGTCGATGTTGCCGTCGATGAGCTTGCTCAGCGGGTAGAAGGCCTGGCGGGCTTTTTTTTCGGTGACCTCGAAGATCGACGCCTCGGCGAAATCGATGATCTCGTCCGTCCCGCCGTGCTCCTGGAAGCAGCGCTTGGTGATGGCGTTGGCCTTCTCGATCAGGCGCCGCAGGACGGCCTTGTCGTGGACGATCCGGGCGTAGTGCTGGGCGTTCACCGCCATGGGCACGGTGTCCACCAGGCGCGCGAGGTAGGCGGCCCCGCCCACACCTTCGAGGTGCCCTTTTTCCTTGAGGCCGTTGGCCAGCGTCACCAGGTCGATCGGCTCGCCGCGGTTGAACAGATCGGAAATGGCCGCAAAGATTTTCTGGTGGGCCGTGCGGTAGAAGTCCTGGACGGCCAGAACCTCGACCACCTCCAGCAGCGCCGTGTTGTCCACCAGGATGGCGCTCAGCAGGGATTCCTCGGCCTCGATGTTCTGGGGCGGCAGGTTGAGAGGGTCGGCCGGTTTCGGCGCCGGGGGGTCGTTCTCTGCCATGGGTGCCATCCAGGAAATTACGCTTCGGCCACGACCTCGACCGTGATTTCCGGCTCCACCCCTTTGTAGACGCGGATCGGGACCTTGAAGGTGCCGAGCTGCTTGATGGGCTCGGACAGCAGCAGCATGCGCTTTTCGACCGTGATGTTCTGCGTGGCGAGGGAGTCGATCACGTCCCGCGCGGTCACGGAGCCGTAGAGCCGGTCTTCCTCGGCCACCTTGGCGGTGATGCGGCAGACGACGCCCTCCAGACGCTGGGCCATCTCCTCGGCCAGCTTGTGCTCCTTGGCGATCTGCAGTTCAAACTTGGCTTTGTCCAGCTCAAGCCTGCGGCGGTTTTGCGGGGTGGCCACGACGGCCTTTTTCTGGGGCAGCAGAAAATTGCGGGCGTAGCCGGGCTTGACCTCGGCCTCGCTGCCGATGATGCCCAATGATTCGATGGTTTGGGTGAGAATCACTTTCATGGCACATCCTCCACGATCTGGCGTCCCCGCTCGCTGCCGGCCGTATCAACCCGGTGCAAGCGGTTTTCCGATTTTTCTGAAATTGAACCAGGTGTCGAAGAAACCGACACCGACCACGGCCAGCATCACCAGCTGTTGAATGGCGATCAGGCCGTAGAGCACCATGCGCGCCGCGCGCGGCACCTGTTTCTTCCTGAGGAAATAGGTGACGATGGCGATCCCCTGGAAGAAATAGACGAGCATGAAGATCATCAGCCCGTTCAAACCCACCGTTTTCGCCGCCAGGCCGGGCAGCAGCAGGAGCAGGCCGGAGGCGATCACCCCCCAGACGAGCACCTCCGGCGCTTTCCATTGATCCAGGGGGCCGTAGTCCGGCACCGGCAATCCGCGGCGCTGGAGCAGTTGCCGGGCGGTCAGCAGGCTGACCCAGACCGTCATCAGGGTGGACCCGATCACGAGCGCCGGCATCATGCCGATCATGATCTGCTGGATCACATCCAGCGACCCTTCCAGGAATTCGATCTGCTCCGGCGACAGCCCCATCTCCCGGTACAACTGCAGGGTCAGCTCCAGGTTGTGCCGAACGCCCTCGGAAAGGGTCTCGAACATCCCCCGGCCGGTGAAAAGGCCCAGGACCCACATGCCGGCGGCGGCCGCCACGGCGGCCGCCCCGCAGACAGCGGCGACCATTCGCTCCAGCGGCCACCGGCGTTCCATCCACTCGCCCATCAGAACGCCGATCAGCAGCAGTTCGCCGAAAAACAAAAGCTCCAAGCGTCCGCCCAGCAGCAGAACGAAGCCCGCTGCCGAAAGGGCGATCAGCCGCGCCGTCGGGCGGCCGGCCTTTATCCGGTAGAAGATGAGCGGGACGGGGATGAAGACCGACCCCATCAGCCCGGCGATCGGGACCAGCGCGCAAACGGTGACGGCCAGGCAGGTGATCAGTGTGCCGGTGATGAGGTCCTTGCTCATGTCCCCGGTGCGGGGGATGCACACGGCCCCGGAGGCCGGGTGCGCCCGCGCTCCGCTCAGCCTTGTTCGGTGGTGCCGACAAACGGCAGCAGGGCGATCGTCCGGGCGCGCTTGATGGCGTGGCAAAGCGAGCGCTGGTGCCGGGCGCAGCAGCCCGAAATGCGCTTGGGTATGATCTTGCCGCGCTCGGTGATGAAATACCGCAGCATGCGCGGGTCCTTGTAATCAATGGCCAGGCTGCTGTCCGCGCAGAAGCGGCAGACTTTACGGCGGTGAAAGACGCGGCGTTTGCGCTTCGGGCCTCCCGGGGCCGGTTTGGAGTCTCTGGGTGCGTATGGGGGCATGGCTTAGGCCTCCTGTGCGGGTTCCGCGGAATCGGTCGGTTGGGGTTCGGCGGCGGTTACGGCCGGAGAGATGGTGGCAACCGGCGCGCTCTCGGCGGGTTTCTGGGCCTCGGCCTCGGCCTTGGCCATCTCTTCCTTGATGCGCTCGATGTTCGGCTGCGTGTCGAGAAGCACCGACATGTGCTTGAGCACGCGCTCGTCGATGCGGAAGAACCGCTCCATTTCATTGACCATCTGGCCGCTGCCGCAGAAATCGAAGCGCACGTAATAACCGCGCTCCTTCTTGCCGATGGTGTAGGCCAGCTTCCGGGAGCCCCACTCGTCGATGCGGACGAGGAACCCGCCCATCTGGGCCATGATCTCCTTCACCCTCTCGACGACCGGCACACGCTGCTCGGCGGAGAGATCCGGATCCAGGATGATGAATGTCTCGTAACGTCGCATACTTCCTCCTCGCGGGTATTAAGCCCCGGGACTGCGCCCGGAGCAAGGATGGACAGCCGGACATATTTAAAAAATTGCTATTATTAGCAGATGGTTGAAAAGCGGTCAACAAATTTCTGTCGGCGACCCCGGGAAGCCAAAAAAAAGAGGTTAGCAAGCTAACCTCTTTTGGAGCTGGTGGGCTGCACTGGAATCGAACCAGTAACCTAATGATTAAGAGTCATTTGCTCTGCCTAGTTGAGCTAGCAGCCCGTTGACCGCCACTGGGGAACA
>JALOPD010000117.1 GCA_025454075.1 Desulfobacterales bacterium | reverse complement strand
GTCCCCGCAGCGGCGCATGTCGTCCTGGCTCCAGTTGAGCCCCGTGCAGGTGTTGATCGTGCCGAGCAGGTCGGTCAGGTTGTAGCTCGCGAACTCCTGGAATTTGCAGTGCACCGCCGAGTTGATGACGTTGCAGTAGTCGTGGAATTTGGCGTTGCGGTCGGAGGCCTGCTCCCAGGACCAGCGCTCTTCGTTTTCGACGTGGTCAATCCCCCACTCCCGCAGCAGAATGTGACCGACCCAGATGTGCTGGGAGTTGCCGCGCTCGTGGTTGGGGCCGGAGGCGACCCCGGTGCAGTAGTTGAGCGCGGAGATGTATTGGGCGCGCCAGTTGTGGGCGGCGATTTCCTGGCCCTTCATCTGCAGGGCCCAGTCCCCGGAATTCTGCCCGATGCGTTCGGACGCGATCTTGCAGCCCTCCCCCAGCAGATACCCTAAGCCCGGGGCGCGTTCGCCGATTTTCTTCACCATTTCCACCATGGCCGGTGCGTTGCCCCAGGTCAGATCGATGCCGTAGGTGTCTTCCCGGGTGAGAACGCCTTTTTCATAGGATTCCATCGCCCAGGCGAGGACTCCGCCCAGCGAGATCGTGTCCATCGAATAGCGGTTCGCCAGTTCGCCGGCGTAGGCTACCGCCTCCTGGTCGGCGATCAGGAGATTGAAGCCCATCATGGCGAAGGATTCATACTCCGGGCCCTTGCCCTCGTAGGCATACGGGCCGCTCTTGACGTTGCACTTGTTGTGGCATCGGATGACACAATAACGGCACCCCCAGGGCTTGGCATTCAGCTTCTCGACGTAGGACTTCCCGCCCAGATTGGCCTCGCCTTCCGGATGTGAGGCAAGTCGGTAGTTTTTCACCGGGAGGTTGCCTTGAGGCGCGAAAAGGGCGGTCGCCATCGCGGTGCCCAGATGGGAAATGCGAAACAACTCGGGCTTTGAGGCATTGACCTCGGCCAAACGCTTGTTGATCGCCTTGTTGAGGGCATCGTTGGCCTTCGGATCGGCGACCGGACAGGTCTGGCTGCCGCGCACGGCGACGCCTTTGAGCAGCTTCGAGCCCATGACGGCGCCGAATCCGCAACGGCCGGCGAACGATTTGTGCGCGGTCTGAATGTTGGCGTAGCGCACCAGCCGTTCCCCGGCCTGTCCGGTCGTGACGACCTCGAATCGCTCGCCCTCCTTTTCCTGGATCAGATCGTGAGCCTCGTAGGCGTCCTTTCCCCAGAGGTTCGAGGCATCCTCGATTTTGACCTTGTCGTCGTCGATGACGATGTAGACCGGTTTGTCCGCACGGCCATGGACCACGACCGCATCATATCCCGCCTGCTTCATCTCGATACCGAAGGCATGCGTGATGGCCGATCCGGCATTCATGTTGATGGAGGGGGAGATGCCGCCGACGGCCCATTTGGCGGCGCCGGTCTGCTTGATGCCCTGCATGGGTCCGGCGGCAAAGCTCAACCGGTTGGCCGGGTCGAAGGCCGTCGTGCCGCGCGGGCACTCCTTCCACATGACCCAGGCCGCCAGCCCTTCGCCTCCCAGAAAATACTCGTAGACCGCGTCCGGTACAGGCTCCGCGGTCGCCTTTTTGGCGTTCAAGTCAACCTTTAAGATCTTATTCCATACGCCCTTCATGTCCACAGCCCTCCCTGATGCGGTTTGGGAATTGTTAAAACCGGTGCCGCCGGGCAGCCCCGGGTTCCGTTTATTCGGCTTCCGCCGGCCGGAAGATGATCACGAGCGCCATGACGAAAAAGACCACGGCGTTGGAGGCTTGGGACCAGAACCGGCCGGTGACGGCCATCACCATGCCGAGCACCATGGCGGCGACGAAGGTGCCGTTCAAATTGCCCATGCCGCCGACGATCACCACCGCGAAGGCCAGCAGCAGGATGTGGAAGCCCATGTAGGGCTCGGCAGTCGAAATCGGGGCATACAGGATGCCGCCCAATACCGCCAGAGCGCTGCCGATGACGAACACGATGCTGAAATACCGGTTGACATCCAGCCCCAGGCAGCGCACGCCGTCGCTGTCCTCCAGCGCCGCGGTGACGACGCGGCCGATGATGGATCGTTTGAAAAACAGGCGGAGGGCCAGGTACAGCACCACCGCGGACACCACGATCAGGATGCGGTAGACCGGCAGGTCCATCCCGGCCAGCGCCACGGACATCCCCACCGGGTCGCTCACCGGATAGGGCGTGGTGCCCCAGATCAGCTTGATCAGGTCGGTACCGATCAGCAGCACCCCGTAGGTGGCGATGATCGCGTAGTCCAGGCTCTCGCCGTAGAGCCGTCGGATGACGAACCGCTCGACGAGGTAGCCGACCGGGAGCATGGCTGCCAGGCTCACGATCAGCGACAGCAGAAACGAGTCGCCGAGCGGCTTCATCAGGGTGATGAAGAGGTAAACTCCCAGAGCGTAGACCATGCCGTGGGCGAAGTTGATGATGTGCATGGTGCCGAAGGTCAGCGACAGGCCGATCGAGAAGAAGTAGAGGATCGCGCCGATGGTGAAGCCGTAGATGACGGTCTGGATCATGATGCGAACCTCCCGGCCCGACGGCGCCGGTGCCACTTTGCCCGCACCGTTCCGACGATGCCCCTGCGGACGGAGAACACGATGACCAGCAGCACGATTCCCAGCCACATCTCCCATTGCGGCAGCTTCAGGTTCACCAGCCTGGCGAGCTCCGGGATCAGCACCGGGAGAAAATTCTTGATGAGCATGAATACGGTGCCGCCGATCAGGGCGCCATACAGCGTGCCGGCCCCGCCGATCAGCACGGCGAAAATGACATCCACGTTGCCGAAGGGGCTGATCACCCGAGGGCTGACAAACCCCTGCACCAGCGTGAACAGTCCGCCGGAGAGAGCGGCGATGCATGCGGCGATGACGAACGTGATCCACTTGTAACGGCGAGTGTTGTAGCCGAGAAACGCCACGCGTCGTTCGTTCTCCCTGATGGAGCGGATCAGCACCCCGTAGGGCGAGGCCGTCAGCAGCCGCAACAGGGCGAAGGTCGCGATCAGCGCTACCGCCACCACGGCAAACGCCGCACCGTCGTGGTAGAGGTTGACCGCACCGAAAAGCGTCCCCGCGGAGCAGCTCATGCCGTCCTCGCCGTGGGTGATTCCGGACAAGGGGGACTGGACCGCGAAGTGGCCGATTTCGTTGAAGGCCATGTTGATCAGGGCGAACGAGGCCCCGTGGGTGCGGATCACGATCAGGCCCAGGACGGTCGCGAGCAGGGCCGCGGCAAGGATCCCCGCCGCCAGCGCGGTCAGCGGGTCCCGGCTGCCGTGGACCAGCCATATTGCAGCGCCATACGCCCCCGCTCCGAAGTAGAGCATGTGGCCGAAGCTGAGATGCCCCATGAACCCGTAGAGCAGGTCGAAGCTCAGCACCAGGATGAAGAAGATCATGAAATCGGTCAGCCAGTGAACCTTGATGACCAGCGACAGCACGATCAGCCCGGCGGCGATGAACCCCAGCTCGCTCGCGAACCCCCAGGCCGAGGCGGGGCGGACGTTCGGTGAGGTGGAGGCGTCGGCGTTCACAGGTAGCACTCCAGTTGGGCGGAATCCGCGATCTCTTTCTTGTCGGCGATCTCCCGGACGACCCGGCCCTCTTTCATGACGTAGATCCGGTCTGCCAGGCGTCTGACGATCGAGAGGTTCTGCTCGACGATGATGCTGGCCACCGTCTGGCGCATGCGCTGGAGAATCCGAAAAATGTCTTCGATCACGACGGCGGCGAGACCTTCGGTGGGCTCGTCGATCAGCAGCACGCGCGGGTTGCCGACGAGAGCCCGGCCGATCAGCAGGATCTCTCTCTGACCGCCGGAGAGCCGGCCGGCGGGGAGCGCCCGGAACTCATCGAGCTTCGGGTAGATCTCGACCGCCTTGCGCCAGGCCTCTTCAACGGGCTCTCCGGCGCCGTGTGCGGCGAGCTCGATGTTCGAGCGCACCGACAGGGAGCTGAAGACCCGCTTGTCCTGGGCGACAAAGCGGAAGCCGCTGCGGGCGAGCGCTTCGGGCTTCAGGCCGGCCACCGGCCGGTCGTTGAAGCGAATCTCTCCCTGGAGCGGCTTCAGCAGGCCGGCGATGGTCTTGAGCAGGGTCGTCTTGCCGGCGCCGTTGCGCCCGACGATAAAGACCATCTCTCCCGGCGAAAGCCTCAGCTCGACGTCGTGCAACACCCGGGCGTGGCCGTAGGCGACGTCCATTCGGCGGACTTCTAACACGACGCGCCCTCCTTGCCCCAGTAACATTCCCGGACGACCGGGTCGGACAGGACCTGGTCCGGGGTGCCCTCGCAGATGAGGCGACCCTCGTTCATGACGCTCAGACGTTCCACGAGGCCGACGATTTTGGAGATCTTGTGCTCGATGATCACCACCGTGAGGCGGCCTCGGATGTCATCGATCGTCTCCACCACCTGGGCGATCTCGTGGTCGCTCAACCCGGCGAGCGGCTCGTCCAGCAGGAGAAGCCTGGGTTTCAGCGCGAGAACGATGCCGATCTCGAGCATGCGCTTGTCGCCGTAGGAGAGCTCCGAAACGGCCGAGGCGGCCTTGTCGCTGAGGCCCACCACCGCGAGTGCTTGCTCGCAGTCGGCGAGCGTTGTGGCGTGGCGTGCGGAGCGGAAGAAGAAGCGGCGCGGTGCGGCCGCGCTCTTCTGGAACCTCAGGCTCGCCAGGACCAGGTTTTCCCAGACGGTCAGCGAGGTGAAGACCGACACGAGCTGAAAGGTGCGGCCGAGTCCGAGCGCGACCCGTTCGTAAGGCGGTGCGAGCGTGATCGGCCGGCCCCGGAAGGCGATCGTGCCGTCGGTGGGTGGGAAATATCCCGACAACAGGTTGAACAGGGTCGTCTTGCCGGATCCGTTGGGGCCGATGATCCCGGAGGTCTGTCCTTCGCGGACGCGAAAGTCCACCTGGTTGACGGCGGTCAACCCATCGAAGCGCTTGGTGAGACCGCGGGTGGCGATCAGCTCGGTCATCGGCGGCAAGCCCCGTTGTGGGAGAGTGGACCACGAACCTGCCCGGAGCAGCGTGGCAGGGCGGACCTGCGGCCGGCGACGGGCGACGCCGCCGGCCGCAGCCGGAACGTGCGGCTAATACCCCAGTGCGCTCAACGGCGGCACAAAGGCATCCCCCGCGTACACGTCGACGATCTTCGCGAAGTCGAACTTGCCAGGGTAGCGGTCTTGCTTGCGCTCGGCCTCGCCCTTGCCCTCCACGATCCAGGTGGAGTACTTGTAGATGCAGGCACCGTCCTTGCGCCATTTGGCCTGCCCCTTGGCGCCTTTCCAGTCGGGGTTAGCCATGAGGGCAGCCATCATTTTGTTCGGGTCCGTGGACTTGGCGAGCTCCATCGCGCGCACCGTTTCCATGACGCCGTAGTAGGTGCTCATCGCGTAAGGATCCGGCGGCTCGGAGCGGCCGGCCATCCATTTTTTCACGAATTCCTCCGACGCAGCGACCACTTCGGCGTCCTTGAACCCGCGCATGTCGTGGTACCAGAACATCTGCCCCTTCACACCCTGCATGGCGTTGGCCGGAATGCCGGTGGCAAAGGCGTTCATCAGCCAGAAGTGGAACAGCGGGGCCTTTTTCGCCGCACCGGTCTCCAGCGCCTGTTTCAGGGCGTTGACCGCGTCACCGCCCCAGGAGCCCACGAAAATCACGTTGGGGTTGTATTCGAGGGCCTTGATGAGGTAGCTCGTCATGTCTGGGCTCTGGACCGGGTGCCAGATCGCGGTGTACTCAACCCCCGGCCGCTCCTTGATGACTTCCTCGAACCCCTTCATCGTTCCTTTCCCGATGGCGTAGTCCGGCATGAAGCAGGCGATTCGCTTGGCCTTCATCTGGTCGGCCATGTAGGCGGCGGCGCCGCGGCCGGCCCACTCCGATGCCGCAACGATGCAGAGCGCGTTCGGGGCTTTGACGTCCTTTTTGAAAAATCCCTCCGGGACACCGTTGGTGGCCATGAAAAAGGTGCCGGACTTCTTGGCCTCTTCGTTCAGCGCCATAGACACGTTGCCGAAGGTGCCGCCGACCAGTGCGGTCGCACCCTGGTCTTTCACGATTTCCTTGAAACGGCCCACCGCGACCTGGGGGTTGGTCTCATCGTCGCGGAAGACACCCTCCACTTTCATCTTCTTCCCGCCGATGGAGGCGCCCCCGGCCTTGTTGATCTCCTCAATGGCCATCTTGGCGCCCTCCATCTGGCCGACTCCGATGACCGCACCCGCCCCCGTCGTGGAGAACATGACTCCGATCTTCACCGTGTCGGCCGCGACGGCCGGACCGGCGAGGGCCAAGGCCGCCAACAGCAGGGCCGCCAGCGCCATTGGTCTCAATCCATTGCATTTCATGGTTGCCTCCTCACTTGGTGGATGATGGAGCGTTTTGGACCTCAGCGTCACTGGCCGTTACAGGTCGTTGCGGAACTCCAGCAGCCCGGTGACATCACTCTGTTTCTTCTTGACGTTGGACTGCTTCACATTGGCGATGAAGATCTCGGTGGTGGTGAACACCTTGGCGGCGATCATGTGACCGCCGGTCAACTCCCCCGAGCCGTGGGACAACAGGCAATGGACGTGCAACACCGGGTCGCCGTGTTTCATGGCGCCGAACTCGCCCACCAGCGGCACGATGTTGCCCTCGATGCTCATGAGCTCGAAGGGGCCTTTCATTTCGATCTTGTTGAGGTTCTCCGCCGGCTTCACCGGGATCGTGAACGCCGGCTTGGGTGCTACGAAGACGACATCCTCGAGGCTGCCGATCCCGGAGAGCACCACTGCGCGTTCCCACCCCTGGTCCTTGACGGTTTTGACGAGGGTGGGGAAGAGATCGTCGCCGGGGTGGAACCGGGTGAGGATGACCTCGGAGAGGTCGACCTTTTCGAAGAACCGGGGGTCGGATTTAACGGGGGCACTGCTCATGCATGAACCCTCCTTTCGTGTGGGATCTAGTAGGTCAAATTGACGGTTACGCACTTGCGTTGCGTGAAGCAGTCGAGCATGCCCTCCAGGGACCATTCCCTGCCGATGCCGCTGGCCTTGAACCCGCCGTAGGACTGGCCGGGAACGATGCCGCCGCCCTGGTTGACCTGCACGAAGCCGGACTCGATCTCGTGAGCGGTGCGCAGGGCCTTGGCGATGTCGTGGGTGTAGATGAAGGCCGCCAGGCCGTAGTGGCTGTCGTTGGCCATGCGGACCGCCTCGGCTTCCTCCGTCCAGGGGATGGCGACCAGCACGGGCCCGAAGACCTCCTCGCGCACGATGCGCCAGTCGTTTTCCACGCCTGCGAAGACCGTGGGCTCCACAAAATACCCCTCCGAGAAAGGCGCCGCCTTGGGCGGCAGGCCGCCGCAGAGGGCTCTGGCCCCGGGCTGCTTGAGGCCCTCGCTGATGTAGGCGAGCACCGTGTTGTACTGCTTTTCGTTGACGATGGCGCCCATCTGGGTCGAGTCGTTCAGGGGCTCACCGATCTTGAAGGTCTTGAGCTTGGCCACGAGCTTCTCGAGGAAGGCGTCGAAGATCGAGGCGTGCAGGAACAGCCGCGAGCCGGCCGTGCAGGACTGACCCTGCCGAACGAAGCGCATGCCGTTGATGACGCTCGCCACGGTGGCGTCGTCGTTGGCGTCCGGGAAGACGATCTGTGGACTCTTGCCGCCGAGCTCCAGGGAGACGGGGACGATGCGTTCGGCGCCGGCGCGCATGACGTTGTGCCCGACCTCGGTCGAGCCTGTGAAGGAGAGCTTGGCCACCTTGGGATGGTCGATCAGCGCCTGGCCGCATTCCGAGCCGGTGCCGGTGACCACGTTGAGCACCCCCTTGGGCAGGAAGCGGTTGCAGAGCTCGACCAGCTTGACGGCGGTGAGCGGGGCTTCCACGGAGGGCTTCAGCACCAGCGTGTTGCCGGGGGTGAGGGCCATGGCAATCTTGAGCGCACTCAGGGCGAGCGGCGCGTTCCAGGGCACGATGCCGCCCACTACCCCCAGGGGCTCGCGGCGGGTGTAGCTGAAGAGCTGCTCGCCCAAAGGAATGACCTCGCCCTTGATTTCGCTCGCCACCCCGCCGAAGTAGCGAATCAGGTCGGCCGTCAGCATGGCCTCGCCGCGCGACTGGGTGGCGATGGCGTTGCCGGTTTCAATCGAGTAGAGTCGGGCGAAGTCCTCCTTCTCGGCCTCCAGGGCGTCGGCGATTTTGAGCAAGGCCTTGCCGCGCTCGCGGGCCGGCGATTTCTTCCAGGAGTTGAAGGCCTCGGCCGCCGCCGCAACGGCACGGTCCACCTCGGCCGCCCCCCCCCGGGGGACCTGCCCCGCATCCGTACCTCTATGGGCAGGGTTTTCCACGGACAGCCACTTGCCGCCGGCATCAGCCCACTCGCCGTTGATGATCATCTTGACCCGGCCCACACCCTCTTTCCAGTCCTTCACGGGCTTGATCGTTTCCGTCATGCCGCTGCCTCCTTCCGTCAAAGATGAAATGGGAGTCGCGATGCCGCGTGCGCCGGCACCTTAGAATCGTTCAGTTCAGTTCCGTGAGCAGCCGTTCGGCCCTCTCGGCGTTGAAGACCCCGCACATGCAGGGCTTGGCGAGCTCGGCCGCCGCTTCCGGGAGGCTCTTTTTGCCCTTTTTGACCTGGGTCGCCATCTTTTTCACGAGGTTGGCGGACACCAGCCCGTGGCCGCACATGGTGGTGATGGCCAGCACCGGGCCTTCGGGCAACCGCTCCGTGCGGCCCATGACCCCCCCCGAATACTCCACGGTGTGCATCTTCAGCCCGGCCTCCCGGCAGAGGCCGTCAACGGTTTCGAAGACGCCGCTCACGATCACGGAAACGCCGAGATCGGCCTCTTTGAGCTCCTTCAGGATTCGGCCTACGACCGCGGGATCGGAGAACACGTAGTGGGCCACCGACTGATCCTTGTAGCCGTCGTGAATGGTTTGCCAGTCGCTGTTGAAGCGGCTGCCGGTCTTGACGTCGCCGAAATTGACCGAGGGGTATTTCTTCAGGATGTCGAAGAACCTTCTCATCTTCGGGCCGGAGCCCTGTGCGTTTACGGTCTTGGCCGACATGCAGAAGACGACGAAGTCCTTCTTTAGGTCGTCGTGCCGTCCGCAGCGGTGCAGCGTGTGCGACATGGAGCCTCCTATGGGGTCAGAACGGGAACGCGGGTCGGCCCAGACCGACGTTGACCTTGCCGTTGAAGGACGGTGTGATCCCGGCCTGGCGCATTGCCTCCGCGGCCGGGATCGAGCCGTCGGGCGCCACCTTGCCGATGACGTCGAAGCTGAAGACCGTGTCCGTTTCGGCTGCGATCTCCCGCACGACTGCGATGACCTGTTGTAACTGCTCCAGCGGAATGATGGCCTCGACGATGGTGGAGAGTACCTTCTCATCCAGGATTTCCGGATTGAGCTCTCCGGTCCGGGGATTGGCGATAAGCTGGGTCAACGGATTGTTCGGCTCGAGGTGTATGCCGAGCGGGACAAGCTTCTTGATGGCCTTCTCGGCCTCGCGGAACCGCGTGCCGATGCCCGGCCGGCCGAACTCAAGGCCGATGCCGATGAACCCGTCCTTGAAACGGCCGGTGACATCGTTGGTTTTCATTTCCTCGGTTCCCCGGCCGGGGATGTCGGTGCCCTTGTGGGTGTAGACCGGGTCGGAGAAGGCCTTGCGGAGGATGCGCGGCCACTCCAGAATTTCCAACTGGATGGCGTTTTCAGGGCAGATTTTGGCGCGGAAGCAGGCAGCGCACTCCACGCATTCGTCGCGGTCGATGGCGGCATGGGCCCTGGCGCCGGTCGCCTTGTCTTTCTTGTGGAGGCCAATGGCGTTCACCGGGCAGATGGCGACGCACTCTCCGCAGCATGAACACAGATCCTGGTCGATTCGCATCGGGCGTTCCTCGTGCAGTCGGTTGGCGGACGGTTCTACCGTTTGGTCGAGCGCCGCACCCGGGCAGGCGTCTCGGAGGGTTTCGAAGAGGCGGGTTGCGGTCCCGCCGCAGGATGGCCTCGTAGATGCGCCGGTGGTCGCGGAGCGACTGGTCCAGCATCCGGGGCAACGCACTGAAGGACTCGGTGAGGAACTGCTCCATAATGCGCCGGATCGTAAGAAACAGGTGGACCATGAACCGGTTGCCCGTCGCCCTGGCAAGCAGGTGATGGAACTCCGCATCCTGCTGCACATAGGTTTCCCGGTCGTCGGCGTTAACGGCCGCGGCCATCGCCCGGTAGAGGCGCCCGAGCTCCGCCACATCGTCCTCCGTGGCGTTTCCGACGGCGAGCTCGACGTTGGCGACTTCGATGAATCGCCGGGCCTGCACCAGCTCGATGGTTTCCTTGGCGTCGGAGATCAGGGGAAGGCTGAGGAAGTCCGAGAAGTTGTGCGGCAGCCTTCCGCGCACCACGGTTCCGAATCCCGGCCGCTGTTCGAGAACTCCCGTGATGGCTAAGGTGTGAAGGGATTCGCGCAGAGATGCCCGCGAGACACCGAGCTGGGCGGCCAGCTCGTTCTGGTTCGGCAGCTTGTCGCCCTTCTTCAGTTCGCCCCGCTCGAACATGCTGATGATCTCCTCCAGCACGGAGTCGGAGAGCTTTTTCTTGACGACCCTGGCCACCACGTCCCTTTCTATCCCATTTGCTCGGATGATATGATTGTTGGATTGTCATACAAACTTTGCAAATGCGTGTCAAGCGAATTCTCGCCTGCGGGACGGCGCGTTTGCCCGGCGGCGTTGTGGCGCCGCGATGGGGATGATAGAAAAAGGAAGTGTCGAGCCCGGGAGGCTTCTTGAACCCCCACGCTGCAAATCCGATCGTCAGCCTGCACGCGGCAACCCTGCGGGTCCGGGACCGGTTCATCCTCGAGGAGACCACCTGGGAGATCCGCGCGGGGGAGCACTGGGCGGTCCTCGGCCCGAACGGGGCCGGCAAGAGCACCCTGGCGCGCGCGCTGAGCGGCGAAACGCCCGTGGTGCGCGGGCGCATCGACCCGCCGTCGCCCGCCACGCTGCGCGGCCAGGCGGCGGTGGTGTCCTTCGAGAGGCAGCGCGGGATGCTCGCGCGGGACGAGCAGGCGGACGAGCAGCGGCACTTCAGCGGCGATCTGGACGGCGGGGCGCGGGTGCGGGACTACCTCCGGCCCCCGCCGGCCGGCGGGCGTCGCAGACCCGCCCCGCCATTGCGGCTGGGGGTCGAGCCGCTTCTCGACCGCCGCATCCGCGAGCTGTCCACGGGCGAGATGCGGCGGTTCCAGATCGTGCTCGCGCTGGCGGCGGCCCCGCGGCTGCTCATTCTGGACGAGCCCTTCGAGGGGCTCGACGCCGCATCGCGCTCCGAGCTGGCTGTTCTGGTCGAGGGGCTGATGGACTCCGAGCGGTCGGTCGTGATCGTCACCCACCGGTTGAGTGAAATTCCGTCCCGGGTCACGCACCTGATGGGGGTCCGCGACGGGCGGGTGGTGTTCCAGGGCCGCCGGGACGAGCCCGCGGTGCAGGCCGGGCTCGACGCCTGGAAGGCCCAGATGGGGGCGATCGCCCGGCCGCTGCCGCTGCCGCCGCCCGGCGCCGCCCCCCCGTCCTCCGGCGAGCCCTTGGTCGAACTGCGCGACGTGACGGTCGCCCACCGGGGGCGGCTGCTTTTCGCAAACCTGTCGTGGACGGTCCGGCCGCTCGAGCACTGGGCGCTGTGCGGCCCGAACGGGTCGGGCAAGACCACGCTGTTGCGCCTGATCGCCGGCGATCACCCCCAGGCCCACGCCAACCACGTGCGGGTCTTCGGCCGGGGGCGCCGGGATGCCGCGCTGCGGGAGCTCAGGGCCGGCATCGGAGCGGTGTCGCCCGAGCTCCAGGTGCGCTACCGCAAGCCGCTGAGCGCGCTCGACGTCGTGATCTCGGGCTGGTACGACTCGACGACCGCGGCACAGGCGGCCGGCGCCCGGCACTGGCTGGAGTCCCTCGGGGTCGACCACCTGGCGGCGACACCCTTCCCGCACCTCTCCCAGGGCGAGCAGCGGATGGTGCTGCTCGCTCGCGCCATGATCAAGCCGCCCCGCCTCCTGATCCTGGACGAACCCTGCCAGGGGCTCGACCGCTCAAACCGTCGCAGGATCCTCGCCACCGTCGACCGGATCGCGGCCTCCGGGCTGACGACCGTCCTCTACGTCACCCACCACGCGGACGAGATGCCGGCCTGCATCCGGTATCGGCTGGATCTCCCTGTCGCGGGCCGATGACAACCGGCCCGCAACAATAGGGGCCATTCTGCATGGGATAGAGCGTCTGTCTGAAATATGCTCGGGTTGGGCAGAGCAGCACGAACCTGTGGGAGAGAAGTCCCGCCTCGATCGGGGTCGCGGCAAGATGCCGCTCCCCCAAGGAATCGCAATCGCAATCGGAACGCTATTCTGACGATTGCGCTAGGACAACGTCAGTTGAATGACGTAGCCGATGCCGCTAAAGACGGCGACGTAGAACGCCATCGAGCAGATCGAGTTGAACCAGCTTTTCAGCGGGTTGCTGGGCAGGATGGTCGGCGTGTCGCGGGTGTGGTCCATGAACATAGTCTACCCTGGAATCCCCAGGCAGTAAAGCTGCACCGCCGCCGGTGCGGCGCCCGAGGCGGCCGGTGCGGCGCCCGAGGCGTGCCGGGTTGCCCCGTCGCCCCGGACCTCATCGATGAGGGCGCCCAGCAGCGTCGGGGAGAAGATGCCCGGCCCCATGCGCTTCATGATGGCCAGGGCGTGCTCGACCTCCCGGCCCCGCTGGTAGGGGCGGTCGGTGGTCAGCGCGTCGAAGCAGTCGGCCACGCTGATGATCTGCGCGCTCCGCGGGATCTCCGCCGCCGTGAGGCCGAAGGGGTATCCCGACCCGTCCGGCCGCTCGTGGTGGCAGCGCACGCAGTCGACGACCGGGCCGGCGACGCCGAGCGTCTTCAGCAGGGCGGACCCGATCTCGGGGTGGCGGCGGATTTCCGCGCGCATGCCCGCCGTCAGGCGGGTGTTGCGGTTGGAGAGCAGCCTGCGGCTGAAGCCGATCTTGCCGATGTCGTGCAGCAGGCCGCCGGTGCTGACCAGATCCTGCTCCTCGGCCCCCAGGCCGAGCCGGGCGGCTATGCGGGCGGCGTAGTCCGCCACTCGCCGGCAGTGGCCCTGGGTGTAGGGGTCCTGGGCGCCCAGCGCCAGCGCCACGGCGGTCGGGTCGCCCGCCGGCGGGAGGCCGTCGATTGCGCCCGGGTAGGCCAGCAGCGCAGGTTGTGCGATCATCCGTGTCCTCGGAAAAAGGCCGCGGCGTCTATACGCTACGGCTTCGGTCAGGATTTGAAGAGGCGGGATATAAAGCCAAGATCGATGCCTGTCAAGCGAAAACGCGTTTACGCGCCCCCCAGGCCGCGCATCGCCTCGAGGAAACGCACGGGGTCGACGTTGGCCGCGCCGACCCGGACGGTCCAGTGCAGGTGCGGCCCCGTGACCCGGCCGGTCGCCCCCGCCAGGCCGATGACCGCCCCCCGCGCTACCGCCTGCCCCGGCGTCACGTCGATGCGGCTCAGGTGGGAGTAGGAGGTGAAAACGCCGGCCCCGTGGTCGACGATGACCGCGTTGCCGGAGTAGAAGAGGTCCTTGGCGAGGCGCACCACGCCGGCGGCGGCGGCCCGGATGGGGTCCCCCGTCTGCGCGCGGTAGTCGGC
>JALOPD010000116.1 GCA_025454075.1 Desulfobacterales bacterium | reverse complement strand
TCGTCCGGGACGGCGAGCGCCTGAAAGGCTACAACACCAACGCCATCGGCATCATGGACGCCCTGCGCGAAGTCGACTTCAACGTGGAGGACAAAACCGCGCTGGTCTTCGGCACCGGGGGGGCCGCCCGGACCGTGGCCTTCATCCTGACCTGGCTGCGGGCGCGAGAGGTGTGGGTGGCCGGACGCAACGTCGAGCGGGCGCGCGAGATCGTCGCCCAGTTCAGCGGCCGGGGCGTCGAGCCGGGGCTGCTGGCGCGAATGCCCCTGCCCGCCCGCATCGTCATCAACGCCACCTCCGTGTCGAGCCCGGATGAGTCCGCGGAGTTGGCCGGCCTGGTGGAAAAACTCGAACTGCGCGGCTGTGAGCTGATCTTCGATCTGAACTACGGCCGCCGCCGCAACTTCTGGCAGGAGAAGGCCGAGCGAGAAGGGATCCGCTTCATCGACGGGTTGAGCCCGCTCGCCTTCCAGGCGCGCCGCACCCTTCAGCTCTGGACCGGGATCCAGGTGCCGCCGGAGGAGTTCGTCAACGCCCTGCAGAACGGCTTGGGGCAGGTGGCATGAGGCAACGGCCGGGGCCCGCCGGCTTCACCACCCTGTCTGCAGCGTTTCAGGGTTCGGGGTTCGGGGTTTGGGCGAAACGGTTTGCCGGTCCAATAATTCCGGCTCCTGGTCCCATGTTCTATGGCTTTTGTTCGCCTGTTTTTGCCGGCGCTGCCGGCAAAAGCACGGTGAAGATCGACCCCTCGCCCGGCGTGCTCTGCACCTCGATGATCCCGCCCATGGCCTCGAGCAGGCCCTTGACGATGGGCAGCCCGAGGCCGGTTCCGGTGATGTAGCGGGTCGCTTCGTCCTTGACCCGGTAGAAGCGCTCGAAAATCCGCGCCAGGTGCTTCTCGGCGATCCCGATGCCGTTGTCGATCACCCGGACCCGCACATTGACCCCCGCCAGGTCCACCTCCACCCGGATGCTCCCGCCGTCGGGCGTGTAGGTGATGGCGTTGGCGATGAGGTTCCCGAAAATGCTCTCCAGCGCCAGGGGGTCGGCCTGGAGTTCGGGCAGCGGCGCTTCGGGCAGCACCAGCGTCAGAACCTGATGCTTGGCCTGGGCCTTGGCGTCCAGGAAGTCGACGATGCTGCGCAGCAGCTCCTCCAGCAGGACCGGCCGCGGCTCGCGGCAGATGAGCCCCTCGTCGATCCGCGACATGTCCAGCAGGTCGTTGATGAGGGAGATCATGCCCTTGGTCTTCTCCTTGGCGCGCGTGAGAATGTGCTGGTCCTGAACGGGCGCCCGGTCCACCAGGTCCCCGATCACCGTGGCGAGCTGCTCGTGAATGGTGGACAGCGGCGAGCGCAGCTCGTGCGACACCTTGGACACGAACTCGGACTTGAGGCGGTCCACGATTTTCAGCGTGGTGATGTCGGCAAAATTGACGACGGCCCCCAGGCACTCCTTGCGGTCGCCCAGCACCGGCTGCGCCCGGGCGCGCAGGTATTTCCCGTCGGGCAGCGCGAACTCCTGGGCGGGGATGTCTTCGTAGTCCAGGATCCGGCCCTGGGAGATGTCCATGATCAGGCGGCACAGGGCCTCGTCCGGGACGTAGGCGTCGATGGGCCGGCCGGGCTTCACGTCCGCCGCCAGGCCCATCAGCTGCCGGCAGGCGGGGTTCATGAGGACCACGTTGCCCGCGGTGTTGGTGACCAGCACCCCGTCCGGAAGCGATTCGACGATGGAGTGGATCCGGCTCTTTTCCGTGTCCAAATCGGCCAGCGTGCGCAGCTTCTCCTGCTCGAGCTGCTCGGCCTCCCGCGTCAGCCGGATCTTTTCCGCCGTGCGGTTGACCACGATGCGCAGCTGGTCGGGCTCGAAGGGCTTGGGGATGAAGTCGTAGGCGCCGCGCTTCATGGCTTCGATGGCGGCCTCGACCGTGGCGTAGCCGGTAATGATGATGACCAGGATCCGGGGGTCCATCTGCCGGATGAACTTCAGCACCTCGAGGCCGTCCTGGCCCGGCATCTTGAGATCGAGCAGCACCATGTCCGGACGCATCGCCTCCGCCATTTTCTGCGCCTCGTCCCCGCGGGCGGCCTTCAGCACGCGGAAGCCGATCCGCTTCAGGATCCGCTCCGCACCGTCCCGGATGTCGCCCTCGTCGTCTGCGACCAGGATCGTCAGCTCGTCAGCTTTCTTGTTCACCTGCGCGGTCTCCATCGGATTTAGGTGTTACCGGCAGCTCGATCACGAAGGCGGCCCCCTGCCCCGGTTCGCTGAAGGCCTTGATCTGCCCGCCGTGGTTTTCCACGATGCCGTATACCAGGCTCAACCCGAGCCCGGTCCCCTCGCCTTCGTCCTTCGTGGTGAAAAACGGCTCGAAAATATGCGGCAAAACGTCCGGCGGGATGCCCGGACCGGTATCCGTGATTTCGATGCGCACCCACGGCCTGTCCGGTGCGGCCCGGGTCCGGATGGAGAGCGCCCCGCACCCTTTCATGGCCTGGGCCGCGTTTAAAATGATGTTCATGAGCATGTGATTCAGCTGTTGGATGTCGCAGTGGACGGCGGGGAGCTGTTCGTCGAGATCGACGTCCATCACGATGTTATGAAAAAGGGATTGGCTTTTCAGCAGGAAAAGGGTGCGGCGCAGGGCTTGATTGACGTCGTTGGGCCGCATGAGGTGGCGGGTTTGACGGGTGAACTCGAGCAACTCCTTGACCGTCTCGCGGCAGCGTTCGGCGTCGCCCAGCACCCGGCCGAGGTCCTCCCGGGCGGCCGGCGGAAGCTCGTAGTCCTCCAGCACCAGCTTGGTGAAGAGCGTGATTCCGCCGAGAGGGTTGTTGAGCTGGTGCGCCACCCCCGCCGCCAGCTTGCCGAGGGAGGCCATTTTCTCGGACTGCAGCAGCTGCAGCTGGGTTTTCTCGAGCTCCCGCTTCATGCGCAGGGTCTCGCGCATGTCGTGGAAGAAACCGATGGTGGCCACCTCCCGGCCGCCCTCGTAGACGATGGCGGCGTTCAGGTTGATGGGGATGCGCGTGCCGTCGCGGTGCAGGACCTCCGCCTGGTAGGACCGCAGCTTGCCGCGGCCGCCGTGGTCGTCGCTGCGCAGCTGCCGCATGACCTCCCGTTCGCGCCCCTCCGGGTAGATGTTGCGGACGTCCAGATGCTCGAGCGCCTCGGCCACGGTGTATCCGAATATCGCCGCCGCCGCGTCGTTGAAGATGATCACCTTCCCGTTTCGGTCGGCGGCGATCACCCCGTCCACGGCGCTGGTGATCAGATTCCGCAGCAGCGCGTTGGAGCGCTGGAGCTGCTCTTCGACCCGCGTGCGGGGCGGCAGGTCCAGCTCCATGGTGACCACCGCCTCGACCTCCCGACCCGAGAGCAGCGGGTACGCGTAAACGCAGCTGACTTTCTCAGACCCGGAAATTTCGTCGCTGCGGTGGCTCCAGGCGGGTTGGCGCGTCTCCCACACGGTTTTAACGGCACAGTCGGCGCAGGGGTCGGGCCGATGGAAAAAGACTTCGTGGCAGAGCCGGCCGATGATCTCCGCGTCGGGAATGGAGCTGAGGTTGCAGCGCGCCGCCAGCACCCGGTACTCCGGGGAGATGACGACGAACAGACTAGGGAAGGCGTCGACCGCCCTGAGGAGATAACCCCTCTCGTTTTCAGCGTGCATGCTGCCTCCTCCCGGCTCGACGGTGACGGATCATAGGGAGACTGCAATGCTGGAAGAGGAACCGGCCGCCCGGCGCCGCGATTCGGCCCGGGGCTCAGGCGTCAGGTCGGAAGAGTTGCGGCCGTCGGGCGCGTGTGGGGTTGTATTGGCACAAACCGACGCAAAAAGCAAGCCGGGCGCACGCGCGCGGACCGCCGACGCCGCGGGTGCCGCGCGGCTCCGGCGAGGGCTTGAAGGCGGTGGTGAAATCATGATAAACAAGGAACTGGAGAATTTCGTCCATACCGCCTCTCCCGCCTCGGACTGCCGGCGCCGACGTTCGGCCCTCGACCTCGCCGGCCGGTGCTCCGCTCGCTCATCGGTTTCGGACGGCGGCCCTCCAACGCCAGGAGACATCGCCATGGACCGCAACGTCTCCATCATTCACATCGGATTGGTCGGCGGCAACGAGTTCTGCGCCGAGCTGCTGAAAAAGACCACGTCCGTGTTCGAACAGGATGAGATCCACGCGCCTTTTATCGCGGTGGCCGATCCGGACCCGGCAAGCCCCGGCATGGCGTTGGCCGAACAGCTCGGCCTGCTGACCTTCACCGACTACCACCAGCTCTACGACCCGCGCTACAGCATCCACCTCATCATCATCCTCACGCCCGACGAAGAGATCCTGCGGGACATCCTGCAAACCCGCCCCGAGCGCATCCGCATCCTGTCCTACCACGTGTTCCAGATCTTCTGGAAGGCGATCGGCAACGAGGAGCGCAAACTGCGCCAGCGCACCGAAGAGATGGAAACCGTTTTGAACGGCATCCAGGACTTCATCCTGGTCATCCACCCGGACATGTCCATTGCGGAGGCGAACGAGGCTTTTCTCCAGAAGATGGGATACACGCGCGCGCAGGTCATCGGCCGCAAATGCCATGAAGTCTACCACCAGATCGACCATCCCTGCCAGCGCTCCGCCGACGACTGCCCGCTGCAAAAGGTGATTCAAAACAAGCGCCGGGACCGCCAGCTTCAGAGGCGGGTGCTGCCGAACGGGGACATCCGCCACTACGAGGTGAGCATTTACCCCATCTGGGAGAAAAGCGGCAAGATCTCCCGGTTCATTCACATCAGCCGCGACATCACCGAGCAGCGCCAGCAGGAGGAGGAGATCACCCGGCGCCTGGAGCAGATGGTGGAAGACCGCACCCGCCAGTTGAAGGAAACCCACGCGAAGCTCCTGCATCACGACAAGATGTCCTCGCTCGGCAAGCTCTCCGCCTCGGTGGTCCACGAGATCAACAACCCGATCGCGGGCATCCTCAACCTCGCCATGCTCATGAAGCGCATCGTCGCCGAAACCCCGCTCGGCCCCAAGGAGATCGAGCAGTTCGGCCTCTATCTGAACCTGATGGAGACCGAAACCTGGCGCATCAGCCGCATCGTCTCCAATCTGCTGGCGTTTTCGCGCCAGTCGCGCATGGAAATGAAGCCGCTCGACCTCAACCGGCTGATCGAGCAGACCCTGATCCTCAACGCCAACCTCCTTAAAATCGCCAACGTCCGCGTGGAGACGCGCCCCGGCCCGAAACTGCCCGAGATCGTCGGCTCCCAAGACCAGCTCCAGCAGGTCTTCATGAACCTGATCTCCAACGCCGCCCAGGCCATGGAGCCCAAGGAAGGCGGTCTGCTCCTCATCGAGAGCGGGACATCGCCCGCGGACGGGCAGGTCCTGGTTCAAATCAAGGACACGGGCGTCGGCATCCCTCCGGAAAACCTGCCCAGGCTCTTTGAACCCTTTTTCACCACCAAGAAGCGCAAGGGCGTCGGGCTGGGGCTCTCGGTCGCCTATGGGATCATCCAGGACCACGGGGGGTCTATCGGCGTTCAGTCCACCGTCGGCGAGGGGTCCACCTTCACCATCAAACTGCCCCTTCGTCCTTCGGGCGAAAAAACCGCATAGGGAGGAGGCCTCCGTGACGACTGCCAAGGTCCTGATCGTGGACGATGAAACGATCATGCGCGAGTCGCTGGCCGGTTGGCTGGAACGGGACGGACATGCCGTTCAAACCGCCCGCAGCGGCGAGGAGGCGCTCAAGAAGTGCCGTGAGAACCGCTTCGACATCCTGCTGCTCGACATCAAGATGGAGGGGATGAGCGGACTGGAGGTCCTGCGCCGCGTCAAGGAGGGCGATGCGGACGTGGCGGTGGTGATGATCACGGCCTACGGCTCGATTGCCACGGCCATCGAGGCCATGAAAAACGGCGCCTTCGACTACATGCTCAAGCCGTTCGACCCCAACGAGCTCGGCGTGCTGATCGAAAAAATCACCCGCCACCAGCAGCAGGCCCGCGAGAACCTGTACCTCAAGGAGCAGTTCAAGGAGCGGACCCGGTTCGAAAACATGATCGGCCAGTCCGAGCCCATGCAAAAGGTCTTCGACCTCATCTGCGACGTGGCGCCGGCGGACACGACCGTGCTCATCAGCGGGGAGACCGGCACCGGCAAGGGGCTTGCCGCCAAGGCCATCCACAGCCACAGCCGTCGCTGCCATGGGCCTTATGTGGTGGTCAACTGCGGGGCGATCCCCGAGCACCTGATGGAAACCGAGCTCTTCGGCCACATGAGAGGCGCTTTCACGGACGCCAAGGAGACGAAAAAAGGCCGACTGGAGCTGGCCCACGGCGGCACCCTGTTTCTGGATGAAATCGGGGAGATCGGCATGCGCATGCAGATCGACCTTCTGCGGGTGCTGGAAGACCGGGTCTTCTATCGCGTCGGCGGCACCCAGCCGATGGAGGCCGATTTCAGGGTGGTGGCCGCCACCAACCGCAGCCTGGAGCAGGCCATCCGCGACGGCCATTTCAGGGAAGACCTCTTCTACCGGCTCAACGTCGTGGGCCTGACCCTGCCCCCGCTGAGGCAGCGCAAGCAGGACATCCCGCTCCTGGCCGATCACTTTCTGCATCGGTACGTGCAGGAAACCCACCGGCCGGTCGACCGGATCAGCCGCGAGGCCCTGGACGAGATGATGGCGTACGACTGGCCCGGGAACGTGCGAGAGCTCGAAAATGCGATTGAACGCGCGGTGGTGGTCGGCAAGGCGCGCCAGATCCTGCCCGAGGACCTGCCGATCGTCTGCCGCGCGACCGGGGCGGCCGCCCGCGCCACCACCCTGGAAGAGGTCGAAAAGGCGCACATCCGGCAGATCCTGAGCGATCATCAGTGGAACGTCGCCCGCAGCGCCCGCGTCCTGGGCATCGACCGGTCGACGCTTTACAGCAAAATCAAACGCTACGCACTCCAGAAAAACGTTTGAAAACGACGGCACCGCCCCGCATCCTGATCGCCCCGATCGGCGACGTCGACCCGCAGCTGCCGGCGGCGGTCGGCCGCGAGATCCGGCGGGTGTTCCGAGCCCTGCCCGAGGTGAGGCCGCTCCTTTCGGATCTTTCGTTTGCCTTCGACGCCGGCCGCGAGCAGTACCACTCGACGCCGGTCCTGCAGCGGCTGGCGGAGGCCTCGCCGCCCGAGGCCCTTCGCGTGCTGGCGCTCACCGATGTGGATCTCTTCATTCCCATCCTGACCCATGTCTACGGCGAAGCCCAGCTCGGGGGGGCGGCCTGCATCGTCTCCACCCACCGGTTGAATTCCGGGGCGGAAACCCTTCGGTCCCCGTCAATCGCCGTCGGCCGCGTGGTCAAGGAGGCGATCCACGAACTGGGCCACACCTTCCGGCTGCGCCACTGCCCCGACGCCGCCTGCATCATGCACTACTGCCGCAGCGAGTCCGACGTCGACCGCAAGTCAAACGACCTCTGCCGCTATTGCCGGGTCATGCTGGACGACGAACTGCGGAGGCTTGGCAAAAGGGCGTCGGCGCGCTTCTGATCGGCAGCGAAACACCAAAAGAGTCCCCTTTCGATCCCGCCCCTGCAGGAAAAAGTCCCGCCCCCGAGCATTTCCCCTATGGAAATGAGGTGGTTGTCCTATGGACAACCATTCAAAAAGATTACATAAATAACCATAGTGGTCAGGACAACCGGCAGTTCGTGTGGGTATTCCAGAGATGAGGGATTCCGCTCACTGGCGATAGCGGAGGTCAAGTGGTCGATGCCGATCACCGTTGAGGGAGATGCCTACTACGCCACCGGCCTGAAGTACATGATGATTTAGCCCTATTGGTTCAAAGACACTGCCGGGTGTCCCCGTCAATCGCAAACCCGTTAAAGGGAAAGGAGGCCGTCATGCCCGAAACCCTGCTACTGGCGCGTCCAGGAGGGCAAGTCGCCTGGAGTCGGAAAGATGCTCGGGTATGCCTACTCCCTGCACGACAACACCTTTGAAGTCAACTGGGAGACGGAAATCCCCATGGATGCGTTCTGGAAGCGAAGCGACCTGTGCAGTCTGCCGCTGCGGCTTGAGGGCTTGGCGATCTAACCCCGGCGGTCTGGAGTTTGCCCAACCTTCTCCCACAGGGGGTGAATCATGGCACAGGGCAAATATCGGCCTCCCCCCCCCACCCACCCTGGCGCCGAGAAAAAGATCCTCGGGTCGGCCTCCTGCGCGTCGCGAAATTTTATTCTGGCCGGTGCGGCGGCGGCGCTGATCATCTCCGTCGGGATTGGAATATGGCAATGCCATTTTCGTGAGAAGGTTTCCGGCAATGCGATGCCCGCGACCGAAATCAGGTGCGATGCCCCGAATGGGGTGGTCGTGGTTCGTTCGCCGGACCCTGACGATGCATTGGCCGCCTGCGAGGGTTCCCGGGACGCAATCGTGTTTCTGTCGTCGCAGGGTTTGGATGTGTCCGTTGATGTCACCATCGAGCTGTTGGCGAGGATGCCAGCTGAGGCAAGCGCTTCCGCAGCAGGCTATTACCTTGAGTCGGAACGGAAAGCGCTGATCCTTGTCTACTCCCAGTTCAGAAAGCTTAAGAGCTGGTTCGGGATCCCCATAGACCGTTCGCTCTACCGCAGCCTGGCATCTCACGAAGTTGCGCATTCGGTGGCTGCTTACAACTTCAAGATTCCCACGCCCTCTATCCAGGCGAAAGAGTACATCGCTTACGTGACGCAGTTGTCGACCATGGAGCCGGTCATGCGCGCGCGAGTGCTGGCGCAATTCCCGAGCAAAGCCTTTGAAGACGACGGGCAGATGAACCCCACCATCTACCTGTTCGACAGCTCGTGCTTCGGTGTGAGGGCATACCGGCACTTTCTGAAGCCGGCCAATGGGCGTAATTACCTGCATGCCATCCTCGCCGGGAAAGCCCTGGCCGAATGACGGAATCGGTGTGTTTCCGCATTATCCACTTGGCAAACGAAAAAATACGGCAAGCGCTGAATCGCCCCAAAATTCGGGCACCGCAGCGGACCATTTTCCATGCCCCCAAAAAAGCGGGGGCGGCGCGCACCCATCACGCCGCCCCCGCCTTGTAGCCCCGATGAGCGATGCCTTCGGCGCGTGACCCTTAGGTCCCCAGCTCCCAGGACGCCAGGTATTTCTTCTGCTCGGGGGTAAGCCGGTCGATGGCCACCCCCATGGCGGCGAGTTTCTCGCGGGCGATCTGCTGGTCGATCGCCTCCGGCACGGGGTAGACGTTTCTGGCCAGCGGCTTTTTCAGCTTGACCATGTACTCGATGCTGAGGGCCTGGTTGGCGAAGCTCATGTCCATGACGCTCGAGGGGTGCCCCTCGGCGGCCGCGAGGTTGATCAGGCGGCCGTCGCCGAGCACGTTGACCCGGCGGCCGTTCTTCAGCACGTACTCCTCGACGAAGGGCCGGATCAGGCGCCGCGATTTGGAAAGGCTCGCCAGGCCGGGCAGATCCAGCTCGACGTTGAAGTGGCCGGAGTTGGCCACGATCGCGCCGTCCTTCATCAGCCGGAAGTGCTCCTTGCGGATGACGTTGATGTTGCCGGTGACCGTGCAGAAGAAATCGCCGACGCGGGCGGCCTCGCCGATCGGCATCACCGAGAATCCGTCCATGACCGCTTCCAGGGCGGGCAGCGGGTCGATCTCGGTCACGACGACATTGGCGCCCAGGCCCTTGGCGCGCATGGCGATGCCGCGGCCGCACCAGCCGTAGCCGCAGACCACGAAGATGCTGCCGGCGATCAGGCGGTTGGTGGCCCGGATGAAGCCGTCGAGGGTGCTCTGGCCCGTGCCGTAGCGGTTGTCGAAGAAGTGCTTGGTCCGGGCGTCGTTCACGGCGATGATGGGGTACTGCAGCACACCGTCGTTCGCCATGCTGCGCAGCCGGATGATCCCGGTCGTGGTCTCCTCCGTGCCGCCGCGCACGTTCGCAAGCAGCTTCTGTCGTTCGGAGTGCAGGGTGGACACAAGGTCCGCACCGTCGTCCATGGTGTACTGCGGCCGGGTGTCGAGCACGGCGTTGATGTGGGAATAGTAGGTCTTGTGATTTTCGCCCTTGATGGCGAAGACCGCGATGCGGTCGTGCTGGGCGAGCGAGGCCGCCACGTCGTCCTGGGTGCTCAGCGGGTTGGAGGCGCACAGCGCGACGCTGGCGCCGCCGGCCTTCAGGGCCTGCATCAGCGCGGCGGTTTCGGTGGTCACGTGCAGGCAGGCGGCCAGCTTCACCCCCGCGAAGGGTTTTTCCTTGGCAAACCGCTGGCGGATCCGGTTCAGCACCGGCATGCTCTGGGACGCCCATTCGATCCGCAGCTTCCCGTCCCTGGCCTGTTTGATGTCCTTCACATCGTATTTCATCGGCGACACATCCTCCTGTGGGTTGTTCGATTCTGCGCCGGTCCGCCCGGCGGTAAAAAACCGAGGACGGAGCCTTTTTCCCGGCACTCAGCCCTCGGCAGTCTCTTTATCTTCCAACTCTTTTTACTCGTTACTCGTTACTCATTTCTCGTTACTTCTAAACCCCCGCCTTCTCCCGCATCCTGGCGGCCATGGTGGTGTGCTCCCAGGTGAACTCCGGCTCGGTGCGCCCGAAGTGCCCGTAGGCCGCCGTTTTGCGGTAGATCGGCCGCAACAGGTCGAGGTATTCTATGATGGCGGCCGGGCGCAGATCGAAGCACTCCCGCACGATCTCGGAGATCCGGCTGCCCGGGAGCTTCCCGCTGCCCATGGTGTCCACCATGATGGAGACCGGCTGAGCGACCCCGATGCAGTAGGCGATCTGGACCTCGCAGCGCTTGGCCAGCTGAGCGGCGACGATGTTCTTGGCGATGTGACGCGCCATGTAGGAGGCGCTGCGGTCGACCTTGGAGGGGTCCTTGCCCGAGAAACAGCCGCCGCCGTGGCTGCCCTGGCCGCCGTAGGTGTCCACGATGATCTTGCGGCCGGTCAGGCCGCAGTCTCCCATGGGGCCGCCGACGACGAAGCGGCCCGTGGCGTTGATGTAGTAGCGCGTGTCGCCGTCGAGCATGTGGGCGGGGATGACCTTCTTGACCACGGCGTTGACGATGCCGTCCCGCAGGACCTCGTACTCGACGTCCGGGCTGTGCTGGGAGGCGATCACGATGGCATCCACCCGCTTGGGTGCGCCGTCTTGGTATTCCAGGGTGACCTGGGCCTTGCCGTCCGGCCGCAGGAAATCCAGCTGCCCGTTCTTGCGCACCTCGGCCAGCCGGCGGCAGAGCTTGTGGGCGAAAAGAATGGGCATGGGCATGAACTCCGGGGTCTCGTCGGTGGCGTAGCCGAACATCAGGCCCTGGTCCCCGGCGCCCTGCTCCTTGTAGAGGCCGTCGCCCTTGTCCACCCCCTGGGCGATGTCGAGCGACTGGTGGTCGATGCTGGTCATTACCGCGCAGGTCTGCCAGTCGAACCCCATCCGCGAGGAGCTGTAGCCGATGTCCTTGATGGTGTCGCGCACGATCTGGGGCATCTCGACGTAGGTGCTGGTGGTGATCTCGCCGGCGATGAAGGCCATACCGGTGGTGACCAGCGTCTCGCAGGCCACCCGGCAGCGCTTGTCCTCCGCAATGATCGCATCCAGAATGGCATCGGAAATCTGGTCGGCCACCTTGTCCGGATGCCCTTCCGTCACGGACTCGGACGTAAAGAAAAATTTTTCCTTGGGAATGCTGATGCTCATCGCTTCATCTCCTTGATTTTTTTCGGGTGCTCCGGCCTCTTGGGGGGATCGGGCGGGCGTACCACGCACGTCAGGATCATTTTGATTAATTTGTCTACGCTATTATGACTTTAAAAAAATGTCAACGCCGCCGCTTCGGGCGGGCGACGGGCGACCCTGGTTTTCTTGGGTCGCGCGCGCATATAGCCTCCGGCCGCGGCCGATTGTATCCGATCGGCCCGTCGCAAAAACCACCGCGGCCGCATGAAACCGGCGACCGGCCCGAGGGGGGTGGATGGCCGACCCCGAAGTGTGTTACATAGGGTGGCATGCGAAGGATCGTTCTTTTCGTCATCTCCGTTGGTGTGTTGGGGGTCGCCCTCATCCTGTCGGCGGCCGCCGCGCAGAACCTGCCGCTGCTCTCGCAGGCGCCGTCCGAGGACGAGGACCCCGTCACGGTCGCCACCGCCTGGTCGGTCGATGCCGTGCACCCCGCCGGACGCGCCGTGCTGGCCGTGGTGATCGACACCCGCCCCGGTTACCATATCATGGCCGACAAGGGCCAGTTGAGCGACGTCCGGGACTTCAAACCGTTTCCGACGCGGGTCTGGGTGAGCGAGGCGACCGAGGGCGTCCTGTCCGAGCCGCCCGTTTACCCGAGGGCGACGCCGTTCAAGGTGGATTTCGTGAATGCACCGATCATGAGCTTCGAAGGGCGCACGGTGATCTATCTTCCGATCCGGCTGAACCTGAATGCCCCCGGCGGCGACGTTTTCGTAAAGGTGGGCGTCGAATACCAGGCCTGCGCACCGACCTATTGCCTGATGCCGCAACGGGCGGTTCACACGGCGGAATTGCCCCTGGCCCCTCGGGACGCGAAGACACCCTCGATCAACCGGGAGCTGTTCAGCGCATACGAGTCGAGGGCGACGGCCGGTCCGCAGCGGTTGATCCCGTTCAAGTTGTTCGGCCTCGGTTTCGCTTTGGACCCGGAATCGCCTCTGACGGCGGCCATGATCCTGGTGCTCGCCGCGGTCGGCGGCTTTCTGCTCAATTTCACACCCTGCGTGCTGCCCCTCATCCCGATCAAACTCATCAGCCTGTCCAACGCGGCCGCCGCCGACCGCCGGCGCTGCCTGAGCCTCGGGCTGTTCACGTATGCCGGGGTGCTGGCCTTCTGGGTCGCCCTCGGCGGCATCGTCTCGATGGTCAGCGGTTTCACCTCGACCAACCAGCTGTTCCAGTACCCGGCCTTTACCATCGGCGTCGGACTGGTCATCGCCGTCATGGCGGTCGGCATGTTCGGCGTTTACTCCGTGCGGCTGCCCGGTGCGATCTACGCACTCAACCCCCGCCAGGAAACGCTGACAGGCGCCCTCGGCGTCGGCGTGCTCACGGCCGTGCTCTCCACGCCCTGCACGGCGCCGTTCATGGGGACGGCGGCGGCCTGGGCCGCCACCCAGCAGCCCGCCGTTACCATCGCGACCTTCTCGGCCATCGGCGCCGGCATGGGCCTGCCCTCCCTGCTCGCCGCGTTCCCCCGCCTGGTCCGCCGCGTGCCCAAGACCGGTCCGGGCAGCGAGCTGCTCAAGCAGGCCATGGCGCTCCTCATGCTGGCGGCGGCCGCCTACTTCATCGGCATCGGCATCGGAACGCTGCTGTCGGACCCGGCCGCCCCGGCCGGCCGGCTGCACTGGTGGCCGGTGATGATCCTGTGCGCCGCCGCCGGCGCATGGACCGGCCTTCGTGCGTTCACGCTGTCGTCCGGAAAACGGGCGAAAGCCCTCTGGGCCTCTGTGGGCGCAGGGATCGTGGTCCTCTCCCTGTACGGCGCCGTGCGATTGACCGACACGGGCCCGATCGCATGGGCCGCCTACACCCCGGACCGGCTCGAGCGGGCGTTCAAGGAACACAAGACCGTGGCGATGATCTTCACTGCGGAATGGTGTCTGAACTGCAAGGCGTTGGAGCAAGGCGTCTGGGGAAACCCGGAGCTGGTGCGGCTGGTGTCGGAACCATCGGTGCTGCCCGTCAAGGTGGACCTGACCGGGAGCAACCCCGAAGGCCGGAAAAGGCTGCAGGCGGCGGGCAGCCTGACGATTCCGCTGCTGTTGGTCTACACACCGGACGGCCGGCCGATCTTCAGAAGCGACTTCTACACGGCCGACCAGGTGATGGGGGCGATCCGGGCCTCTTTGGCCGCGTCGCCGTCAAAACCATGAAGAGGCTCGCGGCCGAATAGCGGGTCGACGCAGGGTTCCTTTCATTGGCATCGCGCCGCCGGCATCCCCTGTCTATCATCCGCAACCCGTCACCCCCCGGAGGCCGTCGTCTCGACCGGCTCTTCAGGCTCTGTCGGCTGGACCAGCAGGTGCTCCCTGAACTTGTCCGCGGCAAACCCGTTGCGGACCCGCGACTCCGGGCTCCCCAACACCACCACGATCAGGCGCCGATCACCGGTTTTCGCCGTGGCCACGATGTTGAACCCGGCCCTGCGGGTGTAACCGGTCTTCAGGCCGTCCACCCCCGGGACCCGGCCCACCAGCTTGTTCTTGTTGCTGATGGAGAGCGTACCGCCGCGGAAGGTCGCATGCTCGATGGACGTCCACTCGAGGATTTGGGGGTGCTGGAGGGCCTCGCGCGCCAACCGGATCATGTCGTTGCAGGTGGTGATGTTGTCGACGCCGCCCTTGGCGGGGGGAAGACCGTGGACGCAATGGAATTCCGTGTCCGGCATGCCCAGCGCCCGCGCTTTCGCGTTCATCCGCTTCACGAACTCATCGGAGCTGCCGGCCGTGTGCTCGGCCACGGCAAAGGCCGCATCGTTGGCGGATTCCACCAGCGCCGCGCGCATCAGTTCATCCAGCGAGAACGTTTCCCCGGCCTTGAGGAACACCTGGCTCCCGCCCATGCCCTCGGCCTTTCTGGAGACGGTGACGCGGTCGCTCAGGTGCAGCGCCCCACGCTCGATCTGGTCCATCACCACCACCGCCAGCATGAGCTTGGTCAGGCTGGCCTGGGGCCATCTCAGGTTCACGTTCAACCCCTCCAGGATCTTTCCATCGGCGGCATCCGCGACGGCATAGGCTTCGAAGGGGAGTTTCGGCTGGGTGGATGCGGCCGGCGGCGGGGCGGCCGCTTTTGGTTTGGCAGCGGTGGCTTTCGCGATTTTTTTCGTTGCGGGCGCCTGTCCGGCGAAAGCGCTGGAGATCGAGAAGAGGGCCAAGAGAACGACGATTCCGATTTGTTTCATTGACGGTCCTTCAACAGTTGCGCATGAATTATGATCCCCTTTTTCTTTCATTTTAGCGCAATTGGCTTCGGAACACAACAGGAGGCGGGACGGAAAAGCGGGATATTATAAATGCAACCAATGGGTTGCAGGCGAAATCCCGTCCCCGGGAAAAGGCGCTGAAGGAATTCACACCGCCCCTGCCCGCAGCGGAAGGGGGAAATCACGAGGGCGGGTGAAGGAAATACACCTTCGCCCGGCCGGGGCCGTCGCGGGCCGCCCGCAGAAAAGCGGCCGGCCTTCTTACCAGATCTCGGTGTTGCGCCGGGCCTCGAGCCATTTTCGTTGGACGGGGGAGAGCTCCCCCACGTGCTTTTCGATCCACTCGATGTCGGCCGTCAGGATGGCGAGCTTTTCGGCGTTCGTAAACTCGTAGTCGGCCAGGGCGTCGGCCCCGCAGTGCATCAGGTCGTAGACAAGGTTTTGGTCCGTCGCCGCCCGCTCGAGCATCCGCAGGATCTCTTCACGGTGAATCACGCCCGAATCCGCGGCCGTCTCCGGCGGATGGGCCTTCAGGGCCTTCTGAACCACGGCCACCAGGCCGTCGGGCGAGAAGGGTTTTTCGAGGATTTCAGCGGCGCCGAGCTTCATCGCCTGGACCGCCGAAGGCACCGTGGCATAGCCGGTGATCATCACCACCGGCAGGTTGGGCTTGGCGCGCTTCAGGTCCCGTAGGACCCGCATGCCGCCGATGTCGGGCATCCGCAGATCGGTCAGCACCAGGTCGTAGTCCTTCTTCAGAGCCATTTCGAGCCCCTGCCGGCCGCTCAGGGTGGCCTCCACATCGATGCGCTCTTCCTTCAGGATCTTGGTGACGCTGTCGATCACAATACGTTCGTCGTCAATCACCAGGACTTTTTGGTTCGGCATGGTCTTCCTCCTTTTTGAGCGTCCTCAGAACGGACCTGACGGTATCCGATAGTTCGTCGGGTGTAAAGGGCTTGGCGATAAACGCCACCGCGCCCAGGCGTTCGGCCTCGCGGATGGTTTCCCGGGTCGAATAGCCGCTCATGACCACCACGGGGATGGCGGCCCCCTGCTCTTTAAGCCGGCGCATCAGATACATGCCGTCCTGGACGGGCATCTTGACATCCACCAGCAGCAGTCGCGGCGCCTGGGCGGCGATGATCGGCAGGGCTTCCGCGACCGACCCGGCCAGCAGGACCTCGCAGCCTTCCGCTTCCAGCACCCGCCGGCAGCTCTTGAGAACGATGGCTTCGTCGTCGACCACCAGAACCCTCATTCCTTTTCACTCCTCTTCTCGGCCGGCAGCCAGACGAAAAATCGCGACCCCTTGCCGACCTCGCTCTGCACCCGGATGTGCCCCCCGTGATGCTGCACGATCCCCTGGGACACCGCCAGCCCCAGGCCGGTGCCCTGGCCGACCGGCTTGGTCGTGAAAAACGGCTCGAACAGCTTGTCGAGGTTCTCCGGGGAAATCCCGCTCCCCGTGTCGGCGATCGTGATCTCGACGCCCTTGCGGCCGGAGGGCTTCCCGGCCAGCCCGGCCGCGGTGAAGATGCGGACGCTCCCGCCCGGCTCCGTGGCGTCCAGCGCGTTGATGACGATGTTGATGATCACGCTCTGGATCTGGCTGCGGTCCACGGTGAGTTCGGGCAGGCTTTCCCCCGGTTGGAACTTGACCGCAACGCCTTTCATGAGCGCCTGGTTCTCGATCAACGCAATCGCTGCGGCCACCAGTCGGTTGATGTCCGTGGGCTCCGGGTCGAGTTTGGTCTGGCGCGAGAAGTCGAGCAGCCCCTTGACGATCTTGCGCACCCGCTCGGTGGCTTCGGCGATGATCTGCAGGTCGCCCCGCACGTCCGGTGCGATATCCTTGCGCCGCAGCAGCATGTGGGTGTAGGTCAGGACCCCGGTGAGCGGGTTGTTGATCTCGTGGGCCACCCCGGCCGCGAGCTGGCCCACGCTCGCCTGCTTCTGGGTCTGGATGATGCGGGCCTCGCTGGCGGCGTGCCGGCGCCCCATGGCCGCCACCATCTCCTTGAAGGTGTTCTGGAGGAGACCGATCTCGCCCTTCTCTGAAGGCCCGATGTCGGGGGTCAGGTTGCCTTCGCCCACCTGCCGGCTGGCCTGGATCAGCCCCTGGATCGGCAAGGTGATCCGGTTGGCGACGAAATAGCCGAGCGCGGCCGCCGCCAGCATGACCGCCCCGGTGAGCAGGATGTAGACCGTGAGCATCTGGCGGCGGATGTCCGTGTATTTCTCCTCCAGGACGCCGACGTAAAGCATGCCGGTGCGGCGGCCGGAGATGGTCTCGATGGGGCTGTAGGCCGTGATAAACCAGTCGCTGAAGACAAAGGCGCGGTCCGTCCACAGTTTCCCCCGGCCGAGCACGTGATCCCTCACCTCGGGCGACACCCGCGTGCCCAGCGCGCGCTTGCCCTCCGGCGTCAGGACGTTGGTGGCAATCCGGACGTCGTTGAGGAAAATCGTGGCCGTGCCGATGCTGCGCCCCTTGAAGCTTTCGCCCTGGAACACGGTTTCGCGCACGGTGTCCACGAAGCTTTCGCTGCGGTTGAGCAGGATGCCTCCGTAGAGCACCCCCAGCAGGAGGTTGCCGTCGAAAACCGGGACCGCCGCCGCGATCGCCATGCCCGAGTTGATCTCCTCCCGGGCGCCGGTGGCCGCCTCCGGCCCGGCCGCCAGGAGGATCCGCGTTCGTTCGGCCAGCTCGTGGTTCTCCTCGACCAGGAATTCGCTCGACAGGATCGCCGTGCCGGAAACGGCCACCCCCTGTTCCAGAACCGGCTTGGCGAGAGGATTCTCGACGCGGCGACCCGGCCGCGGGAAGGGGTTGGGGCCGATCCGGCACATCACGCTGCCCTCTTCGGCCACCACCCCGGCGAAGTCCAGTTCGGCCAGCTTGGCCATGCGCTCCAGGCGCAGGGCCAGTTCGGTGGTGTTCTTGTCCCGCACGGAGGAGACGAAGGCGAACCCCAGGGTGGTGATGGTACATCTCGTTGGCCGCGTTGAGGTCCTGGCGCACCCGGTTGAGCGCCTCGCCGAAGACATGCTCGTCGACCAGGCGCACGCCGATGAAAAGCGAGGCCGCCCCCACCAGCAGGGAGACCCCCAGGAAACTGGCAATCAGCTTTGACCGCGTGGAGTAGAGCATGCCGATGATCCGCCTTGACCCATGGACAGGCCGTCGTTGAACGGGCGTTCCCCGGTTCTGACGAGCAAGGCGCATGCCAGACGCCCGGCCGCCCTCCCGGCAATTAACAACTTGAAAACATGAGGACAACCGCTTGGCACGAAACTCCTTCAAAATCAACCACCGGCCGCCGGGTGTCCGGAATTTTTACGAGGTGTAAAACCCGTTGTGCGTAAAACGGCCCTGCGGAGAATGTCGGTCTTGCATACGGGTGACAGTCATGGCACTATCAGGGGTGTGGATGAGCACCGTGCCGGCCACCTGATCGCTGAATTCACCGGAGACCTGCCATGACCCTGTCGACCTACTGGGCGGACGCCTACCTTCAAAAACGCCGCAGCGCCGCCGATGCCGTGCGCCTGATCAAGTCGGGCCAGCGGGTATTTATCGGCTCCGCCTGCGGCCAGCCGCAGGAGCTGGTGCGGGCCCTCTCCGATGCCGCCCCGCGCCTGAGCGGCCTTGAGATCGTGCGCCTGCTCAGCACGGAGACGACCCCCTTGAGCGCGCTGGCCGATCAAACCCAGGATTTCGCCCTCAACCTGCGCACGATCTATCTCGGGTCCGCCAATTCGGAGCTGATCGCCCGCCACCAGCGCTTCATCACGCCGATGAACATGTCCGAGGTGCCCGATCTCTTCACTTCCAAAAAAATGCCGATCCACGCAGCCCTCGTCCAGGTGTCGCCGCCGGACGATTTCGGGTGGATGAGCCTGGGGATTTCCGTGGATGTGACCCAGGCCGCGGCCGGAGCCGCCGACCTGGTGATCGCCCAGGTGAACAGCCAGATGCCGCGGGTGCTCGGCCAGAGCTTTATCCACGTCAACGATGTGGACATCGTCGTCGAACACGACGAGGAACTCCTGTCCGTAAAAAGCCGGCCCTCTTCCGAAACCGCCTCCCGCATCGGCCAGCTCATCGCCCGACTGATCGAGGACGGCTCCACGCTGCAGATCGGCCTGGACGCGGCCTCTCAGGCGACCATCCAGGCCCTGGCGGACAAGAACGACCTGGGCGTCCACTCCCAGTTTCTGACCGACGACATCATGCACCTCTACTCCCAGGGGGTCATCACCAACCGCCGCAAGGGGTTCAACGACGGCAAACTGGTGGCCTCGGCCGCCATCGGCTCCCGCAACCTGTACGATTTCCTCGACAACAACCCCGCGGTGGATTTCCGCCCCTCGGATTACGTCAACGACCCGTTCGTCATTGCGCGCCACAACCGCATGGTGTCGATGAACGTGGCCAGAACGATCGACCTCACCGGGCAGGTGGAGGTCGAAGCTTCGGAACGGACCTTTTTCGCAGGCATCTCCGGGATTGTCGACTTCATGCGCGGGGCCCGGCGGTCGCCGAGCGGGAAGGCGATCCTGATGCTGCATTCGACGACCGAAGACGGACGGGCCAGCAACATCTTGCCGATCCTGAAGAACACCAACGTGGGGGTGCCCCGCGCCGACGTCCACTACGTGGTCACCGAGTACGGCGTGTTCAACCTGCTGGGAAAAAGCCTGCAGGAGCGCGCGATCGGGATGATCACCGTCGCCCACCCGGACTTCCGGGAGGGGTTGTTCGCCGCCGCCAAGGAACTGGGCCTCATCGGTTCCGAGCGCAAACTGGGGGAGGCGGTCCACGGGGTCTACCCGGTCAACCTCGAGGAGGCCCTTGACATCGACGGCGAGGAGGTCGTCATCCGGCCCGCCAAACCCGTCGACGAGCGCCGCATCCAGGAGCACTACTACGGCCTGGACAAGGAGGACATCTTCTCGCGGTTCCGGCACGAGAAGACCAGCTTCTCGCGCTCGGATGTCGAAGTGCGCTCCCACGTCGACTATGTGAAGGACCTGACCCTGCTGGCCGTAGTGGGGGAGTTCGGGTTCGGCCGGGTGGTGGCGGTCGGGGAGTGCATGCTGATCCAAAAGATCAACATGGCGGAGGTGGCCTTCTCCGTGCACCAGCAATATCAGAACAAAGGGATCGGCCGGCGGATCCTGCGCAAGCTGGCCGACACCGCCCGCGAGAAAGGTGTCTCCGGCCTCATGGCCTACACGTCGCCCAACAACCAAGGCATGATCCGCATGTTCAAATCCCTGCCCTACAAAGTCAAGAGCGCCTTCGACGGCGAAGGGGTGACGCTCAGCTGCCGGTTCGACGAGCTCGCGTGAGGACCGTCGGGAGCACGGAGATCGTTGAAATCGTCAGGCGCGTTGCCAAACTCAAAATGATGCCTAATGTTTCACCGCTCAACTGGCCTAAACGCTTTTAACGCTCTAAACGATCCCAACGCATCCTTATGGACATCCTCTACATTTCACCGGAGTTTCCGCCCAATTACTCCAATTTCGTGCGGAGCCTGCACGCGGAGGGAATCCGCGTGTGGGCCATCGGCGAGGCCGACTTCTACAGCATGCCGGCCGACCTTCGCGCCTGCATCCGCTGGTACGTGCGCACCGACCTGAAGAACTGGCGCATGGCCGAGCAGGCCATCCACGAGCTTCTCGAGATCAAACATGCCCAGGGATTTGAAGGCGCCTTCGATTGGGCCGAATCTCACAACGAAGCCTGGCTGAGGCTGGAGGCCTTCATCAACGAGCGCTTCGAGATCCCCGGCATCACCCTGCAAGGCATCGATCTTCTGAAAAAGAAGTCCGTCATGAAGCGCCTATTCCAGGAAGCCGGGCTGCGCGTCGCCCGAGGCGCCATGGTCTCCTCCACCGGGGAGGCCGCTCGCCTGGCCGGGGAACTCGGCTACCCCCTCATCCTCAAGCCCAACGAGGGCGTCGGCGCCGGCGGCACCCACCGGGTGGACGACCGGGCCCAATTGGAAGACATTTTCCCGACGCTGTGCGAAGATTACATCCTGGAGGAGTTCGTCGACGCCCCGATCGTCACCTACGACGGTCTCACCGACCACGCCGGCAGCGTGGTCTTCGAAAACACCCTGATCTACGGCGAAGGCCTGATCGAATACGCCCGGGGGAAAGACACTTTTTTCTATGTCGGCCGCCGCGTGCCGCAGCGCCTGGCGGAGATCGGGGCGGCGCTGGTTGCGCGTTTCGGCATCCGCCGGAAGTTCTTTCACTTCGAGTTCTTCGTGGTCGACGGGGATTACGTGCCGATCGAGATCAACTGCCGGCCGCCGGGCGGGGCGATCATCGACATGATGAACTACAGCATCAACGGCGACCTCTACCGGGCCTGGGCCCGGATGCTGGCGGGGCGACCGCTGGAGCTGCCCGAGGAGAAGAAGTACTTCGTCGGCTACATCGGACGCAAGGACAAGCCGCACGCCCTCAGCCATGACGAGTTGGCGGCGCGGCTGGGCGCTTGCCTCGTCGAGTATGCCGAGAACCCGCCGATCTACTGGGAGGTCATGGGGCGCCACCGCTACCTCGTGCGCGCCGAGGCGGAGGCGCAGATCCTCGAATTCGCGGCGGCCGCCCGCGAAGAGGGATGACCGCCATGGCCCGGAACATCGTCATTCTCTC
>JALOPD010000392.1 GCA_025454075.1 Desulfobacterales bacterium | reverse complement strand
GGCAGGTACACTGGCGGATAGCTCGGGTACCACCACGTCCCGTAGACCACCGTGGGATTGTAGGCCGGCACGTACACCACCTGCGGGTTGGCCGGCTCGATCTTGATGACGGTCTGCTCGGTCTGCGGCGCCTGCTCCACGATCACCTTCTGCTGCTCGTTGCTCTGCAGATTGCCCGTCTTCTGCGCCGCCGCCCGCAGCCGCTGCACCGAGTCCATCACATCGTTGGGCTGGGCCAGGAAGGCGTCGCCCATCTGCTGCACCCACTCCGGCTTCTCCGCCATGGTCGCCAGCGCCTGCGGAAAAGCCACCAGCGACTTCACGCTGTTGTCCCAGGGCTTGTCCTGCACCGCGGTCACGGCTGCGTCGCCCTTCTGCTTGGGGTTTGCTTTCGACCACTTGGCCGCTTCCGCCATCTCCGCCGGATAGGTGCTGGCCATCAGCACCTGCGACAGCAGCGAATCCGGATACAGCGCGATCGGAGCCAGCATCTGGTCGAGCTCTTCAGACTTGAACGTCTTGCCCTCCTGAGCCCAGGCGACATAGGCAACCGTTAGTTGCACGACAAGCAGAAGCACCGTCATTCGGCATAGATAGACAGCCGTCTTCATGTTCGATCCTCCTGAAAAAACAGCAGGGATGCTTGTGCCCTAATGACGCGTCGGGTGCAGCTCCACCCGCCGGTTCCGGGCGCGCCCCTCGGCGGTATCGTTGGTCGCGGCCGGACGGGTCTCTCCGAAGCCCGTGGTGGAGATGCGCTCCGGCGCAATGCCCTGCCGGATGAAATAGCCGCGCACGGCTTTCGCCCGGTTCTCAGAAAGCGCCTGGTTGTATTCCGCCGACGCCGTGCTGTCGGTATGCCCCTGGACGTCAGCCGTTAGCTTCGGGTTGGCCTTGAAAACGGCGACGGCCTGGTCGAGGGGCCCTGTGTCTCTGACCAGCGCCGCGTCGCTGTCGAAATAGATTCCATGCAGCACCCAGCATCCGTCTGGATCGACGCTGACGCCCGCGGGCGTGTCCGGACACCGGTCGCGGCTGTCCGGGACTCCGTCGCCGTCCGCATCTGCGGCAACGGAAGACGGGACCAGGGCGACTGGAGCGGCGGCGGGCCCCAGGAATATTTCTCGCACGTAACGCGCCATCGCCTCCGGAGCGGCGATGTCGTCGGCGTTGACCGCGAAGCCGCAGCCCCCGACCTTGACGATCTGCTCGGTCATCACTTGACCGTCGCAGTCGCGATTGACTAGAATGGGATAGATGCACAGCTTGCCGCCGAGGGACCAGCGCAGCTTCTGCACGGTCTTGACGGCCCGGCCGTGCATGGCGTTCTCGGAGTCGGTTACGACGATCAGCGCCACGCGTCCCAGATCGCCCTGCTGGATGAGCTGGCTCGCTTGCATGCCGCCGATGCTTCCGGTGGTGCGGCGGACGCTGCCCGACGCGCTGTACCGCGCCAATGCCTGCTCGATTTCCCCGCGATGGTAGGGCGCCGGCCCGTAGATCAACTCGGCGTCCTCGCATCCCAGACAGCTGCCCGAGGAGAAGGCGACCAGACCCGCCCGGTAGTCCAACTCTGGAATCGTCTGGTTCAACCGCGATACGATCCCGAAGCCGCGTTCGATCTCCAGGCGGTTCTGGTAGGTTCTCTCCATCGAAGAAACAGTGTCGAGAACCACGATGAAGGTGTCGATCTTCCGCGAACTGACTGAAAGGTCCGCTGGAACCGCCTGATAGCCGTCGCGCGGAGCGGCCTGCCTGGCGGCACAGCCCGCCAGGGCGCCGGCCAAGGCGATGGATAGCAACGCCTTTTGCAAGCGTATATGCATCGCTGCACCCTTTCGTTGGTTGGTTCGTTCAGTCGTCTCTGGTCGATCCGGCGGCCTGGCGTGAAACAAACGTGCGGATGATTGTGAGAAGGTCCTCCCCGCCGAACGGTTTGAGGAGGAAAGCGCCGGCCTCCGGACACTTGCTGCGTGCCTTTTCGAGCTCTTTTTCCTGGGCCGAGATGAATACGGTGGCGGCGGCCAGACCCGTGCTGCGGATGAACTGCCGCAGTTCGATCCCGCTGATGCCCGGCAGCATGACGTCGATGATCATAATGGAGCCGCTATCGATGTCCGCGCGCTTCAGAAAATCCTCGGCGCTGTTGAATTCCTCGATCCGGCCGAACCCCGCCGTTCTCATCAGCCGCCTCAGCGCGCCCGAAACCGACGGATCGTCATCGATGATGAATATGGCGGGTTCTGCAGGCTTCAAAGAAGCTCCGTCTCGCCCGCTCGCGCCGCACGGCCGGCCGCGATGCGAAGCCAGCATAAATGCTATTTCGGGTTGATTTTGGTGAATTTGGCCCCTTTCAGCGAAATGTCGGCCATGAGCCCCTTGACGTCGAAGACGAACCCGATGATCGGGTCGTTCATCTTGCTGAAATCGACCCGCTCGCCGCCGCCGATGGTCACCAGGGCCACATTGCCGTCGAGGCCGACCTCCCAGCCCTTGCTGGTCTGAAACTGCTTCAGGACCTCGTCCGTCATGAACAGGATCACGAAGTCTTTGGCCTGCCCGCCGATCTGAAGTCCGACCGACCCGGAGGCGAGGTTGTAGTGGGATACGGTCTTGCCGCCGACGCGCAGGGCCCCCTCGCCGTACTCTCCGCCGACGATCAGGCCCGCCTTGACGACATTGGGCATCACCAGGATGCCCTTGGCCTTGGCAGCCATTTCCTTGCCGCCCTTGACCTGTTTGTAGAACCGCTCAAGACAGGCGTTCACGCTGGCGTTGATCTCCTGGGCCGTCCTGGCCCAGGCGCTTTCTGCCCCCGCGCCGGCGATCATCACGGCTGCGAGCAGCAGGACGGCTGCCTTCATCGTTCTCAGAAACCCTGCACTCCGTTTCGCTTTCATTTGCATTTTCTCCTTGGACCGTTGATCGGATAACAGCCCCCCCGGCAATGGTCAGATCCATGCCAGCAGGGGCAGAATGAATGCCAGTATGGCCACGCAAGCGGCCGCGATTAGCTGCAGGACGGGCATGGCGGTTTCCTTTCGAGCCCGACAGGGTTCAGGCGGTCTCAGCCGCGCATCTGGCCGCCGCGGGCAGAACGGCATCGGCACGTGACGCCCGGCGTTGTCAGGCTGCAAAAATAACGGCGGTGGCTAAGCCGCGCTATTGGACCTTAGTCCAATACCAGCGGGCGACGGGTGCCGTTCCCGCACGGCGGCCGGCGGTCCGCACCGGCGCAGCCGTCGATTCTATTCGCTGCCCATCCACCGCCGAGCAGGCCGCCGATGACCGGGGCGACCCAGAACAGCCACAATTGCTGAATGGCCCAGCCGCCGACGATCAGCGCGACCCCGGTGCTGCGCGCCGGGTTGACCGAGGTGTTCGTCACCGGAATGCTGACCAGGTGGATCAGCGTCAGACACAGCCCGATCGCCACCGGCGCCAGCCCCGCCGGGGCGCGCTTGTCGGTGGCTCCGTGAATGACCAGCAGGAACATGAGGGTCATGACGACTTCGCACAGAAACCCCGCCCCGAGCGAGTAGCCTCCCGGCGAGTGCGCCGCGTAGCCGTTGGCGGCGAACCCGGCGGCCACGTCGAACCCGGCCTTGCCGGCGGCGATGAAATAGAGCACGGCGGCTCCGGCCAGGCCGCCCAGCACTTGAACGATGACGTACGGCACCAGCTCGCGCGCGGGAAACCGCCCACCGGCCCACAACCCGATGGAAACCGCGGGGTTGAGGTGGCAGCCGGAAATATGCCCGACGGCAAAGGCCATGGTCAGGACGGTCAAGCCGAAGGCGAGGGAAACCCCCAGCAGCCCGATGCCGACCCCTGGAAACGCGGCCGCCAGGACTGCGCTCCCGCAGCCTCCCAGGACCAGCCAGAAGGTGCCTAAAAATTCCGCGACCAGCGGTCTTGCTTTCATGCGACATCTCCCTGGACGAACCCCCCCACCCCTTCGCTGGAGGAGGTGAGGGGAAGTTGGAACGGTTCTGATTTCGAGTCGATGCACGTCCGTCACTCCGAATCCGGTCGCTCTGGCGACCGGCCCGGCCCCCTCTGTCCTGTCCCCTCCCCCGGTTCAGGGAAAGGGGACAGGACGAGAAGCGGCTGAATCAGGACGGATGGTGCGTGCCGCGCGTCAATGCATCACTTGTCCGGGTGCAGTTCCACGCGGCGGTTCAATGCGCGGCCTTCCGGCGTGTCGTTCGTGGCCACCGGCATGGTCTCGCCGAAGCCCTTCGCGCGGATCCGGTTGCCGGCGATGCCCTGCTTGATGAAATAATCCCGCACGGCATTGGCACGGGCTTCTGAGAGCCTCTGGTTGTGAGCCTCGGAACCCGTGCTGTCCGTGTGGCCGTGCACCTCGCCGGTGATCTGCGGATTGGCCTTCATGATCGTCACCGCCTCGTCCAGCACCCGCGGGTCCTTGATCACGGCCTTGTCGGTGTCGAAAAACACGCCCTTCAGCTCCCAGCAGCCGTCGGCGTTCACCCTCACGCCCTTGGGCGTGTTGGGGCACTTGTCGCGGCTGTCCGGAACCCCGT
>JALOPD010000391.1 GCA_025454075.1 Desulfobacterales bacterium | reverse complement strand
GCCCCGCTCAAAAAGAGCAGGACCACCAGCGCCAGGTTCAGGGACCCGCAGAAGCGCGTCCAGCTCAACGCGTGGTCGGCGACACGTTGAGCGCAGATCCAGGCCGTATAGCGGTCCAGCGCCAGAAAGGTGAGCAGCTTCCCGGATGAGTGCCCCGCGCCGTTCATCGCCATTCCTTTCACTTACGTTGCGCTCTATCGTTGAAACTTTAGGATCATCGCCTGGATCCCCTTCGAGTGCTCCTCGCCGGTATTGTCGAACACGGCGATGGCGAAGCTGTAGTCTCTGCGGGGGTTGAAGGCCACATCGTCGGCGTGGCCGGTGTCGAGCTTGCGGGAGAGCATCACCGTCCAGCCGCCGTCGGCGTAGCGGCCGCTCGCCTTGACATCTGCCCGGGACCCCTCGGCCCTTTTGGGCATGCGGTAGGTGATGACATCACCGGGGTTGAACTGGGTGCCGTCGGGAATCGCGACTGCTTCATCGTAAATCAGGAAGCCCGGTGCGGCGGGCGGTTTTCTCGGGTCCTGCATGTAATGGGGCCGGGTCCGGTCTTCGGATTGGTTGTAAACGTCCCCCCCCTTTCCGGCGTCTTCCCGACGCCCGGTGGTGCGGTAGGAGCCGGAGGGGTTGCCGGCGATCGTGAGCCAGCCGTCGTCGGCATAGTTTACGGGGTTGGAACGGGCCGCCTTCCAGTGCCACAGGTCGCCCTTCTCCCCTGCCGTCTGGGTGGCAAATTTCCAATCCTTGCTGGGGACATCCGGCGGGCTGTGGCAGACGACCGTGCACCCCTTGGTGGCGAAGTTGTTGATCCGGGAGATCTCGAAGAGCACTGCGATCCGGTCCTCGTCGCCCTCCAGGTGGGTCCATCTCTGGCCGTCGAACTTCCAGGCCCGCTTAGCCGCGCTCTCCGTGGAGTCCTTCCACTTAAACAGGAAATAGAGGCTCTCGTCGGTGTAAAGGGCGCGTGTGACGACCGTCACGTCCTCGCCGGCGAAGCTGTCACGGCCCCGCACGCGGACGTCGACCGCTTGTGCGTGCTGCCAGAGAGGGTCATCCGGTCCGGCAGGTGCCTTCACGACATGCGCGGCGGTGACAACCATCAGCGGTTCAGCCGATTCCAAAGAACCCCGGCCCAGGAGGATTGCCCCCAGCGCGGCAGCCAGAATCAATGTCAGGCCGGCGGCCTTTCCAGCGCTCATGCCGTCTCCTCTCTGTTACGTGTGCGGCTTTCGCGGCCGGCCCGGTTTCAGTAAATGGGCCGGCCGCAGTTCGGGTTGTCGTCTCAACGGCCGAACTCGAGATTCAAGGCCTCGGAGTCGTAGGAATCGGCGTCCCCGGAATCGTGAGCATCACCGTCCACCCGCCGTCCGCATAGCGGCTCAACGCCTTGATGTCGCCGCGGGACCCGGAGGGTTTCTTCGGCATGCGGTAGGTGAGGGTGTCTCCTTTCTTGAATTTGGAGTGATCCGTGATCTCGACCGCCTCCTCCGCCAGGAGAAAACCCGGGAACGAGGGCTTCTTTACCGGGTCCTGCATAAAGCGCGGTTTGGATTTGTCGGCGGTCTCGTTGCGGGCGTCGCCGCCCCCGCCCGCATCGTCTTTGCGGCCGGTAACCTCGCCTGCGGCCGTCAGCCAACCGTCGTCGGCGGAGTGGTAGGGGTCGGTGCGGGCCGCCTTCCAGTGCCAGAGGTCGCCCTTTTCCGCCGCCGATGCGGTGGCGTATTTGAACTGCTTCATGGGAGCCCCCGCGGGGCCGTGGCAGAGGACGGCGCACCCCTTGGTGGCGAAGTTGTTGATCCGGTTGATTTCGAACTGCAGGGCGATGCGGTCTTCATCGCCTTTGAGTTTGCCCCACTTTTCGCCGTCAAACTGCCAAGCGCTTTTAGTGACACTCTGGGTGGCGTCCTTCCACTTGAAGAGAAAGAAAACCTCGCTGTCGGTGTAGAGCGCCCGGGTGGTCACAAAGGCCTTCTTGCCGGCGAACTTCTCTTTGCCGTCAAAGGGCACATCGAGCGCCTTCGCTTTTTGCCAGGCGGCGTCGTCCAGATTCGCCGGGGCCTTAGCGGTTTTTGCGGCCGTGAGTGTCTGGATGGCGGAGCCGGTGGCCTGATCCGCCACGAGCGCCACTCCGACCACGACAAAGACAACCAGCAATGACGAAAGTATCATTTTTTTGGTGTTCATGCAGGTGTTCTCCTTTCGCAGTTGATGCCGTTCAGGCCGGCATCAGGACCATTAGTTTGCCGTCTTCCACCTTGTGCTCCATGGCGACCAGCGGCTTGGTGGGCGGCCCGGCAATGGGCTTTCCGCTGCGGTCGAAAAAACCGCTGTGGCACGGGCACTCGAAGCGTTGCGTTTGTTTGTTCCAGATGACGTTGCAGGCAAGGTGCGTGCAGGTAGATGAGAAGATGGTGATTTTGTCGGGGCCGTCGGACTTGGCCCAGACAAAGCCGCGCTGGGGTAAAACGATCCACCCGTCTTTGACCATGAACTCGTAGGATAGCATCTCGATCTCGCCCGGTTTGAGAGCGTCGGCCGGGCCGAAATCGATCCACTTGGTGGTGCCCTTCTGCAGCGCCGGGGCGACGACGTATGAAAGCAAAGGCACGCCGGTGAGGGTGAGCGCCGCCCCCGCCAGCACCGCTGTTTTGATGAACGCCCGTCGTGCGGGGCAGCTGCCTTCAGCCGCCTGCGAGTCTTCGGTATCGGGGGCCATAATACCTCCCTGTGATGAGTGGAGGTGGAGCGCCTCGGGAAGTCGAGGAGTGAATTCGGAATGGATTTGCTATGAATTGTTTCGAGCCTACGCTTGGCGAGCGAGCTTGTCAATAAAAATACTTGGTTTTCAGCCCCGATTGAACCCAAGACCTTGCCTTTTCCCGGCAATCCAAGGTAGAAAGGCGGAAGAGTATAAAAGGATTTTCCTCGGAGTGATCAATGCCGGGCAGGTAAGCGCTGAACACCGTTTTCCAATGACGTGTCATGCTCGGCGGCGGAAGCTGCAACCGGTGAAGAGCCCGGTCGAACCGAACAGAGGCGTATTGGGAGAATCCATTGAGCAAGGCACCGGAAACCGAAAACCTGGCCGTTTTCTGTGATTTCGAGAACGTCGCGATCGGGGTGCGGGACGCACGCCACGCGCAGTTCGACATCCGCAAGGTGCTTGAGCGGCTGCTGCTCAAGGGCAGCATCGTGGTGAAAAAGGCCTACTGCGACTGGGAGCGCTACAAGGAGTTCAAGGCCGCCATGCACGAGGCCGCCTTCGAGCTGATCGAGATCCCGCACGTGCGCCAGTCGGGTAAGAACTCCGCCGACATCCGTATGGTCGTGGATGCGCTGGACCTCTGCTACACCAAGGAGCACGTCGACACCTTTGTGATCGTCAGCGGCGACTCCGACTTCTCCCCGCTCGTCAGCAAGCTGCGCGAAAACAACAAGATCGTGATCGGGGTGGGTGTGAAGAGCTCGAGCTCCGACCTCTTGATCGCCAACTGCGACGAGTTTATCTATTACGACGACCTCGTGCGCAAAGAGCCGCCGCGCAAGCGGCCGGCCCGCAAGGCGCCGGCCGCCCATGGTGCGGCCGCATCGGCCAAGGCGCTCAAGGAAGACAAAGACACCGAAGGGCGCACCCAGGCGGCGCTCGACCTGGTCATGGAGACCATCGTGGCGCTGGCCGAGGAGCGCGGGGCCGATGAGAAGGTCTGGGGCTCGATGGTCAAACAGACGCTCAAGCGCCGCCGCCCCGGCTTCAACGAATCCTATTACGGCTTCCGCTCCTTCAACCGCCTGCTCGAGGAGGCGGCTGTGCGCGGTCTTATCGACCTCGAACGCGACGAGAAGTCCGGCGGCTACATCATACGCAATTTCCACTCGGAGGAGTGACAACACGGCAGGCGGCCATCGCGGAGCATCTCGGCAACGAATCGGGTTCCTGGACAGCTGATCGAACCCTAATTACAGCGGCGCTGACGAAGACGAGGTTGTTGCTGTCGGCGATCGCCGACCGGCACCGTCTTGAAAGCGACGGATGGTCATCCAGCCACCACATGGTCAAGGATTTCGACCGGTGCGGTGAGGATCGCGGTCCGTGTTGACAGCCGGCAGCTCGGCGCGACCTACACGACCATCATGGGCAGCCCTGCTTTCATGCAGTTGTCTCTATGGTGATCCCCCATTCCCGGCACCTCCCCCGCTCGCGGGAGGTCGATCCGTGCCGCTGCATCGGCATCGCCGTTTTCAGCGCAGCGGTCGATGGCGTTTAGGTAGCGCAGGTCCTCACGGACGATGCGGCGGGCTTCCGCGGCCGAGAGCGGCGGCCCGTGGCCGGGGATCACCGTTTCGATCCCGGCCTCCATGAGCACGAGCAGCCGCTTCAGCGTGCGGTGGTACGCCGCCAGGTCCTCCACAAAGGGGATTTCACAGGGGGAGAGGTAGTCGCCCACCAGCAAATGGCTCTCAGCGCGGAGGGATAGGCAGTCGGGCGCATGGCCGGGGAGGAGGAAGGCCTGGAGGTCGAGATCGCCGAGATTGAACCCGCCTTCGTCGTCAAGAGCGCGCAAGTCATTTGGCCACATATACCCCCACGGCCGCTCGATGTACCAGCGGGAGTCGAACTCGCGAGCCTCCACCATGGCCTTTTGTGCCAGATCTCCCCTCTCGAGCACGGACCGGGCCAGCACCGGGCTGGTGTAAACCGGCACACCGGGAAACCTGCCACGACCGATC
>JALOPD010000390.1 GCA_025454075.1 Desulfobacterales bacterium | reverse complement strand
GAACATGGACAGGCCGTCGATGGTCTCGCAGCCGGCGGCCTCCGCCTCCCTCAGCAGCCGGGTCTTCAGCGGGTTGTAGACGATGTCCATGACCACCAGCCCGGGTTTCATCTTCTCGCCGAGGAGAGGGGTGTCCTGCCCCTGCGGGGACATCCCCACCGGGGTCGTGTTGACCAGGATGTCGCACCGCTCCGCGGCGAATTCGGACAGGGGCTTGAAATCCGCGCCGAGGTCGGCGGCCAGCGCCTCCCCTTTCTCCCTGGACCGGTTGAAGATCGTCGCCGTCGCGCCCCGGCCGATGACGGCAAACGCCACGGCCCGGGCGGCGCCGCCGGCCCCGAGGATGCCCACGCGCCGGCCCTCGATGGAAATTTTTTCGGCCAGCGCCTGGATGACGCCGTCGCAGTCCGTGTTGAAGCCCTTCAACGACCCGTCGTCGTTCACGATGGTGTTCACGGCCCGAATGCGTCGAGCGGTCGGGTCGATGTCGTCCAGGCAGGCCAGGACGGACTCCTTGTGCGGGATGGTGATGCTGGCGCCCTTGAGCCCCAGGGCCCGCATTCCGGCGACGGCCGGCCGGATGTCCTTCACCCGGATGGCCGCATAGATGCCGTTGTAGCCGGTAGCCGCGAAGGCCGCATTGTGCATCACCGGGCTCAGGCTGTGCAGCACGGGGTTGCCGAACACCGCGAAGATGGCGGGCGTCCCGAAGCCGTCGGCCGGGTGGGCGGCCGAGCCCTGGACGTCGCGGGCGGCCGCCATGAGCGCGGCAAACACTTTGACCACGTAGCGGTTGGAAAGCAGGCTGCCCCGGTTCAGGCTCATCAGGCGCTGGAACACCTGGGCCTCCCGCCGGGTGTCGCGGATGCCGATCCCGAGCCGCGATTTGATGGCGCCGATCCGGGCGGCGACTTCCAGCCGTTCGTTGAACAGCCGCAGGATCTCACCGTCCAGCCGGTCGATGATGCGCCGCTGCTCGTCGAGCTGCTTCGCAGCCTCCTCCGCAGCGGGCCCGGCTCCGCCCTTGGATGTGCGTGTCGTGTTCATGGCATGCCGCGCCGCCCCGTCGGTTGCAGGATATCTTCAAACGCCGCCGCCGCTTTCAACTCCGCGATGGGAACCTCCTCGACAACGGCCCGGCCGATCTCCTCGAGCATGACAAAGTGGATCCGGTCCGCGTCGCGCTTCTTGTCCTTGAGGACCGCATCCACCACTCGGCCGGCGTCGGCGCGCGCCGCGCAGGGCAGGCGCAGGGACCGCAGCAGGCGGGTGACCCGCTCATGCGCGGCCGCCGCCAGCCGGCCCCGCCGGACCGAAAGGGCGGCGGCGAGCGCCATGCCCACGCCGACGGCCTCGCCGTGGGAAAGGCCGCTCACTTTTTCCAGGGCGTGCCCGAAGGTGTGGCCGAAGTTGAGTTTCCGGCGCTCGCCGGTTTCGCGCTCGTCGCGGCCGACCACGCCGGATTTGATCACCACCGAGTCCCTGACCAGCCGCTCGATCACGGGCGGATCCAGGCTCAGGGCGCCGGCGGCATGCTCCTCCAGAAACGCGAACAGGCCGGCGTCGGCGATCAGGGCGTGCTTGACGATCTCCGCCATGCCGTTGACCACTTCGGCCTCCGGCAGCGTCTGCAGCAGGTGCATGTCGCAGAGCACGAATTCGGGCTGGTTGAAGGTGCCGACGAGGTTCTTGTACCCTTCCAGGTTGACCCCGTTCTTGCCGCCGACACTCGCGTCGACCTGGGCCAGCAGGGTTGTGGCGACGAAGCCGAACCGCAGCCCCCGCATGTACGTCGAGGCGACGAAGCCGGCCACGTCGCAGACGATCCCGCCGCCGACCCCCAGGATGAAGGTGCCCCGGTCGACCTCCAGGCCGAGCAGGGTCTCGTAGAGGTCCTTCGCCGTCTCCAGGGTCTTAGAGGCCTCTCCGCCGCCGATGCTCAGCACCGGGGCGGCCGGGGGGAAGCGGTCCTGGTAAAGCTGCCGGACGTTGCCGTCGGTGACCACGACGACCCGGCCCGCCGGAAGATAGCGGCCGAGCTTTTCGATCGACTCCCCGACCAGGATGGTGGACGGCCGCGCGGCGCCTGTGATCTCAATGGCATGCATGACGCACCCGGTTTCTCATGGTTTCACCGCGCTACGCGGCGCCGGCGATTTTGTGCGCCGCCCACAGCACCAGTTTTTCGGTCGTCTCCCAGGAAATGCACTCATCGGTGATCGAGACGCCGTGCTTCAGCTGCGATGGGTCGCCGCCGAATTTCTGGCTGCCTTCGCAAAGATGGCTCTCGAGCATGAGGCCGACCAGGCAGTCGTTTCCGCCGACCCGCTGCTCGACGACGCTGCGCCAGACCATCTCCTGCCCCTGGAATTTCTTCCACGAGTTGGCGTGGGAGCAGTCGACCATGATCGCCTCCGGGAGTCGGTGACCGATCAACCCCAGCCGCGCCTCGGCAATGCTGATGGGGTCGTAGTTCGGCCGTTTGCCGCCGCGCAAAACGATGTGGCCGAGGGGGTTGCCCCTGGTCTGAACGATGCAGGCGTAGCCTTCCTGGTCGACCCCGATGAAGGTCTGGGGGACGCGGGCCGCCACCATGGCGTGGATCGCCGACTGTAGGTTCCCGTCGGTGCCGTTCTTGTACCCCATGGGCATCGAAAGCCCGCTCGCCAGCTCCCGGTGGGCCTGGCTTTCCGTCGTGCGGGCGCCGATGGCGCCCCAGCTGACCAGGTCGGCGAGGTACTGGGGCGTCACCATCTCCACCATCTCGGTGCCGGCGGGCAGGCCCATCTCGTTGATCCTCTGCAGCAGCTTGCGGGCCCGGCGCAGCCCCTGGTTGAGATCGCAGCTGCCGTCCAGGCCGGGGTCGTTGACGAACCCCTTCCACCCGATCGTCGTCCGGGGTTTTTCAAAATAGACCCGCATGACGATGTAAAGGACATCGCCGACCTTCTGCTGCAGCGTCAGCAGGCGCTCGGCGTATTCGAGCGCGCCCTTTTCGTCGTGGATGGAGCAGGGGCCGGCCACCAGCAGCAGCCGGCGGTCCTCCTTGAGCAGGATCCGGCCGATGGTCTCGCGGGCCGAGAGCACGGTCCGGCCGGCCGCCTCGCTCACCGGAATCGCCTGCTTCATCTCCCGCGGTGAAATCAGGCGGGTGTAGCCTATGACTCTCAGGTCGTCGGTCCGCGTCTGCATGCAGCTCCTCCCTGTCAAGTTTTTTCTGAGCCGTTCCCGTTCAGCAGGCATGCCAGGAGCGCGCCCAGGTCCGGGCCGACCCAGTCGGCGCCGGCATCCCGCAGCTCCCGGGACGTGCATGCCCCGGTGGGCAGCGCAAACGACCGCACGCCGGCGGCCCGGGCCATCTGCACGTCCTCGATCGCATCGCCCACGTAGCCGCACTCGCCCGCGGCCGCTCCCAGCGTG
>JALOPD010000389.1 GCA_025454075.1 Desulfobacterales bacterium | reverse complement strand
GCCAACATCCTCAACGCCAGCTCCGACACCAAGGAAAACAAGACGGTGGAAAGCCTTTTCACCATCGGGGTGGCGGACACGGGGCACCTGGAAAGAATCTTGGCGGCGATCCGCACGGTGAAGCAGGTTCAGGACGCCAGGCGAATCGGATAGAAGCGGCTTCATAACTCCGTCTGGCGGCCGGGGGCGGCGTCGCAGGCCTCTCGAAATGCTCACAACCTGACAAGGTTGCCCCGCTTTCGAATCGGCCTGCGCCTTGCCCGCGGCCGTGATCCGAGGTTATGAAACCACTTCTCTCCTATAGAAACCGGCGGGCAATGCAAAAGGGCACAGCCTTCCGGGGTTACGACGCTTTTTGCACGCGGCCCGACTTCAGGCAGGCCGTGCAGACCAGGAGGGTTTTGGAACGACCCGTGGTGACGGCGCGCACGCGCTGAAGGTTGGGGTTGAAGCGGCGCTTGGTGACATTGTGGGCATGGCTGATATGGCTGCCCACCATGGGTTTCTTTCCGCAGATTTCGCACATCTTGGACACGGCTGCATCCTCCTGAGCATCTATGCCGGCGCGCGAAGTCGGACGGGCGCGCCAGAATGAATTCAAAAATGATTTGTATACCCCAAAGAATAGATGGGATCAAGGAATTTCAGCGGCCCTACCCGTTTTCGGGCAGGATCAGCAACGGGTCCTGGGTGGTGGGCGCATCCGGGCCTTCCTTGGTCCGGGTGGCCTCTTCGGTGAGCCTTCTCTCGCAGGTGGCGATAAGGTTCAGGGCCGGCTGGTGATAGCCGACATCGGGATAGTCGGACACCACGGTGCGAAAGCGGGCCAGGGCGGCCTTGAAATGCTTGCTCTTGAAATAGAACTCGCCCACGATGAACTCGTGGCCTGACAGGCTTTTATAACAGGCGACCATGTGCTCGGCCGCGCTGCGGGAGTAGGGGTCGTTCGGATATTGCTTCTGGAGCCGCGAGAAGGTTTCCAGCGCCTTGCGGGCGGCGGTCTGGTCCCGGTCGGGCGTGCTGATGCGGTCGAAATGACAGCGTCCGATCTGGTAGATCACATACGGGACCGCTTCGTTGCGCGGATGCAGCTTCTCGAATTCCTCGTAGGCGAAAAGAGCGTCCTCGTACTGCATCAGCTGATAATGGGCGTCACCCAGCTTCAGTTCCGCCAGAATGGCGTACTTGGAAAAGGGGTATATGTCTTTCAACCGCTGGAAGTGCTCGATGGATTTGTGGTAGTTCCCCTTGTCGAACTCATCCATTCCGTTGATCGCCAGCTCCTCGGCGGTAAGGTTCTCATCCGCTCCCCAGAAGATCGAGACCACCGACTTCCTGAAATCGCTGGCGGTCTCCTTGATAGTGGTGCATCCGGCGGCCGTCAGCGTCATCAGCATTGCCGCGGCCAGAAGCTGCGTCGTCTTGATTTTCATGGTCATCCGCTTGGGCTTCAGGATTAAAAGAAAGCCGAACTCCCGCGGGTCCACCGCATTGCAAGGAGTTCGGCCGCGGGTTCGGTGGGGATGCCGCCCCCGGGAGGCATGCACGATCGTCCGGCAGCCACAGCCGTCGGGCGCGGGGCGGCGGTCTACGCCAGCTTGTTGAGTGCCTCTTCCAGCTTGGACTTGGCCACCATTCCCGTGATCTGGTTGGCCACGCCGCCCGCTTTGAAGAAAATCAGGGTCGGGATCGCCTTGATCCCGTATTTCGCGGGAGTGACGGGGTTGTTGTCGACGTTGCATTTGGTGAACTTTATCTTGTCCCCGTAGCTCTTGGACAGCTCTTCCACCAGCGGCGCGATCGCCTTGCAGGGGCCGCACCAGGGCGCCCAGAAATCCACTAGCACCGGTTTGTCGCTCTTCAGCACTTCCGCCTCGAAATTGCCGTCCTCGACCTCCATCAAGCCTTCCGCCATGGCTCTGAATTCCTTTCTTGAAAATTAGAAATGAGATGATAATAGAGTCAAAGCCTATTGATGTCAACATGGGCGGGCTGGCGCCCGCCCATCATAGGGGGGTGCCCATGAAGAAAGTCCGTGTCGGTGCGTTGATATCAGGGGGCGGCACCAACCTTCAGGCGATCATCGATGCCAGCCGGACGGGAGCGATCGACGCCGAGGTGGTTTTTGTCGGCGCGGACAAATCCGACGCCAGAGGTCTGGAACGTGCACGGCAGCATGGCATTCGGGACGTTGTGGTGGATTACGCGGCCATCCTGAGGGCCTTCCGGCAGGGCTCCGGTGAGATCAAGCCGCCGGAGGACTTCCAACTGGAGGAGGTGCGCGCCAAGCAGACGATTTTCCCCGCATCCGCCGACCCCGGCATCGTGAACGCCTTTCTCGTCTCACGGGCCGTCGCCGAGGCCCGTCTGCTGAAAGCCATGCCGCCCGACTCCTTCGACCTGCTGGTGCTCGCCGGCTTCATGCGCAACCTGACGCCTTACTATATCGACCGCGTGAACACCGACCGCGCCCGGCCGCGCATCATGAACATCCACCCGGCGCTGCTGCCGGCCTTCCCGGGGACCGACGGCTACGGGGACACCTTCCGCTACGGCTGCAAGGTGGCCGGCTGCACCGTGCACTTCGTCGACTACGGCGAGGACTCCGGTCCGATCATCGGCCAGCGCGCCTTTGCCATCCGCGAAGACGATACTCTGGAGAGCGTCCGGCGGCGCGGGCTTGAGCACGAGTGGCAACTCTATCCGGAGTGCATCCAGCTGTTTGCGAGCGGTCGTCTGAAGACCGAGCGCCGACGCTGCGAAGCGCCGGGCAGGAAAACGAGTGAGAGGACCGTGGTCAGGATCCTGCCCGGCCCAATCGAAGGTCACAAGTAGGAGCGCGCGCCGGCGTAGCGCGCCCGGTAGTAGTCGCTTGCGAGCGAATCGGTCTGGATGACGCTGCCCCGGCGGGGAGCGTGCAGGAAGAGATCGCCGCCGATATAGATCCCCACGTGGGAGATCGTTCTGCCGCCGCGGGTGGCGAAAAAGACCAGGTCGCCGCGAGCCATTTCGTCCCGGCCGACCGGCCGGCCGGCGCGCCACTGTTCGGCGGAGGTGCGCGGCAAGTCGAGCCCGTTCAGCCGATACACCACCATGGTCAGCCCGCTGCAGTCGAAGCCTTCCGTGGTGGATTCCCCGCCCCAGCGGTAAGGCACCCCGATGAAGCGCTCCGCGGTCCGCAGGAGTTCCTGCCTCAGCCGGACGTCGCCGGCGCCCGCGTACATGGCCGCCGCGTAGTCCCCCGGCGCGAGGAGGAAATAGTCTTCGATGATCCCGGCGGACTTCAGGCGCTCCGCCTTTTCGGCGGCTTCCTCGCGGGACGCAAAATTGCCGATGCGCACCTTGTAGAAGCCGGACTCGTCGACGAAATGATAGGCGAGCAGCTTCTGCGCCAGCAGCTTGCCGGTCAGGCGCACGGCGTTG
>JALOPD010000388.1 GCA_025454075.1 Desulfobacterales bacterium | reverse complement strand
CGGAAGAAGCGGCCGGCTGCATTTTCGGCTACACCTGCGGAATCGACGTGAGCGAGCGCGAGTGGCAGAAGAACGACCTGCAGTGGTGGCGGGCCAAGGGGTCCGACACCTTCGGGCCGCTGGGGCCGGCGATCGCCGTCGGATTGGACTACAAGGCGTCGCGCCTGCAGACCCGCGTCAACGGCGAGGTCAAACAGTCGCAGTTCCTCAGCGATCTGCTGTTTGATCCGGCCACCGTGGTGAGCCACGCCAGCCGGTGCGTGACGCTGCTGCCAGGAGACGTGATATACACGGGAACGCCAGGGACAACCGGCGCCTTGAAGCCGGGGGATGTGGTCGAGGTGGAGATCGACGGGATCGGCATTCTAAAAAATGGGGTCGCGGCTTAGAAACGCCGCAACCCCATTTTGTAGAGATAAAGTGTTGCTTTCTGGGTTTTGAAAAACGCTGTCTTTGAGGTTTTTTGTGGGAGAGGCCTCCGGCCTCGATAATCGCGGCTGGAAGCCGCTCCCACAGAATACCGCATCCCGCATCCCGAATCGTTCACTTGCAAGGGGGAACTATATTACCTCCGTCAGGTGCCTCACTTGAACCTTCAGCCCGTGGCGGCGCACACCGTAGGATAGCTGGAGGATGCAGGCCGGGCAGGTGGTTACGAGCACGTCGGCCCCGGTCTTTTTCAGGTTTTCCATCTTGCGGTCCAGGACCTGCATCGCCAAATCGTAGTGGGACAGTGCATAGGACCCCGCCCCGCCGCAGCACCAGTCCGCTTCCGGAAGTTCGACGAACTCGGCGCCCGGCATTTGCCGCAGAAGATCCCGGGGCTGCCTGACCAGGCCCTGGCCGCGCGAGGCGTGGCAAGGGTCGTGGAAGCTGACCCGCCTGTCCTGCAGCGCCCGGGAGGAGGGGATGACTTCGGCCGCGAGCCACTCTGCCACGTCCCGGGCCCTGGCGGCGACGGCTTCGGCCGCTTTGCGCTGCGGGTCGTTCTCGGGAAATAGCCGCGCGTATTTCTTGATGAAACCGGTGCAGCTCGAGCAGTCGGTCACGACGGCGTCGAAGCCCTCGGATGCAAGCAGCGGCAGGTTCTTGCCCGCCAGCTTGCGCGCCGCCGGCAGGTCGCCGTAGGACCAGGCCGGCAGACCGCAGCAGTTGTTGTCGAGCACCTGCACGCTCCGGGCGAAGCGCCGCAGCAGCGCCAGAGTGGCCTCGCCGGCGGCGTGGCTGACCACGTCGACGCCGCAGCCGACGAAATAGGCGATCTGTAAACTCCGGCCCTGCCCTTGGTAAACCCCGGGCTTGAAGCGCGCGCGGAACGGCTGCGCCGGCAGCCGGTCGACGATCTCCTCGGCCCGCGACAGATCGCGGCTGAAAATCCGCAGCAGACCCAGCGCGCGGGCCAGCTCGCTGGCGCCGCTGTTCTTGCCCAGCGCCACGGCCCGGGCGGCCAGGTGCAGGCGCCGGGGGTAGGGCAGGAGCTTGTCGAACAGCAGGTGGTGGATGGACTTGCGTCCGACCTTCTCGAGGTACTCGGAGCGCGCCGTGACGACCAGCTCCGAGGTCGGTATGGCGGGAAAGCAGTTGCTGGTGCAGGCGCCGCAGAGCAGGCAGCTGTAAAGCGGCTCCTCGAGCTCCGCGCTCCATGGAAGCCGGCCCTCGATCACGGCGCGCAGCAGGGCCAGCCGGCCGCGCGCCACTCCGCCCTCATAGCCGCTGGAGCGGAAGATCGGGCAGGCCACCTGGCAGAAGCCGCAGTGGTTGCAGTGGGCGATTTCGTCGTAGTGGGCGGAGATGCTCATGGGGCATCCAGCATCCAGTATCTGTTTTTTTATACCCTCCCCGGCATCCTTCCCGGCGAGAAGATATGCTTCGGGTCCAGAATGTCCTTGATCCGGTGCATGACCTTCCATTCCGGGCGGGTCGGGCCGAACACGTCACAATCCTGTTTGAATTCGTCCGGGGCCTTTTCCAGAACCGCATGCCCGCCTTCGCGCGCGGCCAGGCGGCATAGCTCCGGCCAGGCTCGGGCGTCGAGTGCCGCGGCGCCGGCGGTGACCCTGCCGCAGCCGAAGTCGGCCAATAGGCCGTCCGTGGACGCATGCTTGCTGACGGCGTGGGCGGCAGAGGCCGTGAGATGGGCCGCGGTATTCAGGTGGATGACGAACGGACACGCCGCGACGCGCCCGTAGACGGCCGCGAAGGGTCCTTCCAGCAGATCGTAATCCTGTTCGGCAACGCCGGTCAGGCCGGCCTGCCCGATAACGGCCCGGGCCCGCGCGAGCTGGGACGCGACAGTGTCGCCGAAGCCTTCGAAGCCGATGTGCAGCCGCCAGCCGTTGTCCGCCCCCGTCGATTGAGCTGTCGCGAAGACCGCTCCAATGTTGGATTTAAGGATCTCGAGCGCCAAATCGGCGCAGCGGTCCAGGGGGCCGTCGGCGGAGATGGCCGCGCACCTTTCCGGCCGGGTGAGCGTTTTTAAAGTCGCCTGCGTGATCAGCCCGAGCGTTCCGGCCGAACCGGCGATGAGCCGGGTCATGTCGTAGCCGGCCACATTCTTGACGACCTTGCCGCCGGCGTGGATGAGCCGGCCGCGGCCGTCGACGAACCACAACCCCAGCAGGAGGTCCCGCGGGGCGCCGTAGACGATGCGCTCGGGCCCGCAGGCGCCCGTGGCGATGATCCCTCCCAGGGTGCGCCGCAGCAGCGCCAGGGGCGGCCGCACCGGCAGCCACTGGTTGTGAGCGGCAAGCGCCTGCTGAAGGATTTCCAGCGTCACGCCGCCGCCCGACGTGACCACCTGGTTGGCCGGGTCGATCTCGATGATGGTGCCGAGCGTCGCGGTGGATAGCGCCGCTGCGGGCCGGCGCGGCAGATTGCCGAAGTCCTTCTGCGTCCCGCTGCCGAGCGGCGCGACGGCGCCGCCGGCCGCGAGCGCCCGATGGACGGCGTCGGCCGCCGCCTGTTCGGCCGCCGTGAACCCGTTCCCGTCCGCCGCCCGCAGGGTCTGGGTCTTGAAGGCGAACGGTTTGCGGGTGTCCGGGAACATCTTGCCGGGGTTGAGAAGCCGCTTCGGGTCGAAGGCCGTCTGGAGTGAGCGCTGGGCGTCGATATCGTCGTCCGTGAAAACAAAGCGCATGGCTTCCAGCTTTTCGAGGCCAATGCCGTGCTCGCCCGAAATGGTGCCGCCGAGCTCGACGCAGGCCTGCATGATCTCCCAGCCGGCTTGGTGCACCCGATCGAGCTGCTGCCTGTCGCGGGAATCGAAGAGGATAAGGGGGTGCAGGTTGCCGTCGCCCGCGTGAAACACGTTGCCGTGTTCGAAGCCGTACTTGCGCACGATGGCGGCCACCTGCGCCAGGGCCTCGGGCAGCCGGGTGCGCGGGACGGTGCAGTCGTTGACGAGGTAGTTCGGCGCCAGCCGCGCCACG
>JALOPD010000387.1 GCA_025454075.1 Desulfobacterales bacterium | reverse complement strand
CGCCGTGGTGCGCGTGCCGGATGAGCGCGTGGACCGCCTCAGCCGGATGTTCGCGCCCCAGAAGACCATCTACGCCCAGGTGGACTATTTCCTGCCGGGACCGGGCAGCCAGAAGAAGGAGGCCAACCCCTGGCTGCCGGTGAAGGACTGCGACGCCCTGATCCTGGTGGTCCGCAACCACGGCCCCGACCGCCGGCCGCTGGCCGATTTCCAGGCCGTCGACCAGGAACTGATCCTCTCGGACCTCGTGCAGGTGGAAAAGCGCCTGGAGCGCATCGAGCAGGACCAGCGCCGCGGCAAGAAAATGAATGCCGAGGAGCAGGTGCTGCTTTCCGAATGCCGCGGCCAGCTGGAGAGCGAAACCCCGCTGCGCCACCACCGCGAACTCATGCAGGCCAAGGCGCTGAGAGGCTTTGCGCTGCTCACCGCCAAGCCCATGCTGGTGGTCTTCAACAACGAGGAATCCGACCCCGAACTGCCGGAGATCGGCAGGCTGGCCGAACAGGAACGCTGCCTGGCCCTGCGCGCGCAGATCGAGCAGGAGCTGGCGCGCATGCCCCCGGAGGAGGCCGCGGAGTTCCTCAAGGAATACATGATCGCCGACTCCGCGATGGACCGCATGATCCGCCTGTCCTACGAGGCCATGGGGCTGATGTCCTTTTTCACGGTCGGCAGCGACGAAGTGCGCGCCTGGACCATCCGCCGCGGAACTCCGGCGGTGGACGCCTCCGGAACGATCCACAGCGACATGCAGAAGGGGTTCATCCGCGCCGAGGTGATCGCCTACGAGGACCTGATGGCGGCCGGCTCGACCGCCGAGGCGCGCCGCCGCGGGACCTTCCGCCTGGAAGGCAAGACCTACGAGGTTCAGGATGGCGACATCATCAACTTCCGGTTCAACGTGTAGCGTAATACCCCGCCCACGGGCGGCGTATTACGCTACACATTTACAAAACATAACTACCCCCTTACTTCCTTTATGGGTAAGCGGCGAGCACTGGCAAAGGGCACAAAGGAGCCATCGATGATCCGAGATTCTGTTCTGGATATCATCGCCCACGGGGCCTGGAACGGCGGCACGCTGATGGACAACGCGATGTATGAGAACAAGGGGATGGTGTTCAAGGGCGGCATCCCCGTCACCCGCGAAACCATCGCGGAGCGCATCGGGGTCCGAACTCGCAAGGTGGCGCCGGTAGACGAACGCATCGGGGTCCTGGCGTTTCAGGACCTGCTCGCTACCTCCGGGATCGACCCGGCGCGCATCCGCGTGCTCATCGCGGCCACCAACGTCGGCGAGGACAAATACGACCCCGGGCCGACCAGCCTTTATCTGTACGACCGCATCCGGGAACTCTGCCCGCGGGCGCTCGTGTTCGATCTCTACGCCGGCTGCCCGGGCTTCAACGTGAGCGTGGAGGCGCTGTACATGCTGGCGCTCGCCGGCATGCTGTCGCCCGGCGATCTGGCGGTGGTCGTCGGCGCCGAGAACATCCACCGCGCGCGCGCCTTTCCGCCCCTGGACACTGCCAACATCATCTTCGGCGACGATGCGCTGGCTACGGCGCTTGAAGTCGGCGCCCTTGCAGGCGGCGCCGCACCCGGCCGGGTCGTGGCCGAGGCGGCCGTCGACGCCGGCGAAAACTTCATCGAGGCCATCGCCGCGGCGCTGCTGCCCTGGGCGCGCGCGAACCGCCTGGACGGCATCATCATTGACAACCAGCTCGGCCGGGTCGAATGCCGGGTGCCGGCCACCGCCGCGCGGGTCCAGCATGCCCTGATGAAACAGCTTTTCCCGAAGGAGGCGGCCGCCGGGGCCTTTCAGAATTTCCGTGCGGCCTTCGAAACTTACGAGGGCTACCGGGCCGGCTTCGCCTACGACATCATGACCGCCGGCGGCGACCCGCAGACCGTTCAGCGGATCGTGAGCGCCTACACCGCCTCGGGCCGATACCGCCGGCTGGCGGCGGTGTGTATGAAGCACGGCGAACTCGCTCGCCTCAGCCTCATCGAAGGCTCGGCCGGCACGCTCCTCGCCCCCGGCAAAGGCGTCATCGACACCCTGACCTGCAGCCACGGCTGTTTTGCGGATTTCATCGAGGCCAATTTCGATCACGGGGAAGTCTTCGGCGCGATGGACGGCAAGGGGGTGTTCCTTTACGCCACCCGCGGCGCCAGACCCCACCTCGCGGCGCTGCTTTCCGCCAACCGCCTCACCCTCGGGGATATCGACCTCCTGATCGAGCACCAGGCCAATTTCGCCATGCTGCCCCTGACCCTCGAACAGATCCTCGCGGATGGCAAAGCCCCGGAGCGTGCGGACGTCGCCTGCTTCCTGGCCGAAAAAATGGTCGTCAACATCCACGAACGCGGCAACTGCTCGGTGGTCTGCATGCAGCGGCTGCCCTACGACCTCGCCCGCGGAGCGCTCACGCCCGACACCATCCAGGGCTTCCCCATCAACCGCAACCTGGAGCGCCTCAAGGACGCGCGCCTCATCCTCTACGACTCGGTCGGCGCCGGCATGACCCGCAGCTCGTTTCTGCTGAGGAAGTAGGGACCGCAGACATTCGATTAGCGGCGAACTCGTGCCCATCCATAAACGGCGTCATTCGGCTCAGGCCGGAGTTCTCGCTCTTTGCCATCCTCGGCGTAGCCGCACTACGCCTGCGGTTGCGATATCGCTGCGGCCTTGGCTTGAACCGCAATCCGCCCGGCCGATTTATAAAACTCTATTCCGACGAACTCGTCAAAAGCGGACTATCGCGCCAGGCCACCCGGTCACACACGAAACCAATCGGCTTCATTCCTTCCGTTCCCCCCTTTGACAAAAGGGGGCTAGGGGGATTTTGATATCGATTTCCTCATGTCCTTGAGCGCGACTACCGGATCGGTCCCATCATGCAGCCTGTCCAGCGCGACCTGAAGATCAGCCAATTCGCTCAGATATGCTTGGATCGCTTTTTGGATGTGAAAGGATGCGATAGCTGGATGCCGCCCGTCGCATCGCTTTCGCACGATATCCCGAAAGCAGTTTTCCAGGCTATCGAAAATAGCTTGTCAAGGTCTTTTCAAATAGTATAATCAAATTGCCAATCATCCGAACTACTGAGAGCTGTTTGCGGATCCCTGTGCAGAGAGCGGTTGGCCCTATAGGATCACTCACACCTCATTGGCTTCCTGGAGATCACCGGAAACCACAGAAGCACTAGTTGGGCAATTCAATTCTTATGCATGATTTCATTCACAGGATGGTGCTTCGCAACTCAACCAACGCCGCCATTCAGCGCGCTAATGTCTACAGTACCACTGCATCGCAAACTGAAAAGAATGCGTTTCGTAAGGATCTCAAGAGGTGGTTGAAACAGTTGGGTTTAAGATATTTTTCATTGGATCTTTGCTATTGTTGACTGCTGCAACGATGTCCGGTCAGTCTGT
>JALOPD010000386.1 GCA_025454075.1 Desulfobacterales bacterium | reverse complement strand
CGTCAAGGGGGTGTTCTTCTCGGTCATCCGGCGGGTGGTGGAGATGGATTCCCTGTCCCAGAACGTCGTCATGACCGGCGGGGTGGTGGCGCACAACCCCCACCTCGTCCGGATGATGGAGGAGCTCATCGGGCGGCCGATCCTGGTCCCGGAAAAGCCCCAGCTGACCGGCGCCATCGGCGCGGCGCTCTACGCCATGAACGGAGCCAACGAAAAAGAATAGAACCAATGCAAATTCGAAATCCGAATATCGAAATTCGAAACAAGCCCGAATATCGAATGATCAAAATCTGAAACCCGTTTAGAATTTGCCCTATTTGAATTTTCGGATTTGTTTCGGATTTCGAAATTCGTGCTTCGGATTTAGACCATGACACATATACGAACCCAGATGGGAGGATTACGTATGCCTGAAGAGAAAAAAGTCGTTCGCCGGAAAATAGCGGCCGCCGCGGATCTCAACAACTTCATGCGCGATTACTACCTCGAGCTGGACGCCGCCGCCAAGAAAGGTGCGCCCAAGATCGCCTGGTGCACGAGCGTCGGCCCGGCCGAGATCCTGCGGGCCTTCGGCTTCCAGGTCTATTTCCCGGAGACCCATTCGGCCATGCTGGGGGCCACCCGCATGGCGACGGAGTTCATCCCCGAGGCGAACGCCATCGGCTATTCTCCCGACATCTGCTCCTATCTCACGGCCGACATCGGCGCCTTCCTGAAGGGCGTCACCCCGCTCGAGAAGGCCTTCGGCATCAAGAGCGTCCCCAAGCCCGACGTGCTGGTGTTCAACACCAACCAGTGCCGCGACGTGCAGGACTGGTTCAACTGGTACGGGGAGAAGTTCGACGCGCCGGTCCTGGGCGTGCACACCTACCGCGGGGTGGCCGAGGTGACCGAGAAGCACATCTACTCGATCGCCAAGCAGCTCGAGGCCCTGATCCCGCCCCTGGAGAAGGTCGCCGGCAAGAAGTTCCAGCTGGACGACCTGAAGCGCACCGTGGCGCTTTCGCGCGAGTGCTCGGAGCTGTGGAAGAAGATATTGGACACGGCCTCGGCCAGGCCCGCGCCGCTGACCTTCTTCGACGGCACGACCCTGATGGGCCCGGCGGTGGTGGGCCGCGGGACCCAGAAGGCCGTCGACGTCTACAAGATCCTCCTGGCCGAGCTGGAGGAGCGCATCCAGAAGGGCGAGGGCGCGGTCGATAACGAGAAGTTCCGCATCTACTGGGACGGCATGCCGGTCTGGGGCCGGCTGAGCGCCCATTCCCAGCTCTTCGCGGCGCTCAACGCCAATGTGCTCGCCTCCACCTATTGCAACAGCTGGATCTTCTCGGCCCTCGACCCGCAGGACCCCTTCAACAGCATGGCGCGCGCCTACACCGAGCTGTTCATCGTGCGCGCCGACGAGGCCAAGGAGGCCTACATCCGGCGGATGCTGGAGTTCTTCAAGGTCGACGGCGTCATCTACCACGACGCCAAGACCTGCCCCAACAACTCCAACTGCCGCTACGGCATGCCCCAGCGCCTGGAGAAGCAGACCGGGATTCCGAGCCTGACCCTCAACGGCGACCTGAACGACCTGCGCATGATCTCCGACGAGCAGACCAAGACCAACGTCGAGGCCTTCATCGAGCAGCTCCAGGAGCGGGGGCGCTGAAGGATATGCTATACAGCATGTTTTCTTCAGACAAGCCGGAGCCAAATTCGAAATCCGAAGCACGAAGCACGAAACAAATTCGAATTTTCAAAATGGATAATGACCCAAACAGGGCGAGCCGCCAGGCGAGAGGATCTTGTCGCGTTTTGGTCATTCGGTCATTCGGATTTGTTTCGGATTTCGGTTTTCGTGCTTCGAATTTTCTTCAGCATATGCAATGTAGATTTTCACTTCTAAAAACTGATTAAATTAAGGAGGATAATATGCTGGAGTCCCTATTTCGGCCCAAGGCCGTGGCCGTCATCGGCGCGTCGTCCAAGGAGCTTTCCATCGGCAACCGGGTGATCAGGAACCTCATCGATTTCGGCTACCGCGGCAGCGTCTACCCCATCAATCCCAGCGCGGACGAGATCCGCGGGATCAAGGCCTACAAATCGATCCTGGACTGCCCGGGCGACGTCGACGTGGTCCACATGGTCATCCCCGCCAAGTTCGTGCCCCAGGCCGTGGAGGACTGCGGCAAGAAGGGCGTCAAGCACATCATCATCAACTCGGGCGGCTTCGGCGAGACCGGCGCCGAGGGCGTGGCCATCGAAAAGGACTTCCTCGAGCGCGCCCGGCGTTACGGCATCCGCATCCTGGGCCCCAACTGCCAGGGCGTCATCAACTCCGATCCCGCGATCCGCGCCTACTGCAACTTCACCTTCACCAAGCCGGAGCCGGGCTTCATCTCCATCGTCGCCCTGAGCGGCGGCGTGGCCGAGGTCATCCACCAGGCCTTCGCCCAGATGGGGGTCGGCACCCGCATCTACGCCTCCAACGGCAACGCCGTGGACGTGACCATCCCGGAGATCATGAGCTACCTGGGCGAGGACGAGGGCACCCGCGTCATCGTCACCTACGTCGAGGGCCTGCGCGACCCGGCCAACTTCATGAAGACCGCCACCGCGGTCGCGGCGCGCAAGCCCATCCTGGCCATGAAGGCCGGCCGCTCCACGGAAGGCGCCAAGGCCGCGGCCTCGCACACCGGCGGGCTCGCCAAGGAGGACATCGCCACCGACCTGATCTTCAAGAAGGCCGGCGTGCTGTCCTTCCGCGACGAGGGCCACCTCATCCAGGCCGCCGCCGCCTTCGCCACCCAGCCGATCCCCGCCGGCAACCGGGTCGGGATCATCACCAACACCGGCGGCCCGGCGGTCATCGCCACGGACGTGCTGGTCGCCGGCGGGTGCACCCTGCCCCCGCTGTCCGAGCCGACCCGTGCGCTGCTCAAGGAAAAGCTCTACCCCGAGGCCTCGATCGGCAACCCCGTGGATGTGCTCGCCACCGGCACGGCCCTGCATTACCGCGCCTGCATGGACGCCATGATGGCCGACGACAGCTTCGACTGCGTCTTCGTCAACTTCGTGACCCCGTTCTTCGTGGACAACGAGAGCATCGCGCGCGAGATCGTGGCCGTCAGCCAGCAGCGGAGAAAACCGCTGGTCTGCAACCTCATGACCGACCCGCAGCAGTGGTCCGAGGTCGTGCGCATCCTGCGCGAGGGCGGCGTGCCCTGCTACCCGCTGCCCGGCGAGGCCGCGCGGGCCATGGCGGCGCTCGTTAACTACCACTTCATCCGCAGCCGCGAAACCGCCGCGGCCCGGAGCTTTACGGATGTCAAGCCGGACAAGGCCCGCAAGATCCTGACCGCCGCTCAGTCCGCCGGCCGCACCCAGCTCGCCGCCGCCGAAGTCTACGGCATCCTGGAGGCCTACCGCATACCGGTCGCCCAGTGGCGCCTGGCGGCCAGCCCGGCCG
>JALOPD010000115.1 GCA_025454075.1 Desulfobacterales bacterium | reverse complement strand
GCCTTGGATTTGATGCGGGTGACCAGGGCGGAGTGATCCTGCTCGCCCTTGTTGACGACCTCGAAGGCCACCACTTCATGGCCCATCGCGGTCCACCGGGTCTTGGTCAGGCTGGCCAAATCCTCAGAGTAGCCGTCGCCCTGGTGGATGATGGCTAGCTTCTTGACGCCCTGCTTCTTGAACAGGTCGACCGCCGTGTCGACCTGGTAGGTCCCGATGGCGTTGATCAGGAAGGCGTTGCCCGGGTTCAGATCGATGAACTTGGTGGAGTTGGCTGCCGGGATGACGATCGGCACGCCGGCGTCCGAGTAGATCTTGAGGGTCGGCAGGGTGGCGCCGGAGCAGTATCCGCCCACGACCGCATCTACGCCCGAGGCGACCAGCTTGCTGGCCGCGGCGGTCGCCATCTGGGGATCGCAGCCGTCGTCCGCCGTCACGGTGGTGAATTTCTGGCCGAGCACGCCGCCCTTGGCGTTGATCTCGTCCACGGCCATCTTGATGGCGTTTTCCATGTCCTTGCCGTAGGTGGCTTCCGATCCGGTGGTGGGGACCATGATCCCGACCTTGATCTCGGCCATGGCCGCGCCGGCCGTCAGGAAAGCAAACAGAGCCGCAACTGCCATCAGCAACCCGATTCTCTTCATGTCGTTTCTCCTTCGTGTGGTTTTTGCCATAGACGCCTTTTTACGTTTCGCCATCTTCGAGCACCCGCTCTGCGATTATCATTCGGTGCGCACCAACAGGCATTCGACCCGGAACAGGGAGAAAAATGGTCGGACCATCGAACGTGCCTGAAATTTATAGGAAGACGATGGGTAAATGTCAAGCAAAATGCACGGCCGGCCTCCTGCCAACAGTGTTCTGCCGGTTGAGCGCGGTGCCACGGGGCATGCGCTTCAGCGGGACCTGCCTGCTCTCAGCGCCCGCGCGCGGATGTCGTTTCAACGGTGCCGGGTGCCCGGGAGCCCGAGAGCGCAGGGGATCGCCGGCGATGAAGTCTATTGACATAACTGGGCGTGGCGGTATAAGTGGTCCTACCACTTCGACCCACGCCGGCGATGTCTCTCCGGTATGGCCGACACAGCGAGGAGGCCGGTGAAAACCACGACCGTCGAATCCGTTGTCGAGATCATCCTGAACCAGTTGAAGACCGGAACATTGCAGGCCGGCGGCAGGCTGCCGTCCCAGCGCATGCTGGCGGCTACCTTGGGGGTGAGCCGTTCCACCCTTCGAGAGGCGTTGAACACGTTATCGGGGATGGGGTGTCTGACATCCGTACAAGGCAAAGGCACCTTTGTTCGCGACCATGTTCCATCAGGCGCTTCGCTAAGCCCGAGCGGGGGAGCTTTCTTCACGGCGGGGACCATACTGGAGTTGATGGAAGCAAGAGAGTTGCTGGAATCCAAGTCGGCCGAACTTGCCGCGACCCGTGCAAGCAAGGAGGATCTTCAACGGATCCACGAGTCGGTCCGGCGAATCGGTCGCAGCGGCGACGATGTGTCGCGTTTTTTTGATGCCGACCTCGAATTTCACCTGGCCCTGGCAAATGCGAGCGGAAACCAGACCCTGTTCGAGATGATCAAAGCTTTATTGGAAAAGGTGCTGAGTTATCACAAGCACTTCAGGGCGACCTCGTCGCCCGGGGTGCGGGCATCCACCTACAAAACGGCATGCCGGCTGCTGACATGCCTCAAGCGGGGTCGGGGGCCTGAGGCGGCTGAGGAGATGCGCCGCCACCTCAATCTGGTGAGCGCCCAGTTGAGGGAGATCACCTTGGATATCGTTCCGGTACTGTCGGGGTTGGACAAAAAATCATAGCCGTCAGACCGTCCCTATCGCAAGAGGAAGCCATCCCGGAAGGGGTCCGCCGGGTCGACCAGGAACTCCTGGCGGCCGGTGATGTGGGCCGTGCCCTCAATTTCCGGGATGACGGCCGGATACTTGCCGAACGTGGTGGTTTCGACCACGCGGCCGCTGAAGCGGCTGCCGATGATGCTCTCGACCACCATTCGTTCGTCTATGCCGATATCTCCCCGGGCGCAGTGGATGGCAAGCCGTCCGCTTACCCCCGTGCCGGTGGGCGAGCGGTCCACCTCGCCCTCGGCGAAGATGCAGACGTTGCGGCTGTGGGACCCCTCGTTCACGGGCGGACCGATAAAGATCGTGCCGTAAAGAAAGCTCAGTTCCTCCTCGAACGGGTGGGGAACCGGCCGGCCGGCCATGACGGCGCGCTTGATCGCCATGCCCTTTTCGATCAGCGGACGGAAATCGGCGGGGATGCAGCGCACGCCGACGTCCTGCGCGTCGACATAGGCATAGAAGGCACCGCCGAAGGCGATGTCGCAGCGCACTTTCCCGATCCCCGGGACCTCCACGATTTCATCCTGCGCCAGCACGAAGGAGGGCACGTTCTGGAAGCGGACGCTCGTGACGCGCCCCTTGGCCACCAGGGCACGGGCGGTGATCCGGCCGGCAGCCCGGTTTCCAGCACCACCTTGGTGATGGCGATGATCCCGTGGCCGCACATGGTGCTGTAGCCCTCGTTGTGCATGAACAGGATCCCGATGTCGGCCCCGGGGGTGACCGGCGGGGTGACGATGCAGCCGTACATGTCGGCGTGGCCGCGCGGCTCCCACATCAGTGCGGTGCGCAGGCGGTCGTGGCGCTCCTTCACCCAGCGGCGCCGGGCGAGGATGGTGTCGCCGGACAGGTCCGGAAAACCGCCCGTGATGACGCGGAAGGGCTCCCCCCCGGTGTGCGCGTCGATCGCGGTGATGCGCAGCCACTCCTTCGGGGGCTTCCATTTGCGCATGGGCGCCAGGCTCAGTTTTTTCCGTGCGTTTGCCGCAGACATCCTGCCGGTCCTTTCAGCCGTTTCCATCCGGTTTGCCGGTGGCCTTGGGTGGATGCAGTTGTGGTTGAGGCGGTGCCGAGCTTTTTCGAACCGCCATCATCCATACACCCTGGACTTGCCAATCTCAAATGGATTCTGTCCGGATCGGAGTTCGATCGGGGCGCGGACCCCGAGCCTCCAGCGCCGAAAAGAAATTACAAATTCCCATGGGTCATCGGCGGAACCCTGCTACGGCGTGCGGTCGGCGGGCGGCTCAAGGGTGTAGCGGACCGGGACGCGAACCCATGCGGCGACCGGCTGATCACCCCGCCGGGCCGGTTTGAACCGCCATGTTTTGACGGAGAGCATGGCCGATTCGTCCAGCAGCGAATGCCCGCTCGAGACCGCGATCTTCACCTCCTCGACCCCCCCGTTCGGATTGACCCTGACATTCAGCAAAACCGTGCCCTCGTATCCCAATTGCCGCGCCCTCCTGGGGTATTCCGGCGCAGGGTTTTTGTCGTATTCGGGCGTCGCTTCCTGCAGAACCGTTGCGCCTGGAGGTTGCCGGGAGGCAGCGAACGGCGTGGAAGCGCCGGGAAACCGGCCGTCTCCGGGCTGGGCCGGCAAAGGGCCGCCGCCCTCCGGCCGGGGTTCGTCGGTGGAGGGTCCCGGCGCTGCGAGCCCCTGCGGCTCCGGGAGGGGGGGCTCTGCCGCTTCGGGCCCCGGCTGCGCAGCGGCTTTTACGGCCCCGCTCGGCCCCGCGGTTTTCCTCGCAGCCGGCTTGACCGGCTGCGGCGGGGCGGCCCGGGGAACCGGCGCGTCGGATCCGGAAACCCCGTCGGGCCGGTTTTCCGGCGGGCGCTGCCGGGCGGAATCCGGGAGCGCGGAAAGGCCCCGCGGCTCAGCCGTTCCGGGGGAGGCTGCCTTCAGGACGATCGTCACCGTTTCGGTCGACGGGTGGAGAAGGTCCCGGGGGCTTCTCCGGTCGACATCCAGACTGAACAGGAAAAGATGAAGCCCGGCGGCAAAAGCGGCTGCCGCTGCGAAACGTTTCACGGCGGTTGACCCGGCTCGGCCTGGAGCGAAACACGGCTCAGTCCGGCGGCGCGTATTCGGTCCAGGACCTCGAAAAGGTTTTGGTAGCTGACGCCGCGGTCGGCGAAAAGCAGCACGCCTGGAGGGGCTTCCGCCTGTGCTCGAACCTTCAGGGCGGCGGTCAGATCCGGAAGCGCCACCGCCGTGCGGTCGACGTACACGGACCCGTCCACCGTGACGGTGACGGCCAGGTGGGTCTCTTTGGCGGGGTCGGCCTCGTTCGAAGCGGGCAGGTGGACCGGGAGCCCCCGATGCACCGTCATCGACAACATGGCGAACATGAAAAAGACCAGCAGCAGAAACAGCATGTCCATCAGGGGGATCATTTCGATGCGAACCCGTTTCCGGGTCGGAACTCGGATTTTCATGGGCGCCTCCCCGAGCCGTCCCCTCCGACCAGCTTTTCGTAGACGATCTCGAGGCTGGTGGCGTACTTTTCGATGCGCAGCGCCGCCCGCTCGCACAGACCGTCGAAAAAGTTGTAGAGAATGACCGACGGAATCGCGATCCCCAGGCCGGCGGCGGTGGTAATCAGGGCCTGGGCGATCCCGGAGGTGACCTCCGTCGGCCGCTCGACCCCGGTCGTCCCCAGCGCATCGAAGGACTGAATGATGCCGGTGACCGTGCCGAAGATCCCCAGCAGCGGGGCGACCGTGATCATGGTGTCCAGAACTCCCATGAACCGCCGCATGCGCTTGATCTGGTCGGCCGCGGCCGACTCCATGGCCTTGGTCATGGAGAAGTCACGGTGCAGAATCCCGGTGATGATGATCCGGATGGCGTAGTCCCGGGTCCCGGCGGTCCTGAGCCGGATGGCTTCCCAGTCCCCGGATTCACACAGCGACATGACCTCGTTGAGCAGCGGCTCGCTGCTTCGGCGGTTCAACGCCATCCAGAACAGCATGCGATCGATGGCCACCGTCAGCGAGACGAGCGAGCAGGCGAGAAGCGGCCACATCACCGGCCCGCCGCGCAAGAAAAAATCCCACATGGGCGCTTCCTCCGACAGGTTAGAATGCGGCCCGCAGGCCGAACACGAAATTCCGCTCCGGGGCGGGGTAAAAATTGGTCTGCAGCGGCGTGCCGCCGATGACTGCGTACTCGGAGTATTCCTCGTTGGTCAGGTTGTTCACTCCCACAAACGCCCGGAACATCTCCCACTCGTAGGACAGCTTCAGGTCCAGCGTGAAATAGTCGTCGAGCTTTTCGAAATCGTTCTCAAAGTCGCTCACCGCGAAACTGGACCCGTAGTAGCTGACGTCCACCGCCAGCTCCACTCCCGGCAGGAGATCGAAGATCCGCAGCCCCACATTGGCCCGGTGATAGGGTACGGCCGGAATGGTCTCGTTCCGGTAGGGGCCCCTTTCAAAGGTCGCCTTCTCGTAGGTGTAGTTTCCGGTGACGGCCACGTGCTTCAGCACTTCCGCCCGGGCCCCCGCTTCGATTCCCTGGTGGAGGGTTTTGGGGTAGTTTTCGTTGGTGAACACCGGGCGGTTGAAAAAGATCTCGTCTTCGATTTCCGCCCGGAACAAGGTGAGGTTGGCCCTCAGCTTCGGTGTGAAGTAATGGCGCACCCCGAGCTCGTAGTGGGTCCCGGTCTGCGGTTTGAGATCCGGGTTCACCCGGATTTGCCCGGTGTCGAAGTCGTAGACCACCAGCTCGTCCACCAGGGGGAAGCGGAAGCTCCGGCTGACTCGGGTGAACACCGACGAATTGAGGCCGTACAGAAACGTCAACCCGGCGTGGTAGGCGTTTTCGGAGTCCGATTTGGACTCGTTCAAGGGGGCCAGGGGGAAGGCGCTCAGGTCTTGGACGTCGAAGTCGTATTTGACGTATTCGCGCCGCGCGCCCAGAGTGAGCAGAAGGTTGTCCAGGACGTAGAACTCGTTGTTGAGGTAGGCCCCGACCGAGTCTCGGTCCACGTCCGAGAGGCCGGTCGGCGAGGAGGGCAGCGGCGAGAAGAAGCCCGAGTAGGACGTGTTGTCCTGTTGGGTGTGGTACAGGTCCACCCCCGCGATCAGCTTGTTGGTGCGGTCGAAAACGTTTCCCTGCAACACATAGCGCGGTGTGAAGCCCAGCGTCTCGGTGTCGAAGTCGTTTTTGAAGGGAAAGAAGGCGTCCGGGAACTTGGAGTCCCCGGAGCGGTCCCGGTAGGAGAGGTCGGCCAGCAGCTGCCCGAGCGTTCGGAGGTCCCAATCAAGACCGGCTTTGACGAAATAGTCCCGGGTGCTGCCCTGGTCGTCCGGGTTGACGGTCTGTCTCCGGTCGGCATTGACCTCCGACTGGGTCAGGGCGCCCGGCAGGCCGAAGCTGTCCTCGTGATAGGACCCCGACAGGTTGAGCCGGATGCGGTCCGTCGCATCCCAGACCGCTTTGCCGCCGAAATCGTCGGCCCGGTAGTCGTTGTTGTCGCGGTACCCGTCGCTGTCCTCGTGGCTGCCGTAAAAGGAAACCGCCGTCCGGCCGTACCCACCGCCGGCCTGGGCATCGACCCGGTACCGGTCGTAGCTGCCCAGGGTGACGCCCCCGCCGGCAGTGAGTTTTCCGGACGGCGACTTGGTGATGATGTTGATCACGCCGGCGGTGGCGTTGTCCCCATAGAGCACCGAGCCCGGCCCGCGGAGGACTTCGATGCGTTCGATCTGCTCCACCGGGATCTGGGCCCAGTCCACGCCGCTGAGGTCGATCTCGTTGGTGCGTCGGCCGTCCACCAACACCAGGGTGTTCGACGAGGCGGTCTCGCCGAACCCGCGCAAATCCACCTGGGCCGCCTTTCCGTTGCCGAGAAGGTCCCGCACGACCACCCCTTCCTCCCGGCGCAGAAGGTCGACCGCCGTTTTGGCGCTCGAGCGTTGAATGTCCGCCGCGGTGATAACGCTGATGTTAGATGGGATTTTCTGGATTTCCTGGGCGGTCCGCGTGCCGGTCACCACCACTTCGGGCAGCGAGGCGGGCGGGCCCTCGTCGTCCCGGTGGGTCTGGGCGGTCGCGGCCAAGGGCGAGATGAGCATCATGAGCAGAAAAACGGTCATCCACTTCCTCTTCATCATGGGACTCCTTCGTGGGGGTTTGGGCACGGTCCGCCGCCGGTGGGGCGGTCGGCTCAAACGGATATTCGGTCCGGCGAAAAAACGGTACGCGGGCACCCGGCTAAGGCCGGAACTTGCCCGGTACCAGCGTGACCCTCGGCAAACCGCCGAATGGGCCTTCGTCCACCATCAGCCGGCAGCCGTAGGCCGCCTCCAGGCTGCGGGGTGTCAACACGGCCGAGGGCGGCCCCAACTCGGCGATTTTACCGTCGCTGAGCAGCAGCAGCCGGTCGGCGTACATCGCCGCCAGGTTGACGTCGTGGGAGACCATGACCACGGTCACCGCCTTTTCCTGCTTCAGGGTCTCCATCAAGTCCATCAGGCGCAGCTGGTGGGAGAGATCCAGAGACGCCGTCGGCTCGTCCAAAAGGATGATGTCCGGCTCCTGGCACAGCGCTCTGGCGATCGAAGCCCGCTGCTGCTCCCCGCCGCTGAGCTGGTCGAGCTTTCGATCGGCGAGGTGCTCCACTCCGGTCGTGGCCATCGCCCGATGGGCGGCCTCGAGATCCGCCGCACGCGGGATGCCCAGGAGGTTCTGGTGCGGGGTGCGCCCCAGCAGAACGGCCTCCTGCACGGTGAACGGGAAGCTCGCCTCCTGGGTCTGGGGGACATAGGCGATCGTGCGCGCCAGGGAGCGGTGCGAATAACTGCGGAGGTCTCTTCCCAAAATGGCGATTCGCCCCGGGCCCGTCCTCAAGATGCCGCACATGAGCTTCATCAGCGTGGTTTTGCCGGAGCCGTTGGGCCCGATGATGACGAAAAAATCACCGGCGGCGATCGTGAGGCTCACGCGGTCGATCACCGGCCGGCCTCCGAACGCATGGCTCAAATCGTTTGTTTGGATGGCCGTCTTCATCGCCGCGTCTTCTTCAGCAGAAAGATGAACAAGGGGGCCCCGATCAGGGCCGTGATGACTCCGGCGGGCATTTCGCCCTGATCCGGAAGCGACCGCGCCAGGATGTCGCAGGCCGTCAGGTACGCCCCGCCGCCGAGAATGCAGGCCGGCACCAGCACCCGGTGGTCCGGGCCCCAGACAAAACGCAGCAGGTGCGGTATCACCAGGCCGACGAAGCCGATGAGCCCGCTGTAGCTGACGACGGCGCTCACCATCAGGGAGGTGACCACCAGCAGGGCCGCGGTCACCGACCGGAGGTGAAGCCCCATGCTCCGCGCCATATCGTTTCCCATCAGAAGCAGGTTCATCGCGTGCGAGAACAGAAAGATTCCCCCGAAGCAGGGGGCGAGGATCGCGGCGAGGGTGGCGACGGCCCGGCCGTCGGCCGAGGAAAGATCGCCCATCAGCCAGAAGATGATGTTGTGCAGGCGGGCATCCTGGGTCATGGACACCAGGAACATGATGACCGCCGCGCAAAACGCGTTCACCATGACCCCTGAGAGCAGCAGGGCGTCTTTCTTCACCAGGGACTGGCCGGAGGACATCGCCACGATCAGCACCAGGGTCGCCAGGCTGCCCAGAAATGCGCAGAGGCTCACCCCGGGGAAGTGGGACAGCCCGAGCAGGATGCCTATGATGGCGCCGATGGCCGAACCGCCGGCAATCCCCAGGATGTAGGGCTCCGCCAGCGGGTTGCGCAGCAGGGCCTGGAAAACGAGGCCGCCCAGCGACAGCGCGCCTCCGGCCATGGCCGCCAGCAGCGCCCGGGGCAGACGGATGCGCCAGACGATCGTTTCCAGCGCGGGGTCCGGCGCCCCTTGCCCGGTCACGACCGACAAGGAGCGAAGGATTCCATCGCCGCCCGACCCGCTGACGAGGGCCGCCGCCAGGGCGGCCGCCAGGACGACGGACAGCGACGCCGCGGCCAGCAGAAGGCGTTTGATCAGCGGCGCGGATGACGCCGTCATGGAGGGCCTCCGAAAATCTGCGGATGGATGAATCGTGCGAGTTGCTCGAGCCCCTCGACGAGCCGCGGGGACGGGCGGTCGAAGATGTCCGAGTCCACCAGGTGGATGCGGCCGCTGCGGACGGCCGGAACGCTCGGCCAGCGGCCCCACTCCTGCCGGGTCCGCTCGATGGAGCCCGCCCGGTCCATGGAGCTGATGACGATGACATCGGGGGCGAGCGCGAGCACCTGCTCACGGTTGAAACGCGGGTAAGCGGCGCTGCCGGCGGCGACGTTGTGCCCTCCGGCCAGGCCGATGAGCTCGTGGGCAAAGGTGTTCGTCCCAACGGACACGATCGGTGCGTCGCCGATTTGGAAGAACACACGGGGCCGGTGGCCGGTCCCGACCAGCTTGGCCGTGACCCGATCGATCCGGGAGCGCATCTCCCGCACCAGGCGCTCGGCCCGGTCCTCGGCGTTGAGCACGGCGCCCATTTCGAGGATCGCCTGGATGACCGTGGGCACGCTGCGCGGGTCCAGGGCGTAGACCGGCACCCCCAGCGCCTGCAGGCGGTCGACCGCCGCCTTCGGGTTTCCGTCCTTGACGGCGATGCAAAGGTCGGGGCGCAGCTCGATGATGCGCTCCAGATCCAGGCGGACGTAGGAGCCCACGCGAGGCAGGTCCGAGGCCTCCGGCGGGAAGTCGCTGTAGGAGGTCACACCCTTCAGGATCTGTTCCCGACCGAGGGCAAAGACGATTTCGGTGATGCTGGGCGCCAGCGACACGACCCGCTGGGGGCGATCGGGGATCTCCACCCGGCGCCCGGCCTGGTCGGTCACGAATTTCGCACCCGCCGGCGAAACGGCCAGGAGTGCCAGCCCGGCGGCGACGGCCCCGATCTTGACGATGTTGGACAGCCGGTTTTTCATGGATCGTCCGCAGCGGCGTCGGTTCGGAAACCGGCACCGCTGAACAAAAAAATCCCGGACCGAAATTGGCTCGATCCGGGATTCAGGAAAACTCCTGACGATCGCTGAACAATTCTCGGTCCACGGAGACTAAGTGATTGTTCAGGCAGGTCTTCTGACTTCCCTTCCCTTTCAGCGGCCTTCCCGCACCCGAACTTCCGTGCAGTGGCGTCTTGGGCTGAAAGGGTTCCGTCGGCATCCTGGGATGCGGACGGCGAGGGTCACAGCGGCGGGCCCGTCCTCGATTCGCACGAGGTTCCCTTTTAAGCTCCGTGTTCGGGGCGGAATCGTCTATCCGGCGGCGATTTCCGGCGGCAGACGGCCGCCGACCCCTTGGAGCGCCTGAACCTGGTTGGGTGCAATAGCGCGAGCGGAGCTGAAAATCAAGCGAAAAAAAGAGGGGATCCGAACCGGCTTCCCCCGCTCCGCCTTTGCGTGAGTTGAGCGTATTGGATTTATTTGCCGGAGTAATAGAAACCGTCCAACCCGGCCGCCGTCCGAAGCGGCGGGGCCCCGCGGGCTTTGCCGAGCGGCCGTCAAAAATAGCTCGATCCGTCCCAGCAGTGCGTGCACGCCTTTTCCCTCGGCAAGCCGATGGCGGCCACGAGATCGTCCAGGCGCTGGTATTTCAGGGTGGTCAGGCGCAGCCGCCGCCGGATGCCCTCGATCATGGCCAGGTTTTGCTCGCTGCCGGCGCGCGCGTAGACGGACAGGTCCGCGGGCTCGCCGCCTTCCAGGTCCTGAATGGCCTTTCGGCCGGCCAGGTCCAGGGTGGAGCGCGAGGTGGAGAAGTTGATGAACTCGCAGGGGTAGATCAGCACGGGGCAGGCCGGCCGCATGTGGACTTCTCGGGCGCCGCAGTCGTGCAGGACCTGGATGGTGTCCTGCAGCTGGGTGCCGCGAACGATGGAATCCTCGCAGAAAAGCAGCCGCTTGCCGTCGATCAGCTTGCGGATCGGGATCAGCTTCATGCGTGCGACCAGGTCGCGCATCTGCTGGTTCTGGGGCATGAAGCTGCGGGGCCAGGTGGGCGTGTACTTGACGAACGGGCGCCGGTAGGGGATCTGGCGCGCGGTGGCGTAGCCGATGGCGTGCCCGATGCCCGAATCCGGGATGCCGGCCACGCAGTCGATGGCCGTGTCATCGCGGCGGGCGAGGGCGGCGCCGCAGCGGTTGCGGGCCTCCTCCACGTTGATGCCCTCGTACTCGGAGGCGGGGTAGCCGTAGTACACCCACAGAAACGCGCAGACCTGCATGCGCGGGCCCGGCGGCACGCGGGTTGCAACGCCGTCGGCGGTCATGAAGACGATTTCGCCGGGGCCGAGAAAGCGCTCGGTTTCGAAGCCGAGGTTGGGAAAGGCGCAGGTCTCCGAGCTGACCGCCAGGGCGCCGTCGCGCCGGCCGACGGCCAGCGGCGTGCGGCCCAGACGGTCGCGCGCCGCGTAGATCCCCTTCTCGGTCAGCACCAGCAGGGAGCAGGACCCCTGGACCGCCTCCTGGGCGCTGCGGATGCCGTCCTCGAAATTCTCCTGCTCGCAGATGAGGGTCGCCATCACCTCGGTGGGGTTGATAGAGCCGCCGGTGGTGTCGGAGAAATAGCGCCGCCGGTCGAAGGCCCGCTGCACCAGGGCGTCGATGTTGTTGATCTTGCCCACGGTGACGATGCCGAAGGTTCCGAGGTGCGATCCCATGAAGAGCGGCTGCGGGTCGGTGTCGCTGATGACCCCGATGCCGGTGCCCCCGTGGAAGCCCGCCAACTCGGGCTCGAACTTGGTCCGGAAATAGCTGCTCTCGATGTTGTGGATGGAGCGCTCGATGCCTTTGGCGTTGCGCACCGCCAGCCCGCCGTAGCGCGTGCCGAGGTGCGAGTGGTAGTCCGTGCCGTAGAACAGGTCGGAGACGCAGTCTTCCTTCGATACGATGCCGAAAACGCCGCCCATGAGGTCTCCTCGTTGAATCCCGCCGAATCGTTTGGATCTTTTATCCTGTTGTCCCGGAAAGGGCGCAGGGCTCGCGGCGTACGGTGCAGGGTCGATGATCCTTCATCGATGCATTTTTTCCCCTGTGCCGCGGACCTTGTGCCCTGCAACGATCATTTTATCGTATATCCGCGTGATACTGCTGCAGCGAGCGGACCTTGGGGTCCCCCTCCCGGCGGGCCGCGATGCCCTTGGCGGCGGCGATGGCCGCCGCCGTGGTGGTGATGTAGGGGATCTTGTGCTTGATGGCCGCACGGCGGATGTTCGAGCTGTCGGCCGAGCCTTTCCGGCCGCTCGGGGTGTTGACGAGCAGCTGGACCTGGCCGCTCTTGATGGCGTCCACCAGGTTGGGCCGGCTCACGCTGAGCTTGGAAACGGGGACGGCGTCGATGCCCTTCTCCTTCAGGAAGGCATGGGTGCCCTCGGTGGCCATGATCCGGAAGCCCAGCTCGCGGAAGCGCCGGGCCGGTTCGATGGCGGCGTTCTTGTCGCGGTCGGCGATCGTGAACAGCACGGTGCCCGCGAGCGGCAGGGTCGTCTGGGTGGCTTCCTGGGCTTTGAAAAAGGCCCGGCCGAAGGAGTAGGACAGGCCCAGGACTTCGCCGGTGGAACGCATCTCCGGGCCGAGGACCGGGTCCACCTCCGGGAACATGTTGAAGGGAAAAACCGCCTCCTTGACGCCGAAGTGCAGGATGCGCGGCTCCCGGAGCCCCAACTCGGCGATGCTCCGGCCCAGGACGACCTGCGCGGCCAGGCGCGCCATGGACAACCCGCAGACCTTGGAGACGATCGGAACGGTGCGCGAGGCGCGCGGGTTGGCCTCCAGCACGTAGACGGTGTTCTCATACACCGCGTACTGCATGTTCATCAGGCCCACCACCTTCAGCTCGGTGGCGATGCGCCGGGTGTACTCCCGGATGATGTCGATGTGCTTGGGGGCGAGGCTGATCGGCGGGATCACGCAGGCCGAGTCCCCGGAGTGGATGCCGGCCAGCTCGATGTGCTCCATGACCGCCGGCACGAAGGCGTCGCGGCCGTCGGCGATGGCGTCGGCC
>JALOPD010000385.1 GCA_025454075.1 Desulfobacterales bacterium | reverse complement strand
CTCCACTTCCACCCGATAGGCATCGATCCCGAGCACGGCACTGCTTAGAACTTTGGCGAGCAAGCAGCCTCCTTGCAGGCGCGCGGCCTGGACGGGCGGTCGCGCGAACCACTTTCAAGATCATATCAGAACCCCGCAGGAGCGACAATCCGTGGCGACCCGGGTGGCGATCCCGGGGCGGTCACGGGCCCAGGCGGGCGTAGATATCCCCGGAAACGACGGCGGAGCCCAGGCCGTCAAGCATGCGCCCGACGCGGGACGCAGCGACCCAGTCCGGGCGTTCCAGGCGCAGGCGCTCCCGAAGGCTCCAGTTGAATCGATAGCCGCCCAGGGCCGCCACCCGCTCGAGGCAGGCCAAGGCGCCGGCCTTTTCGAAGCTGATGAACTCGAACGACAGCACCGGAAGCGGCCGGGAGAGCCCGGCCAGGGCCTGGGCCTCGAACCCTTCCACATCGAGCTTGCAGAAATCGGGCACTCCATGCGCCTCGATCAGCCGGTCGAGCGTGGTCACCTCCACCTCCACGCGCAGGTCCCAGCGCTCGGGCTGCCAGGCGGCAGCGGCCATCGCGGTTCTCCAGCCGGCCGGCGCCAGGGTGCTGATGGTGGGATTCAGGCGGTTGACGTGCAGGTCGGCCCGGCCCGGCTGCGCGCCGACGGCTCCGGCAACGAGCGTGAACCGGGGCTCGCCGGCCCAGCGTGCGCGAAGAAGGGCGACGCACGCCGGCTGAGGCTCCACGGCGACGACCCGTGCGCCGAGATCGAGAAACGCCCGGCTGCGGCTGCCCAGGTGCGCGCCGATGTCGAAGGCCAGCGCGCCCGGCCGCAGGAACTGCGCATAAAACCGCCGCAGCCGGCGGCGGATGAAAGGCTTCCAGAGGTAGATCGCTTCGGATCGCAGCAGCCCGAGCCGGCTTATCGGATCCTTCATCCCCGGGCATCCGCTGAATGGTTTTCGAACACCAGCAGCCCATAACGGATCAGGCCTTCACGATAGCACTTCTGCTTGGCGTCCCCGCCCGCCAGCGCCCGGAGATAGGCGCTGCGCTCCATCCGCGGCCCCAGCAGCCGGACCAGGAGCGCGATGGCCCGGTCCCGCGGTCGGCCGATGCGCAGACAGGACGTCAGGTCCCGGTGCCGGATGAGGTGAAACCCGTTATCGTGGGCGATCGATTTGAGCGTATCCGGATCGCGCAGCCCCGGCAGCAGCCAATTCCGTCGATACGCGTCCAGCAGCCGCGCCGGACGGCCGGGCAGCGCTGCGGACCCGGCGCGCGCGCACAGACAGTCGTCGATGACGGCCAGCCGGCCCCCGCGGGGCAGCACCCGCGCCTGAACCGCGAAAAAGCGGCCGGGGTCGGGGCCGTGAGTGAAGGCTTCGATGGCAAAGGAGAAGTCGGAGGCGAAGCGCTCGAACGGAAGCTCGAGAAAAGAGCCCTCTTCGAAACGGAACCGGTGCGGCTCGTGTCCGGGAATCCGCGTGCGCGCCTGTTCGACCTGGACCGGGCTCAGGCTGACGCCCCGGAAAAGCCGGACCTGCGGAAGCCGGCGGCCGAGATAGAACAGGCTGCCGCCCACCCCGCAGCCCAGATCGAGGACCCGTTCGACCGGGACGGGGCAGGCTTCGATCTCGCGGGCCACTAGCTCGTTGGAATGATTCATGGCCGCGTCCAGGGACCTGACCGCCGGCGGCCACAGCGCCGCGTGAAGGTTGCGCGTGCCGTCGTCCCGGCCCCAGCGCAGGAAGCGCGCGGTGTTGAGATCGTAATACTCCCTTACCTGCCGGGTATGTTCCGGCGCGACTGCGTAGCTCATCGAAGCAGCTCCGGCTCAGCGGATGTCCCGTGCGGCGAACCATCGGTCCGGTCCGGGCGGCAGAATAATCGGCCGCGCCGTTTTTCACAATTGTTTTTCGCCGGGGGACTAAACCGTTCAACTGCATCGTTGCTTCTATTCCCGCCGGAGGGGATGATCCGACCATTTTAGACTCGGCGAAAAACAGGGCGCTTGACATCGGGGCCGCCCTGGTTAACTTTGACGCTATTGAAATTTAGACTTGACTATCTTTCATCGCTATGAAATAATGCCCGGCATGCTGGATCGGCCGCTGTACCGACAACTATGGAAGGAACTCACCAGGGAAAAGCGCATGGTGTTCATGGCCGGCGCACGGCGGGTCGGGAAGACCACCCTGGGGAACATGATCGGCCAGGCGTATCCGAACCAGGTGTACGTGAACTGGGAAATCCCCCAGGACCGTACGCGCATGATCCGCAATCCATCGTTCTTTGAAGAAATCGAGCGCCGGGACGAATCGGCGCCGCTGGTGACGTTCGACGAGATCAACCGGCACCGCGCCTGGCGCCGCTACCTCAAGGGCGCCTATGACCGGGGCGAAGGCCGCTACCAGTTCCTGGTCGCTGCCAGCAGCCGCCTGGATCAGCCCCAGCGCCGGGGGGACTCCCTGGCCGGCCGCTACTACCTGCTGCACCTGTGGCCGTTCACCCAGGCGGAGCTGGGCCGGGCCAATAGGAAGGCGGAGGACTTTTTCGGCAACCCCCAGCAGGTCAGCATGGAGCGGCATTCCGAACTGCAGGCGCTGTGGCAGACGATCGCAGAGCAGAGCGGCTTCCCGGAGCCGTTCCTCTCCGGCCGGAAGACCTCTTACCGGCGCTGGTCGAGCGCTTATGCCGAGCAGCTGATCCGGGAGGACATCCGGGATCTGACCGGCGTCAAAGGCATCGGGGAAATGGAAACGCTCTACCACCTGCTGCCGGCTCACGTGGGGAGGCTGCTGTCGGTGCCGGCCCTGGCCCAGGGGCTGCAGGTGGCCTACAACACGATCCGCAGCTGGCTGGCGACCCTGCAGCGATTTTTTGCGGTCGTCAGCCTCGCGCCCTGGTCGCAGGGAGTGCCCCGGGCGATCCGGGAAGGGCAGAAGATCTACCTGTTGGACGTGCCCCGGGTGCAGGACCCCGAGGCGCGTTTCGAAAATATGGTGGCCCTGGAACTCGCGCGCGCGGTGTCGGGCTGGAACGAGATGGGGTATGGCCGCTTCGGTCTTCACTTCGTCCGCACCAAGGACCAGCAGGAGGTCGATTTCCTGCTGAGCGATGACGGTCGGCCGGTCCTGCTGGTCGACGCCCGGCCGCACGAGCAGCAGCCCTCGGCCGCCCTGCTGAAGTTCCAGGCCGCCCTGAGGGTGCCCGCCGTCCAGCTGGTGCAGGCGGCGGAAGGCTATCGCCGGGTTTCGAACGACGAACACAGCGTTCTGATCGCCCCGGCCTGCCAGTACCTGGCCGGGCTCCCGTGATGCCGGACCGGAAGGGGGGGGGATGCGGCGCCTAAATGCCGGACCACCAAAAAGAGACTGGAATCATTTATAAAAAATAGTATTGCAAAAAAAAATTTTGATGCTATTTTTACGCCTCTTTAAACTGCGGAATTCCCACAACGTGGGAA
>JALOPD010000114.1 GCA_025454075.1 Desulfobacterales bacterium | reverse complement strand
GCGGGGTCTTCCCAGGAGAGCCCCTGCGCCCAGCCCAGTAGCGCCACCCCCAGCAGGGGGCCTGCGACCGCCCCCACCGTGTCCATCGCCCGGTGAAACCCGAACGCCCGCCCGCGCGTTTCGGGGCCGATGGCCTGGGTGACGATGGCATCCCGCAGAGGGCCGCGAAGTCCCTTGCCGAACCAGGAAACCACCCGTCCCGCCAGCAGCAGCGGCCAACCGGTTGCCATCGCGATCAGCACCTGCCCAAACGGGGTCAACCCGTAGCCGACCACCACCAGCAGCTTGCGATGACCGAGCTTGCCGGCGATGTAGCCCGAGATCATTTTCGTGAAGCTGGCGACCGCATCGGCAACCCCCTCGATAATTCCCAGCACCGCCGCCGGAATCCCCAGCACCGCCAGGAAACCGGGCAGGATGACGGTGGTGGTCTCGTAGCAGAAGTCGCCCAGCGCGCTGGTCAGACCGGCACCGGCCACTGTGCGGTTCAGCCAGGTTTTCGGCTTCGCCTGCGGGTGGCTCCTCGCAACGGATGTATATTTCTCAGTGGTTTCCATCATGCACCTCGAAAACGCGCCGGGCGTAGGTTTCAAGCAGCGCTTCGCAGCCGCGCAGCCGTTTTTCGGCTTCAACCGCCAACGTTGCGCCGTAGAAATCCAGCTTGCGGATCTTTGCCAGCCAAGTCTGAAGTTTTTTCAGATCCGCCTCATTTTCCTCGATTTCCGCGTAGCTGAAGTGGCACGCTTTAGTTTCTTTTGCGATCTCGGCTTCAAAGTCCTCACACTTGGAGATGAACTCGCGGTATTCCTCGTCGCGGTCCGCCTTGAAGCGCGTGAGCACTTTTTCCTGCTGCGGACGATCGAGGGCCGCCGTTTCCAGGATGACCGACTCGCCGCCCATCTCGGCCACATCGTTCTGCAGCACCTTCAGGCGGCGCGCGTGGTCGCCGATCTTGGGCAGCAGGCAAACCCCGTTCTGAAGGTATACCGCGCCCATGCTTTTAAGCCTCCGCCACAGCGCGACCCTCTTGCGGGGGGGGTCCGGCGGGACTTTGTAGGTGAACAGCAGCCAGGATTGTTTTTTCATAAATCCTTATTATTGTAACGGTCGTTACTTGTCAAAAGAAATTAACAGGTGCGCAGAGTTTGTGTGCCACCGTTTCACAGCATCAATTTTGGTTGAACGGCAACGCCGGGGGCGGGCGGCGATGGGGTTCGTGAACGCCTTTTGATTGTCTTGACAGATTCCTGGCATGCAGCTATTCTGGCACAAACTATGCGGGCGATGAGGTCAGCCGAAACCGCCCATGCATTCGGATTGGGATGATGACCTCTGCTTTGAGCGTTGCGCTCTCAGTGGGGGTCATTTTTTTAGGGGGGGTCCCGCAAGGCCGCCGATTACACGTCGCTCAAGGACCGCGGCGCGATGGAAGTCTCGGCCACGATCTCGCAGCTCAGCACGCGGCTTTCGGCGGCCGAAGAGATCCGGAGTCGGCTGGCGGCTTATCGGAGCCAGGCCGAGAACCTATAAGACAAAAAGGCGCAGCCGGTGATCCGGTTCGAAAGGCAAGCGGTTCATGCGCGGTTCCGGCAGCCCACGGGCGAAGCGGTGGAAGCCTCCATCGAGATCCGGGTCAACCCGATCACCGGCCGCACCAGCCGCATCGCCTTCAGCCGGACGGGAGAACGTGAAGCCGCCACGGATTCGTTTCCGGACCCGCCCCCGCTTGCCGGGGATACCGTCCATTGCCCGTTTTGTTCCATCAATCTTTCCGCCAGAACCCCGCAGCTCTTGAAAACCTATGAAGCCTCCGGTCGACTGGTGAGAGGCGCGTCGGTATTGTTTCCGAACCTGTTCCCATATGGCGCCCATTCCGCGGTGAGTTTGTTCGACGACCGGCATTTCGTGGAGATCGGGACCGCGTCCGTGGAGTCCTACGCCAACAGCTTCCTGAACTGCGCGGACTACCTCAAGCGAGTCCTCGCCCAAGACCCCGCTGCCGTTTACATGGCCATCACCCAGAACCACCTGCCTTCCGCCGGCGGGTCGCTCCTGCACCCGCACCTTCAAATCCAAGCGGACCGGGTCGCCGCCAACCACCAGCGCTTTCTGCAATCTCGGGCAGCCAGCCACTTCAAGGAGACCGGCCGGCTCCTTTTCTCCGACTACCTGCAGTGCGAGCGGCAGGAGGGCAAGCGGACGATCGGCGCCACGGGCGCCTGGGAGTGGCTGGCGGCGTTTGCGCCGGAGGGTTTTTTCGAAATCTGGGGCATCCTGCCGGGAGCGACGTCGCTATCCCAGGTGACGGCCGGCGGCTGGGCGGGGTTGGCGGCAGGCGTTCTCAACGCCCAGCGGTATTATCGCAGCCTGAACCGCAATGGGTACAACCTCGGCATCCTGGCGGTCGAGGACGGCGCCAGCAAGCTTGAACTGCGCATCGTCATCCTTGCCCGGTCGAACTACGCCCCCTGGGCGCGCAACGACCACACCGGCTTCGAGGTCATGTTGGGCGACATGGCCACCTTCACGGCACCAGAGGATACCGCAGCCGGAGCCCGGCCCTTCTGGCGTCAACCGGAATCAATTGCGGATTGAACGTCCTCGGTCGGTTGCGTTGCGTTATGCCGGAACAGAGTTCGTTGCCCGGATATCGCAGTGGATAGTGTACCTTCAAGGCCGGGCATGGTGGTGGGGTGGGAGGGTTGAACGAGTTTGGTCTGCAGCAGCTTCCCGGCCCGTCACTCAAACAAAAGCCCGCCGTGGCGGCGGGCGCTGAATTAAGCGTTGCCGACGGCTCCCACCGCATGAAACCCTTTGCAGCAGGAGTCATCAGCCCTGACAGAAGGAGCAAACCGATGAAAGAGACCCGTAAAATCGAAAAATTGTACAAGAGCCAACCCACCATCGAGGGCGCCGGCGTCCACCTGAGGCGGGCCTTCGGTTTCGCCGAGGTGCCGCTTTTCGACCCTTTCCTCATGCTGGACGATTTCCGCGGGGACAGACCCGACCAGTACATCAAGGGCTTCCCCTGGCACCCGCACCGCGGCATCGAGACCATCACCTACATGCTGCACGGCGAGGTGGAGCACGGGGACAGCTTGGGGAACAAAGGGGTGATCCGCCCGGGCGATGTCCAGTGGATGACGGCGGGCAGCGGCATCGTCCACCAGGAGATGCCGCGGGGCGACGCAGGCGGCCGGATGGGGGGCTTTCAGCTCTGGGCCAACCTGCCGGCATCCCAAAAAATGATCGACCCGCGCTACCGGGACGTGAAAAGGGAACAAATCCCGGTAGTCAGTTTGAAAAACGGGATAGAGATCCGGGTTGTCTGCGGGGAAATCGAGGGAAAGAAGGGCCCCGTGCAGGACATCGTCATCGATCCGCAGTACCTCGACGTTTCCGTCCCGCGCGGCTCGGAATTCACCCATGCGATAAAGCGAGGGCATACCGCCTTCGCCTATGTTTTCGAAGGCAGCGGCCGGTTCGGCGATCAGAAAGCAAAACCGGCGGGGGGCGGAAGCCTGGTCCTTTTCTCAGACGGAGACCAGGTGGCGGTGACGACACAGGAGGAGCCTGCCCGGTTCCTTTTGATTTCGGGAAAACCCATCGGAGAGCCGGTGGCCTGGCGCGGCCCCATCGTGATGAACACCCAGGCAGAGCTGAAGGTCGCATTCGAGGAATACGGCAACGGGACTTTCATCAAACGCAGATGACGGTTCCTACCACAGCCGAATGTATTTTTTCCCGCCCCGGAGCTCGCCGCGGACCTTTTCCATGTGCCGCAAGGCGGCGATCTCGCGCTCGAGGTCCATGAGGGAGATGTTCAGACGCTCCACCAAGTGTTCGGGCGGGGCGCCGCCGGTCTCTTTCAATATCTCCAGTATCTTTCGCTGCAGCTCTGTCAGATCGAACTTGCCGCCGGTCTCTTTGCCGAAAGTTTTGGCGCTGTGCACCGCCCAGGGGTCGCAGGTTTTAGCAGGCGAAAGTGCATCCATGTAACAATCTTCGCAGAGCATCCGGCCAAGGTGCTCCCGCCCTTCCCCTTCTGGAATTGATGATTCACAACGTGCGCATTTCATTGAAACACCTCTCTCTTTCCTATGGTTTGATGTGCCCCTCGCTGCGATAGGTCGCGATGATCCCCGCTGAACACGTGAGAACCGCACCGACCAGCGTCAATCCGTCCATGGTTTCCCCCCAGATCAGCCACCCTAGAAGCGCGGCGAAAACCACGTTCCCGTAGTTGAAGGGCCCCACCTGTCCGGCCGGGGCCATGCTGTACCCCTTGGTCAGGCACATCTGGGCCATGATAGCCAAAACCCCCATAAAGCAGAGCACCCCGAGCATATGGCCCGAGGGGTTTTGCCATGTCCACGCGAGCGGAACGGCTGAAACGAGGGTGCCGAAGGAGGTGAAGTAGAAAACGATGCGCACGACCGGCTCGGTGACGGTCATACGGCGGATGCCCACGATGGCGAGGGCCGCCAGCAGGCCGCTGGCAAGTCCCACAAGCCCGGCCGCCTGAAACAGGCCGAAACCCGGCTTGAGCACCAGGGCGATGCCGATGAACCCCACGAGCACCGCGATTTTCGTCTGCCGGCTGACCGGTTCCTTCAACCAGAACCATTCGATGATCGGGATGAAGATCGGCAACGTGTAACAGAGCAGCATGGCATCGGCCAGCCGCAGCAGCTTCAACGCGATGAAAAAGCAATACATGGCGGCCAGGCCGGCCGCGGCCCGCAGCAGGTGCAGGTTCGGGCAGCTGGTTTTAAGGCTCAGGTTCCGGTGGCGGATCAGAAGCCACGGCAGCAGGAACGCCATGGCCACCGCGTTACGGAAAAAAACGATGACCTCGCTGGGCAGATCCGCCGATGCGGCCTTGACGAGCGCTCCGACCCCGGCGAACAGCAGGGCCGATGTGAGCACCAGCAGACCGCCCGCCACGGGCCGGCTGCGGCGGGCGGTTTGTATCGTCAAGGGTTCCATGACTTATAGTGACTTCGTGTTATTAAATAACCACAACGCCGACCTGCTTCTCCAGAAGTCGGTCATGGTGCGCAGCGCCGTTCTTTCGGGAAGTGGAACCGGCTTCCAACCACTATAGCATCGCGGCAAGATGCCGCTTCCACAGGAGAGAGTCCAACTTCGCCGGGAGCTCTCACGGCCCTGCTCCGGCGAGGGTGCCGAGGTAAACGGGTTTCACCGGTACGCGCACGGATGGAGGGGGAATGCGGGAGAGCGGCTTGCCGGTGAGCGCCGCAATCGCATCAAGCAGGATGGTCTTGCAGGTGCTCCCCTGGCAGATCCCCATGCCGCAGCGGGTGGCTTTTTTCAAACCGGCGGGCGTATCGAAGCCCTCGGCGACAGCCCGGCGCAGGTCGCCCAAATTCACCTCCTCGCAGCGGCAGACGGGCACGTCGTCCGGCAGGCGGCGCATCCAGCCGGCCAGGTATTCCGGTGCAAAGGAGTATTGGGAGTTGAAATAGCGCGCGAAGGCCATCTGCCGCTGCCGCTGCTTCTTCAGGGCGGAGATTTCCCCTCTCATTTCATCAGATTTGAGCAACCCCAAATCCTTCAGGATCGAGAAGCCGGCCAGCCGCCCCTCCGTCAGAGACTTGGCCGCCCCGCCGATGGCCGTGATCTCGCCGGCGGCATGGATGCCTTCGACATTGGTTTTGAGGTCCTCGTTCACTTTCACGACCCAGCCGCCCAACCCGGAATTATGGGCCAGGCCGCAGCCGGCCAGCTGGGCCAGCTCGACGTTGGCGGTGAAGCCGAAGCCCGCGGCGAGGCTGCCTGTGCGGTAGACCGTTTCGCTGCCGGGGATCACGTTTCCTTTTTGGTCCACCCGCACGGCCACCACCTCGCGCAGGCCCTCGTCTCCCCGGGCTGCGAGGATGCGGGTGCTGCTGCGCACGGCAGTCCCGGCAAGCCGCAGCCGGGCGAGCATGGCGCCGCCCTGCGCGAACTTGGCAAACTGCCGGGCCAGAAGACCCGGCGGCGGCACCTGCCGGGGAAAGGAGGTCTCGTTCAGAACGGCCGGCACCCGGCCGCCGCTCTTTTGAAGGTCGTAGGCGACGGCGGTCAGGAAGATCCCGGCGCCGCCGACCAGCGTCTCATGCGCCGGAAGGACGCCCGACTGCTTGATAAGAATCTGGACGGCGCCGGCGGCCATGACACCGGGAAGCGTCCAGCCTTTGAAAGGGATGAACCGCTCGCGGGCGCCTGTGGCGAGCAGGATGCGCTCGCATTTCACGATCGAAAGGTTTCCGTTTCCATCCGCAACCAGAAGCTCGAAACCGGTTTCGATGCCGAGCACCTCCGCGCGGCTTGCGATTTCTATGGAGGACAGGGGCAGGCGCTCGATCAGGCTCAGCCCCCGGCGCCTGATTGCGTCGCTCCGCGGCCCACCCGACCGCCTTCCCCCGCGCAGGTACTGCCCACCCGGGTGCAGGTTGTCGTCCAGCACCAACACCTTGGCCCCGTGGCGGCCCAGCACATCGGCCGCGGCGGCACCGGCGAGCCCTCCGCCGACGATGGCGACGTCCACCTTCCTATCGTCCATCGGTGACTACCTCCATGCCTTGGCGGACTTCGGTCATGCAGGCGCGGCGGTCGGGCACCCCGTCGATGGTCACGCGGCACTCCTGGCAGACCCCCATACCGCAGAAACCGCCCCTGGCGGTTTCTGAATTTTTTTTTACGGGATGGCGAAGTGCTCGAATGCCTTCTGCCAGCAGCACGGCAAAAACCGTCTCGCCGGAGTATGCTTTAACCGGTATACCGTTCACCGAGAGAGCCACCTGTGTTCCTCGGCGGTGGGTCTTGATTCTCAAATCGGTCATGCCGCACCTTCCCGGAACCGCTCCAGGCGGAAGGCGTCCAGCGGGAATTGCGTCCGGCCCGTGGCAATCAGGTCGGCAATGAGCTCGCCGGTGACGGCTGAAAGCGCGATGCCGTCTCCTTCGTGGCCGGCCGCCATGATGAACCCCTCCAGCCCGGCGACTTTCCCCAGGATCGGCAGGCCGTCCGGCGTGTAGGGCCGCAGCCCACCGAAGGTTCGGATCACCGGCACGCGCTTGAGGGCCGGAATCACGGGGGCGATGCGGCTTGCAATCGTGCGGATGCCGTCGAAGGTGGTGCGGCGGTCGAAGCCCACGAACTCGCGGGTCGATCCGATCAGGATGTTGCCGCTGTCGGCCTGCTCGAGGGAAAAGCCCATACCGCCCGCGGCGGCGAGCTCCGGCTTGAACTTGGCCGCCACGTACTGGGCGGAAATCAGGCAGTGCCGCAGCAACGGCGGAACCGCTGCGGTAACCAGTATCTGCCCGCGGCGCGGCGTGATCGGAATTTCCAGGCCGGCCAGGCGCCCCACCTCGGCCGCCTGCGCACCGGCCGCATTGACCACGACGGATGCGCTGATTCGGCGGTTCTCCGTAAAGACCCCTGTGGCCTTGCCCGAAGCCACTTCGATCCCCTTGGCCTCTATCCCTGTCAGAATCCGCGCCCCCGCGGATTCTGCCGCCCGCAAAAAAGCAAAGGTGAGGGCATATGGGTTGACCTGGGCGTCCAGTGCCGAGAACGTCGCCGCGATCACCTTTCCGGAAAGGCACGGCTCGCGGCGCCGGGCCTCATTGCCGTCGATCAGCTCGACATCGAGGCCGGAGGCGCGCTGCTCCGCCACAGAAAGCTGCATGGCGGCGAGCTCCGCCTCGCTTTCGATGAGGCACATGCCGCCCGGGTTCTTGAACTCGATGCTTTTCCCAAGGGTATCGGCCAGGCCGTCGAACCGCCGGCGGCTCTCCAGGGCGAGCTTCAGGTGCAGGCCGGGTTTCTTCGACTGCAGGAACACTAGCCCGTCGCAGGCCCCCGAGCTCCCGGCGGCCGGATCACTCTTTTCGACGAGCAGCGGCTTGATCCCGTGGCGGGTGAGGTGAAACGAGATGGAAGCGCCGATCACGCCGGCGCCGATGATGAGGACATCTGCCGTTTGGGGGCCCACGGAGAAAGTTCCCCTCAGACTTCCTGGCCGGCGTCCGACGGCTGCGCCGCGGCCGATCGGCTTTCCAAATATGACCAAAGCCAGGTTCCCAGCCCGGCGCAGAGCCCGATGATCAAATTGATCTCCTCGGCGAACACCAGGAAACAGGCCGCACCGACGAGAAGGATTCGCTGGATGAACTTGAGAGGTGCGAAGAGGTGCCCGATCACCCCGGCGGAGAGGCAGATCACGCCGAAGACCGTCGTCGCCAAGGTCGAAGCGATCTTCCAGGCGGTTCCATTCAGCAGCAGTTCCGGCTGAAAGACGAAAGCGAAGGGCACCAGGAACCCGGCAATCCCCAGCTTGAACGCCTCGAAGCCGGTAGCCATGGGCTCGGCGCCGGCGATGTTGGCGGCCGCAAAGGCGGTGACGGCGTCGGGCGGGGTCATATCGGCCAGCACCGCGTAGTAGAAGACGAAGAAATGCGCGGCCAGGGCCGGCACGCCGAATTTGCTGAGCGCATAAGCGCCGACGGTGACGGCAATGATGTAGGAGGCGGTCGTGGGGATGCCGGTCCCGATGATGCTCACAACGACGAAAACCAACAGCAGCACCAGAAGGAGCGAATTCAGGGAAAACGAAACCAGGATGGAGCCGAAGGCCAGGGCGACGCCGGTGCGGGTCAGCACACCGACCACCATGCCGGAGCCGGCCAGCACCGCGGCGATCAGGGCGCAGTTGACCATGGATCCGAAAAAGATGTCCATGAGCTTTTGCGGGTTGAGCCAGGTCTTGCGATCGAGAAAGCTCAGGAGAAGCGTGATCCATATGGTGTGAAACGCCGCCTTGGAGGGCGAATAGCCGTAGGCCAGAAGCCCCACCACCGTCAGAAACGGAATGAAAAAATAGCTGTGGCGAACGAGGCTGCGAAAGGCAGGCCGCTCCGCCCGATCGACCGGCAGAATCCCGCGCTTGAGCGCAATGAAGTGCACCATGCAAAAGACGCCCAGGTAATACAGGAATGCCGGGATGACCGCTACCTTGATGATGGTGAAATAGGGGACCCCCGTTATTTCGGACATGATGAAAGAGCCGGCCCCCATGATGGGCGGCATGATCTGCCCGCCGATGCCCGCGACGGTTTCAATGGCCGCGGACTGCCTGGAGGTGTAGCCGCTGCGCTTCATGAGCGGGATGGTGAAGGAACCGGTCGCGTAGACGTTGGCAACGGTCGATCCGGAGACGGTGCCGTACAAGGCGGAGGAGATGACGGCGATCTTGGCCGCCCCGCCCCGGGCCCACCCGGCGGCCCAGCCCGCAAACTCGATCAGGAAATCCCCGGCCCCGGTCTGAAGCAGCACCGCCGCAAAAAGGATGTAAATGTAGAGGATGTCGGCCGAGATCCCCATGAGAAAGCCGAAAACGCCCTCATCGGTCGGCAGATAGAGGATTTCCACGGCGCGGTCGAGGGTGAAGGCCTTGTAGTGGAACATCCCGGGCCAGAACTGGCAGGTCAAGAGGTAGACCAGGGTGATGCCGACGGTCGCGGCAAACCACTTGGAGATGGACCGCCGGCAGGCTTCGATGACCGCGAGCGCCAGAAGCCCCCCCAGCACCACCTCTTCCGGCCGCACGGGATGGAAGCCGACGAACCTCTGGTTCAGGCGGTCGGCGTAAAAAACCGTGTAAAGCGAGGCTGCCAGGCAAAGGGCCGCCGCCAAGAGGTCGATCACGCTCGGCCGGTGCCGCGGGGATTTTTTCCAGGCCGGGTAGAGCAGATAGACAAAAGGCAGGAGCATGGAGAGGTGCAGCCCCCGGAAGGTGCGGGGCTCGGGGGAGCCGAACCCGGCGCAATAATAGTGGAAAACAGCGGCTATGACCGCTGTTACCATAATGGGTATCTTCCAGGCCACACTTAGTTGACGCATGCTCTGGGGGAACTCCTGCCGTTGGCCAGCATGATACAGCCATCTCTTCAGCTTAAAGCCTTATTGATAAAATGAAACGCCGCAGGCGTTTCATTTCAATATTCCTTTTTCCTTGTAATACTTGATGGCCCCCGGGTGCAGCGGGACGCCGCAGCCCGTCGGGCCGTCTTTGATCTCGTAAGTCTCCATGCTGGAGTGGACCTTGCGGACTTTTTCATAGCTGTCGTTGAAGGCCTTGGTCAGCCGATAGGCCAACTCGTCGCTCATCTCCTTGTGGACGGTGATGACGCTGCCTGCAACCGCCGTGACGACGTCCTTGGTGTTGGCCGCTTTTTCATAGGTGCCCGCCGGGATCTTGCCCTTGGTGATGCCGAACTGCTCGAGGTGCTTGAGCGAGCTGTCCGAAAAATCGATCAGTTTGAGCTTGCGGCCGACCGAGGCCTCGGTCACGGCCGCGCCGGGGATGGCGAGAAAGGTGAAGACGCCGTC
>JALOPD010000384.1 GCA_025454075.1 Desulfobacterales bacterium | reverse complement strand
GCGTGTCGGCGCTGAAGCCCCAGGGGTTGGCCTGATTTTCGAGATTGGCGAAGGTCTCCTGCATCTCCGGCGGGAAGCTGGCCTGCATCAGCACCTGGTGCTTGCGGGTCTCCAGGATGAAATCCAGCTGCTCGATGTTGACCGGGCAGATGTCCTCGCAGGCTCGGCAGGTGGTGCAGGACCAGATCACGTCGCCCGTGACCGGGGAGTCCTCCCGCACGATCGGTTTCACGGCGTCGCTGGTCCGGGCGAGCACCGGTTCGGCCTGCTCCAGCAGGTCGATCTTGAAATCGTGGACCACCTTCTTTGGCGACAGGGGCTTGCCCGTCTGGGCGGCGGGACACTGCTCCTCGCAGCGGCCGCACTCGGTGCAGGCGTAGAGGTTGAGAACGTTTTTCCAGTTCAGCTCGCTCACCTTGCCCAGGCCGAAGGTTTCCGCGCTCTCGTCCTCGATGTCGGTCCTGGGCATGGCCTTTTGACGGTCGAGCGGCTTGAGGAAGACGTTGGGCGCCGCGGCGAGCAGGTGCAGATGCTTGGACCCCGGGATGTAGACCAGGAACCCCAGGATGGTCGCCATGTGCAGCCAATAGGCGATCTCGTAGCCGGCGGCGGCCGCGCCGGGCCCGAGCCGGTCGAGGCCCAGCAGGCCGGCCAGGCGGCCGGACACCGGAAAGGCCCCGCGGGAATCGAACCCGGCACCGGAAACAGGCAGGAGCGTCTGAAAGGCGTTGATGAAGTGGAAGGTGACGATGATGACGCAGGTGAACAGGATGATCAGGTTCGCGTCGGTGCCCAGGGTCAGGTACCTGGGCCGCTCGACGAGGCGGCGGTAGAGGGCATAGGCGAAGCCCACCAGGACCAGCACCGCCAGGATGTCGGCGACGAAGAGGTAGCCGCGGTAGAGTGACGGAATCCAGTGGCCCGGCTCGAACGCCGGGCAGACCCCCTTCAGCATGAGCTCGAGCGAGTGGGGCTGAACCGCCAGAAACCCGAAGAAGATCAGCATGTGCGCGATGCCCGGCAGGGCCTTGCGGCGCACGTTGGACTGGCCCAGCACGTCGGTCAGCAGCACGCTCAGCCGCTCCTTCACGCGGTCGAGGGTGAACGGCCGCTTTCCCTGAACCGAGCGCATGAGCCGGTAAAGGCGCCGGACGCGGAAGAAGAAGACGGAAAAGGCGGCGATGAGCGCCGCGAGCATGATGATCGATTTGACGACGAGGTAGCTGTCCATTGATCGCTCCGCGGGAGCCGGCCGCCGGTTCGGTCGCGGAGGCGCCCGGTGGCTCGATCCAGCCCCGCCGGCGCCCCGGAGAAACCCCCGGCGCACGGCAGCCGGCTATTTCTGGCTTTCTTTAAGAGCTTCGGTCAGCGCCGGCACGATCTCGAACAGGTCGCCGACGATGCCGTAGTCGGTTTTCTCGAAGATGGGCGCATCCTTGTCGGTATTGATGGCCACGATGACCTTGGAGGTCTTCATGCCCGCAAAATGTTGGACGGAACCCGAGAGGCCACAGGCGATGTAAAGCTTGGGGCTGACCGTCTTGCCGGTCTGGCCGACCTGCATGGAGTGGGGGGCGAAGCCGGCATCCACCGCGGCGCGCGAGGCGCCCACGGCCCCGCCGAGCACCTGGGCGCACGCTTCCAGGACCTTGTAGTTGTCGGCGGCGCCGATGGGCCGCCCGCCGGTGACGATCACGCCGGCTTCGGCCAGATCGATCTTTCCGCCGGGAGCCTTCTTGACCTCCAGCACCCTGATCCGGCCCGGGTCCTGCACGCTTACGGCCAGGGGCGAAACGTCCGGGCTCGCGGGCGCCGACACGGCCTCCACCGCATTGGGCCGCAGCGCGCAGAGCATCACGGTGGCCTTCAATCGGATGGTGGCGACGGTCTTGCCGGAGAAGTGCGATTTGCGCACCGTCTGAGCGGCGATGTCCACGGACACGCAGTCCGAGGCGAGCGGGAGCTTCAGATAGGCCGCCAGGCGTGCGAAAAGATCGCGGCCCGGAGCCGTGGCCAGACCCAGCAGGGCCTTCAATCCCAGCGGTTCGATGGCGGCCGCCAGTGCGCGGGCGCGCAGGTCTGCGCTTTGCGCGAGGTCGACGCCCGCGGCGCTCAGCGGTACGATCTGGTGGACGCCGTACGGGGCCAGGGCCGCCTTGGCCTCCTCGGCCGAGCCTTCCAGCAGGAGGGCCAGGACGGTGTTCCCGCCGCCGCCCCTGGCGGCGGTGACGACCCCGAAATTGGTCTCCTTGACCCTGCCGCCTTCGGTTTCAATGACTACACCGATCGTTGCCATGATTTCTATCTCCTGATCAGATTACTTTTTCTTCCTGTTTGAGGATCCGCACCAGCTCGCGCACCGCCTCGCGGGCCGGCCCAGGGATGATCCTGGCTGCCGTGCGGTCCGGCACTTTCTCCAGCTGGGCCAGCTCGGTCTGGGCCGCGGCCGCCGAAAGCCCCAGGTCGGCCAGGGTCATCTGCTTGACCTCTTTTTTCTTGGCCTTCATGATATCCGGAAACTTGGGGTAACGCGGCTCGTTCAGCCCCTTGGTCGCGCCCAGCACACAGGGCAGCGCCGCTTCCAGCACTTCCCGGGACCCGCCGCCGATCTCGCGCTCCACCACGGCCTTGCCCTCGCGCAGCTCCATCTTGAGGATTTCATTGACCACCGGCAGCTGCATGGCCTCGGCCAGGCGGTAGGGGGTCTGAAAGCCCTCCGTGTCCACGGCGGCCTTGCCGGTGAAGATCAGGTCGGGCGTGCCGTCCTTTTCGATGGCGGCTTTCAGGGCCTGGCTGGTGATATCGCTGTCCAGGAACTGGTCCTCGATGGTCACCAGAATGCCGCGCAGGGGCCCCATGGCCAGCGCGCTGCGCACGGTCGCCATGGCGGCCGGCTTGCCGACGGTCACCACCACCACTTCCCCGCCATGGCTTTCCACCAGGCGCACGGCCTGCTCGATGGCGTACTCGTCGTAGGGGTTGATGATGAACTTGCCGGTCGCATCGTCGAATCCGTTCGCGCCCACCGTTTTAATGCTGGCGGCCGTGTCGGGCACATGCTTGACGCACACGTATATCTTCATTGCTGGTCGTCCCTCCGCTCTCCTTGGGCTTCTTCCGAAGTCATCAAGCCTTCATGCGTTCGTTCGTGGGGTCGTACAGGGGCATGGCCGCCACCGCGGCAGGGCGCTTGTCGCCCAGCACCTCCACTTCCAGCCGGGTGCCGGGGGCCGCCAGCTCCGGCGGCACGTAGCCGAAGGCGATGCTCTTTCCCACCCGATGGCCGAAGCCGCCCGAGCTGGTCATGCCCACGCGCGTCTCGCCCTGGAAGATCGGGTTGTAGCCCCAGGGGTCCGATGTCTGCGCGTCGACCGCCAGGCAGACCAGCTTCAGCCTGACTCCGGCCCGCTTCTGCTTCTCAAGGGCGGCCTTGCCGATGAAGTCCTTGTCCCACTTGACGGTCCAGTCCAGGTGGGTTTCGAGCGGGGTGTGATG
>JALOPD010000383.1 GCA_025454075.1 Desulfobacterales bacterium | reverse complement strand
CTGCAGCTCATGGCGGCCAAGGCCGGCGAGGCCGGGGTGGATTTGAGGCCGGAGCTCGAAGCGGACCTCCCGCCCATCGTCATGGACCCCGAGGGCATCCAGCGCTGCCTGATGAACCTGGTCGAAAACGCCATCGACGCCTGCCGTGGCGAAGGGACCGCGACAGATCCCCAGTGGGTGTGTCTGGGCATGCGCGGCACGGTCGGCGGCGGCGTGGAGTACTGCGTCTCCGACAACGGCAGCGGCATGGACGAGGGCGTTCAACAGCGGCTGTTCCAGGGGTTTTTCAGCACCAAGGGGACGGATGGAACGGGCCTCGGCCTGATGATGACCCGCCGCATCATCGACCAGCACGCGGGGAGCATCGAAGTGCAGAGCCGCCCCGGAAAGGGCACGACAGTGATCCTGCGCCTGCCGCCCGAAGCGACGGCGCGCGACGGCGCATGACCGCGTCGGAGACGGCACAAGGTCGATCCCTCAGCCGATGGTGTTCTTGACGATGCCCACGAGCTGTTCCGGGTCGAAGGGCTTCTTGACGAAGGCGATGGCATCTTTGACCGCGTGGTCGCCGTCGATGCCGCTGATGACGATCACCGGGGTGTCGCGCAGCTCCTTGTCCTGCCGCAGCTTGCGGTAGAACCGCGGGCCCCACTCCCCGGGCATCTGAATGTCCAGGGTGATGAGGTCCGGTTTTTCCCGCCGGACCAGTTCCAGTCCCTCCATGCTGCTTGAGGCGCTGCAGGTGGCGTAGCCGTTGTCGCTGAACACCGCTTGCAGGTACTTGACGATGACGGGGTCATCGTCGATGATCAGAATTTTCTTGGGCATGACGGGCCTCGCTGGATAAGGAGTTCCGATCGAAGGCGGTCTATTGCCGGGCATGGCATTCGCCACACATCACCGGCCCTTTCTTCCGCTCCTGGTGGCATCCCTTGCAGTTCAGGTGAAAGGCTTTCATGAGTCCCGGCTGGCGGCCCGCATCCTCGATGCCGTGACAATCCGCGCAGCGCCGGTCTTCCGACGACTCATCTTCCACGAGTTTGCCATCCGCGTACACATGGTGGCATTGATTGCAGTTTTCGATCTTGGCTTTCTCGTTGTGGGCATCGTGGGGAAATACGGCGGCCGGTCGTTGCGGCGCCGAAAAGGCATCCGGTGAGACCGCCTTCAAATCCTCTTGGGACCAAGCGTTTACGATGCAAAGCGTTCCAAAGGCCACCAGCGTCCAAACGGCCCCCATGCGTGGCTTCATGCTGTCTCCTCCTGCCCTGTCGATGGACTCTGCCGTGGTGCGGCTTCACGCCGCGCCGCTCTTGATGGTAACGCCCTTCGCTGTTAGCGTTTTGCGATTGATTTGGGCATGCTTACGCTTCTTGGCCGCCCATGACCGGACCCGGGCCAAGGCCTGGCTGGCGAAGCTGGGGTTGGCTTTAATGCTGTATTCCTCCAACTTTCCGGCCCCAGCCGCATCGGCCAGCGCGGCTCGTCCCAACGGTGTGCGGGTGATCACCGTGGTCCATCCTTCCTCGGCTCCGATGCCGCCGAATGAGATGTCGGCGAACTCCGCTGAGTAATCCGGGCAGTACCGGCAGGCATGGCGCCGCATGAACTCCAGCGAATCCAGCGGAAGGGTCCTGATATCGCCGTTCTTAAGATGGACGAATAGATTTTCCTTGATATTGATTTTGCGGACATTCTGCCAGGCGAACCGGCCGACCTCGGCCAGCTGGTGGCGCTGCTCGTCGCCGAACGTGAAGTTGCCGGAACAGAAAAGCCCCAGGCAGAATTGGACGGCGTCGGACGGCACGACCCCCAAGGTTTGCATGCGGCGGACGGATTTGATCTGGCAGGATGTTCCGACGAACGCCACTCGCTTCAAGCCTTTCTTAATCATCGGGTCGAATTCTTCGATTTGTGAGTGCGTCATGTACCGGTCGCCGAAATCTTTCATGCCGTGGCAGGTGTCGAAGAAGAAGCCGGCAGCATCCTTGATGCCCTGCGTCGATGTCGCCAGGAAAGGCTGCCGGCGGTAGGCACCTGCTTGTTGGGTTACAATCGCGCCGTCGATGCGGCCGCGTTCCAGCAAGTGCAGCAGCAGCGCCGTCACCACGCCGCCGTCAGTGGCGGAGCGGCGAACGGCCGGGTCCGCCGCCCGCGCGACGGTAGTTTCAATCACCCGGCCGATGGGAGGGGCCCAGCCCAGCCGCTCCCGGGTTTCCTGCTCGAGTTCGTCGATTTCCGGGCATATGGCATGGCATAGGCCGCACTCGATGCATTTTTCGATCTCGCCGTAGTGCGGTTTGCCCTCGGCATCGATCTCGAGAGCGCCGTAGTTGACGGCGCTGCAGAAGGTGACGCACCCCCCGCAACGGTGGCACAGCCCCGGCTTCTGGACTTCCTGGATCAGGTCGAAAAAGGTTTTCATCGACACTCCCGTCCGCGTTACGCAAAGACGTGGGATCAGCTGGGCTTTTCCATCACTTTGTACAGAATATCCCCCAAGAACTTGGTTTCAACCCCCAGGTCGTAATGATGAATGATGTCTTCGATGCCGCTGTGGCAGTTGTGGCAGGGGGTGATCACGATTTTGGCGCCCTTCACCTTGGCGGCGGATATCTGCTCGGCCTTGACGCGGTTGCTTTCAACCCGGTGTTTTTTGTAAGGCGGGCCGCAATTGATGACCCCGCCGCCGGCGCAGCAGCAGTAGTTGTGCTCGCGGTTGGGCTCCATTTCGACGAAGCTCGTGCACATGCGCCTCACCACATCCCGGGCCTTCTCATGCAGGCCGGCGCCGCGGACCACGTTGCAGGGATCGTGCAGCGTCACGGTTTCGGTGAATTTCTCGGCGACCTTGATGCGCCCCTGGCTTAACAGCTCGTGATAGAATTCCACGGCGTGCACGATGGGCACCGGCGGCATGCTCCACCCCAGCCAGCGGTTGCCGACATCGTAGACCGAGCGGAAGGCGTGGCCGCATTCGCCCATGACGATGCGCTTGACCCGCAGCCGGGCGGCGGTTTCGAAGTGGACGCGTTTGAGCCGGCCCATGAGTTCGTTGTCGCCGGTGAACATGGCCATGTCGCTGTTGTCCCAGCCCGGGGTGGCCGGCATGGTCCAGCTCACGCCCGCGACGTCCATGATGACGGCCGCCTGGTAGATGAGCTGGGCCTGGAACTTGGGCTCCGGCCCGATCACCGAGTACATGATGTCGGCCCCTTCCTTCTCGAGCGGGATCCGCAGGGTGGGGATCTCGCCGCGGGCCTCCTCCTCCTGCCATTGCAGGGTGTCGATCCATTCGTCGTCCTTGACCCACATCTGGTTGAGGGTGGCAGCGTGGCTGTGGGCCGTGTCCTGGATGTAGAGCGGGGTGACGCCCAGCAGGTGGCAGATGCGCCGGACGACCAGCATCAGGTAGGCCACGTCGATGCCGAACGGGCAGTACATGGCGCAGCGCTTGCAGAGGTTGCACTCGGTGGAGGCGATGACGCGCGCCTGCTTG
>JALOPD010000010.1 GCA_025454075.1 Desulfobacterales bacterium | reverse complement strand
GCGGCGTCCCTGATGGCCGTGGGCCGCGCCTTCGAACATGCCGTGCGGCTGTCGCGGACCGCACCCGCCCTGGACGTAGGCGTGCACTTGACCGTTGTGGCCGAGCGCCCCCTGCGGCCGGGCAACAGATCTTTAGTCGGTGCCGACGGGCGTTTCGCGCCGGGCGCCGGGGTTTTCACCCTGCGCTGGCTGACGGGCAGGGTCCGCAGGTCCGATGTGGAGGCGGAGTGGTCCGCCCAAATCGAGCGTGTGTTGGAAACCGGGATCCGGGTGTCGCATCTGGACAGCCACCAGCATGTGCATGTCCTGCCGGGGCTGCTCGATCTGACCCGGCATCTCGCCGCACGCTACGGCATCCCGTGGGTACGCGTTCCGGTGGAAGGGTGGCGGCTGGACCGGCCGATCAGTATCCACGGGGGCTCACGCCTCCTGGGCTCCGGAGTCCTGCGGGCCTTCGCGGCCGCCAGCGGCTTGCGGCGCGCCCGCCGGACAGATCCTCGGTCACCACGATTTCTCGGATTTCTGGACGGCGGCCGGCTGGACCTGCTGCGCCTGCGCCGGCTGCTGGCAGGCCTTCGACCGGGGGAGACGTACGAGCTGATGTGCCATCCGGGACTGACGCCGGAAGAGGAAGATCTCCGGCGCTGGGGCTACCGACACGAGGAGGAACTCCACGCCCTCACCTCCCCCTCGATTCGAGCCGACATCGCCGCCCTGGGGGTTCACCTTTGCTCGTTTAAAGATTTGACGCAGTCAAATCTTTAAACCGACGAAGAGGTAGTGGCTGATCCAGTTGGCGGAGGACAACGGCCGTTCTTCGGCGATGCGGAAACCGGCGTCGACGATCGCCCTCCGGTAGGTCTCGGGTGCCTCGAAGTGCGGCCGGTCCCCTTTGGTGATCCCGAACAGGGTCACCGAGAGCGTCTCCTGGGCCATGATCGCCCAGTATTTCCAACGCGGCCGATCGACCACCTCTTTTACGATCAGCGCCCCGCCCGGCCGCAGCGCCCGGGAGCACCCCTCCAGGATCTCGCCCCACACATCCTTACGAACGGTGTAAAGCACATCGAAAATCGAGACCGCATCGAAGGAGGCCTCCGGGAAAGAGTCGAGACCCCTCGTTGAGAATTCGACCCCGGGCAGAGCGACACGGCGCGCGGTTTCAATTTTGGCCGAATCGTGGTCGATGCCGCAGACTTTCAGGGCGCGCCGCGACGGGTCCCTCGACAGCAGATGGATCAGCAGCCCGTGGCCGCAGCCCACGTCCAGCACCGCCCCCTTGCAGGGAAACCGGTCCAGGAGGGGGCCGAACGGGCAGGTCAGGGCGCGCGCCGCGACATGCAGCCGCGTCGGCAGCCCCTCTCCCCGGTAGGCCGCCCAGGCCGTCCGTACGCTAGTCATGACGTTCAAACATCGCCCAATATTGAGCGCCCACGGGAACTCCCTGCAGCCTTTTCTCGATGGCGGACAACCCCTCCAGCCGCAGCCACCCGGGAGGAAAGAGGTTCACATAGGCGCGTTGGACGAAGCGGAATGCGTTTTGCCCGAACAGGGCCTTCGTCGAATTCAGCGTCAACAGGCGCGCGTCGCCGTCGAAGGGGCACATTTTGACGAGCAGGCGGGTGACCGGGTTGAAGGGGTTGTGCTCCCAGATGACCAGCCTGGAGGCGGGTTTCATCCGGTCGGCCAGCGTCGCCGCCGTGACGGCCCTTTCGGCGGGAGGGATGTGGTGGAACACATGGCAGCTGATCACGAAATCGAAGCGGACGTCCCCGGGCACTTGGCTCAGGTCGCTCACCAGGCAGACGCGATCATCGCCCATGAGTCCCCTGGCCTCGTTGATGGATTCCGCGGAGGTGTCGAAGCCGAACAACCGCAGCCGGCCTTCTTCCATCAGCGGCGTCACGCGGGCCGACTCGAGCATGGATTTCAGCATCCGGCCGTTGCCGCAGCCGAAATCCAGATAACAGAACTCCTTGCCGGCGTATCGGTCGGAAACCCAGCGGGCGGCGCAGGCCGCTCGGTAGCGGATGAAGTCGGCGCTGTGGACGCCGGGGGGCAGGCTGCGGTTGTGGATCCGCTCGTAATCGCGGGCCACTGCGTCGAAAACGTTTTTTTCCATGACGGATCGATCACCCGTTGCCGGCCGCTTTTTTGTAGAGCGGCGAGATGTCGCGCAGGGTGGTCACCACGGTCTTGAGCGATTTGAGGAAACGGTCCACGTCCTCCGCGGTGTTGTCGACGCCGAAGGCAATCACGAGGGTTCCCTGGGCATCGGCGTGGCTCAGCCCGATCGACAGCAGCACGTGGGAGGCGCGCAGCGAGCCGGTGGCGCAGGCCGAGCGCGTCGACACCCCGATGCCTTCGTCGTCCAGCATGAGCATCACGCTCTCGCCTTCGATGTATTTGACCGACGCCGACACAAGGTGCGGCAGGCTGTGCACCGGGTGGGTGTTGATGATGACCTCGTCCAGATACTGCGGCAGCTCGCGCAGGAATTTGTCTTTCAGGCTTTTCAGGTAGGCGTAGCGCCGGTCGATGTCGCGCACGGCGATCTCGGCCGCGGCCCCCATGCCGATGATGCCGAGCAGGTTCTCGGTGCCGGCGCGCTTGTTGTTCTCCTGAACGCCACCGTCGAGAATCGGATAAACCTTGGCCCCGCGCCGTATGTAGAGCCCGCCCACGCCCGTCGGGCCGTAGAACGTGTTGGACGCGAAGCTCACCAGGTCCGCCCCGATCTTCTTGACGTCGAACGGGACGATGCCCACGGAGTCCACGGCGTCGGTGTGAAACAAGATTTTTTTCTCATGGGCGATGGCGGCGATCTCCTCGATGGGCTGGATCGTTCCGGTCTCGTTGTTGCTGTGCATCACGGAAATCAGGATGGTCTCCTTCGTGACGGCCTCGGCCACGTCCCGGGGGTTGACCCGCCCCTTGTCGTCCACGGAAAGGCTGGTCACGGTGAAACCGTCGGACTTGATGCGCCGCAAGCTGCGGATGACGGCGTTGTGCTCGATGTTGGTGGTGACGATGTGCTTGCCTTTGTCCGCGTTCGCCATGGCCACGCCCTTGATGGCGTGGTTGTCGGCCTCGGTACCGCCGGAGGTGAAAACGATCTCCTTCGGGGTGTCGGCGTTGAGCAGTTCGGCCACCTGCACGCGCGCCTTCTCCAGCGCCGCCGCGGCCTCCTCGCCGGCTTTGTGCTGGCTGGAGGGGTTGTGGTAGTCGCGGTGGATCGCATCGATCATGACCTGCTTGACTTCCGGCAGGAGCGGGTTGGAGGATATGTGGTCCAGGTTGATGTACTTCATTCGCAGCTCCCCCTTTTCTTCTCCCTCATCGACATTTATGGAGCGCCACCCCGACGTCGGGCTTATGACGACAACCTGTCTTCGAGATGACTTCGTAAGAAGCCCAAGTTCAAGGCGCGCGAGCACCCGCGGAGCGAGGCGTACTCCCGGTACGCCGCAGCGGCCGCGGGCCGAAGCGCCACCCCGACGTCGGGCTTCTTACGACAACCTGTCTTCGAGATGACTTCGTAAGAAGCCCAAGTTCAAGGCGCGCGAGTACCCGCGGAGCGAGGCGTACTCCCGGTACGCCGCAGCGGCCGCGGGACGAAGCGCAACGCCGAAATTGGGCTTCCTACGAAGTCATCCGTGTTCTTCCTGGAGGTCGTGCTGGCAGGCCTCGCAAAACGTCACCCCGCCCTCGATTTCCACATCGCAGTAGGGGCAGTAGCACTTGTCGCCATGCGAATGTTCGTGCTCGTCCTTGCGCTTGGGTTCCGGCCGCTGGATGCCGGCCTTGCGGTCTTCGTAGTCCTTGATGGCCAACTGCAGCGCATCCGCCCCCAGGTTGGAGCAGTGCAGCTTGTTCTTGGGCAAGCCCTCCAGAGCGTCGGCCACGTCCTTGTTGGTGATCTTCTTGGCCTCGGCCAGGCTCTTGCCCTTGGCGATCTCGGTCAGCATGCTGGACACGGCGATGGCCGAACCGCAGCCGAATGTCTGGAACTTGATGTCGGCGATGCGCTCCTCTTGGATCTTGAGGTAGATCGTCATCATGTCCCCGCACAGGGGGTTGCCGACCTCGCCGATACCGTCCGCCCCCTCGATGGTGCCCACGTTGCGGGGGTTGCGGAAGTGGTCCATCACGACCTTGTTGTACATCATCTCCTCGTCTCCTCTGTTTATTCGGTGCCCACGGTTGCCCGGAAGAATAATCACTCGGGCTGCTTAGTAAAGCATCCGCCACGCCGGACGTCAATCGATGACCCGCTCCGTGACCCCCGGTTTCGGCAGGGCCTCCACGGCAACCGCGCTCCGGCGATGCCGTGCATGGGCCGGATGCCCGTCCGCAACCATCCCGGCCGCGTCGCCCACCGTTTGACTTATAGTAGATATGCGAATAAATTCAAAGGTGATTTTATCGCAGGCACCGACAAGGCGACGTCGTTTGATGGCATTCCCCCCGCGAGTCAAAATTGCGCTGCTGGCCGCATCGGTTGCGGCCTTTTTCCTGGTGGTGCTCCTGGTGGCCCTTCCCACGGTCCTGGTCAACCGGCCCGAAACCCGTGCGGCCCTGCAACAGCGCCTGGGCGCCATGCTCGGCGGCGAGGTCGCCTTCGATCGGGTTCAGCTCACGCTGTTCCCCAGGCCCTGCGCCACCGTGGGTCGTCCGCGCCTGGAGATGCCGGGCAAGGTCTCCGCCCGGGCGGCCGAGATCGACGTGTGCCTCAAGCTCCTGCCGCTCTTGCGCGGCCGGGTGACGGCCGACGCCGTCAACGTGCGGTCGCCTGAAATCCTTCTGCCGTTGGCCCCGATCGATTCCGACGGCGGCGGCCCGGGTTTCCCCGACCCGCGCCTGCTGACGGAGCGGCTGGCCGCACTCGCAAAGCGGCTCCCCGAAACCGCGATCGAAGTCGCCGACGGCAGGCTGGAACTCGCCGGCACCGGCGGGCAGCGTTTCGAATTCCACCGCCTGGACCTTCGGCTGCAGCATGCCGGCGAGAAGCTGGCGTGGTCGCTCCGGGGGGAATCGGACCTTTTCAAGGCTTTCTCCTCGCGCGGCCATATAGAGACGGACTCCCTGAAGGGGACGGCCACGCTTCAGGTCACCGATCTAAGGCCCCAGCCCATTCAAGCCTTTTTCCTGCCGCAGACCCCCTTTCAAGTCCTCGAAACGCGCGTGGACCTGGACGTCTCGATTTTCCTGGAAGGACCCGGCCGGGCCGCCGCCAAGATCGCGGGAAAAGCGCCGACCCTCACTCTCGCCTACAACCGCCGGGAGACACGCTTGAGCGTCGACCGTTTCGCCGCTCAGCTGGAGTTCACGGGAGACCGCTTGGCCGTGTCGGTGTCCGAGTTTTCGTCCGACACCCCGCGGGCGTCGCTTGAACTCGCCTTTGTCATGGACGAGAAGGCTCAACCCGGAATAGACATCGACCTCAAGGGCCGCGGCGACCTATCCGGCGCGCGGGATTTCACCCTGGCCATGCTGCACGAGATCCCGGAAGCCCTGCTCGTCTGCGACATCGTGCGCAGCGGAGAAGTCCCCGACATCCACGTGAACCTGCATGCGGACTCGTGGGACGAACTGGCTGACCTGAACAGCCTCCTCATCGAAGGGCGTCTGGAAAACGGCGGTGTGTACCTGCCGTGGATCGATCTGGACTTGAATGAGGTTTCCGGGGAGGTCCGGATCGCGGGAGGAATCCTGGAAGGCCGGGACCTGAAAGGCCGGTACAAGGGGACCCGCGGCGAAAACGGGGCCTTGCGCGTGGGCCTCTCCGCGGCCGACCCGGTTCTCCAGCTCGAGATTTCTGCCCTTGCCGAGCTTTCGGCCCTGCCCCCGCTGCTGGCGCAAGTGGTCCCGGACCCCGTGTTTCGCAGGGAGGTGGCGCTCCTCCGGGAGTTTTCCGGCACGGCCCGGGGGACCCTGCGGCTCAACGGCACCCACACGGACGTTTCGGTAGAGGTGCAGGCTTCTGAGCTCGACGTGAAAGCACGCTACGAACCCATCCCTTACCCCCTGGCCTTCCAGGGCGGCCGGTTCGCCTACCGAAGCGACGGCGTCGACATGCACGAAGTCGATGTGGCCATCGGAAATTCAAGGCTCTCCCGGGTCGACCTCGCGATCGGGATGGATTCCGACCGGGACCTGCATCTGGAAGGCGCCGCGCCGGAAGCGCTCGTCGATCTGGCGGAGTCCTTCAACATCTGCCGCAACATCCCAGGCCTTGAATTTTTTCGCGCCGTCGAGGGCCGCGTCTCTCTCCGCAACGCACAATTTACCGGAAAAGCCCTGAAGCCCGAAACCTGGCGATTCCGGTCCGAGGGGGTCATCCAAAACCTGCAGGTGGATTCGGAACTTCTCCCGGCGCCGCTGAAGGTCGCTTCAGGGCCCTTTGAATGGCGCAGCACCGTTGTGCGCTTCGAAGGCTGGGATGCCTCGCTGGGGGAATCCACCCTCAACGGCCTGGCGTGCGATTTCGACTGGAGCGGCACGCCTTCGGCGAGCCTCCGCGCGGAGGCCGTCAGTGCTTCGGTGGCGGAGCTTTATGACTTTTGGGCGAGCAGCCGGCCGCAGGACCTGCCGCTGGAACCGCTCGCGCCGCTGTCGGGCACGATCCGGTTCAGCGGTGCGCAAGCCCGGCTGAGTTTCCCCGCGGGACGCTCCCCGCGGGTGGAGGTCGACGCCGCACTGAACACCGCCGCGATCGGTTCGCCCCGGCTGGATGCCCCGCTGATATTGAACTCCGGGCGCCTTCTCCTGCAGGGCTCGCACCTCGAGGTGCAGGATCTGAATGCCGCTCTCGGGAAGTCGGAAATCCGCCGGTTCCGGCTGCACGCGGATTGGAGCGAGGGCGGGGATCTGGACGCGGCCGCGGAGACGGCCGTCATCCACGGCGAAGACCTTTTCCCGGCCGTGGCCGGGTGGCCGGGAATGAACGCGGTGCGTGAGGACATCGCCGGCCTGCGGGGAATCGTCGCCGTCTCCGGTCCGAGCCTCAAAGGCCCCCTGCGCGACCCTCGCCGCTGGCGCCTGAAGGCCGTGGCGGAGGTCGCGGATATCGTCATTGCCACGACCTTCCTGGATGAACCGATCCGGATCCCTGCGGGGCGCTTGGCCGCCGCCGGGGTCGAGTCGAGCGAAGGCAGCGTCACCGAATGGCGCATAGACGCCGCCCGGTTGAGCATCGGACCGGATGCCGCGGTCGTCAACGGAGATATCGCGTTTTCCCCGGCCGAAACGCGCCTGGACCTGAATGTCGTTGCAGAGAGCCTCGACTGGAACGAAATCGAGAGGATCTCCGCGCGCATGGCCGCACGCCGGCCGGGGGAGAGCCGGCCGGTGCGGGGCAGGGTCAGCCTGCGGGCCGAGCATTTCATCATCGATCGGTTCCGCAACACCCCGTTTTATGCCGATGCCGCGATCACACCCCAGGGCGCCAACGTGCTCATCGAACGGGCGGGTTTCTGCGGGATAACCCTCATCGGCCGGATCAGCTTCGACGGGCCCATGGTGGATGCCCACCTCGTCCCCGTGGCGGAGGGCATGGCGCTGGACAGCGTCGTTTCGTGTCTGACGGCCGAGAAAAGCAAGATCACCGGCAACTTCAATCTGAACGGGGCACTTCAGGTGAACGCCCGCCGGGAGGGCCTCGCCAAGGCCTTGGAGGGGCGGTTCACGGTCGTTTCCGAGGACGGCAGCATTCTGCAGTCGATTTTTTTCGCACGGCTCCTCTCCTTGTTGAATCTCACTGAAATCTATCGCGGGCAGCTGCCCGACCTTCGCAGCCAGGGGCTGGACTACAAGCGATCGGTGGCTGCGATCGAAATCAAGGACGGGACGGTCTTCGTCAACGACTGGTCCATCGACGGCCGCACCGTTTGGATAGGCTCCCGCGGCGAAATCGACATCGCCAGCCAGAAGATCGATTTCACCATCATGGTGTCGCCCTTCAAGACCATCGACCGGATCATCAACTCCATCCCCGGCATCCGCTGGATACTGGGAGGACGGCTGGTCGCCATCCCGATGAGGGCGACGGGCGATCTGGAAGACCCCCAGGTGGTCGCGCTCTCGCCCTCTGCCGTGGGAACCAGCATCATGGAAATGGTCCAGCGCACGTTGATGTTGCCGATCGAAATCATCCAACCGCTGGTCCCGGGTCTGGAGGCGCAGGAAAGCGGCACCATCACCCGATAGCGGGCCCCGCCTCAGCCTGCCGCTTGACTTTCAGTTTGCCGAGACTAACTATCCCTCTCAAGAGGTATTAAGGATTCGGGGAGTCGAGCGATCCCAGGCCCGGTTCCTTGCATCCAATCCTCGCATGCTGAAAAAATTGATGAATTTTCAAGGAGGTATCTTATGGCATATACGTGCAAAAGCTGTGGTGCGGTGGCGAACGAACCGGGTCACCTGTGCAACCCGTGCGGCGACAAGGCCAAATGCACGTTTTGCGGTGCCCCGGCAGTGGACCCCAAACACGTTTGCAAGGACAAATTGTCCGCCATGAAGTATGTCTGCGGCGGGTGCGGGCGGGTGGCTATGGAGTCGGGCCATCTCTGCCAGCCGGGCCCCATCAAGTAGGAACCAGGTGGGCGGCCGAACCGCCCGCCTGATCTTTTTCCAGCTTCATTCGTGATGAACCACCACCCCCTCCAATTCGAACAGGGGCCGATACGGCCGCCCAACGAGGCGCAAAGCCTGCTGCTGCGCTTCACCCGCAACTGCCCCTGGAACCAGTGCCTCTTCTGCCCCGTCTACAAGGGTCGGAAATTCTCCCTCCGGCCGGTTGACGAGATCAAAGAAGACATCCGGGCAGCGCGCCGGATGGCCGATGAGATCGTTGATGTCTCGCGGGGCCTCGGTCACGGCGGGGCCGTAACGGACGCCGTCATCAGCCGCATCTTCAGCGGCGGATCCTACCCCGCCAGCTACCGCAGCGTGGCCGCCTGGCTGTATTACGGCACCGGCGCCTGCTTCCTGCAGGACGCCGACAATCTCATCATGCGGACGGAGGATCTGGTAGAGGCGCTCGCCTTCCTGCGCCGGACGTTTCCGGAAATCCGCCGGGTGACCACCTACGCGCGTTCGCGCACCGTGACGAAAAAGCCGCTGGACGCACTGCAACGGATCCGCCAGGCCGGCCTCGACCGGGTCCACATCGGGCTTGAAACCGGCTACGACCCGCTGCTGAAGCTCATGAAAAAGGGCGTTACGGCCGCGCAGCACGTGGAGGCCGGACGCCGCCTGGTGGAGGCGGGGATGGAGGTTTCCGAGTATGTCATGCCGGGCCTCGGCGGCCGGGAGATGTGGCGGGAGCATGCCGTCGAAACGGCAAACGTGCTCAACCGGATCAACCCGCACTTCATCCGGCTGCGCAGCCTGCGCGTTCCCGCACGCATCCCGCTGCACGCCAAGCTGCAGGAGGGCTCTTTCCACCTGCTGACGGATGACGAGGCGGCTGAGGAGATCAGGGTTTTCATCGAGCACCTGGACGGGATCACCAGCACCGTGACGAGCGACCACATCATGAACCTGCTCGAAGAAGTGGGCGGAAAGCTCCCGGAAGACAAGCCGAAGATGCTGGAAGTACTGCGGGCCTACCGGGAACTGCCGGACGCTGAAAGACTGATCTACCGTGCGGGACGCCGCGGAGGCGCTTTCCGTTCGACCCGGGACCTGGAGCAAGACCCGGTTTCCTATCGTAAAATCAAGCGCCTGATCGACGAGGTGCAGCGCAAAGAAGGCCTCCAGGGCGTAGAGCGATGGATCACGGAGATGGTCGATCAGTACATCTGATTCCGGACCGCCCGGTTTTTCAGACTCTCGCCCGGATCTTGTCCCATACGTATTCCGCGGCCTCCTGGATTTCCCTGATTTTCAACCCATAGCCTGCCGCCAGCATCAACCCGATGAAGGCGCCCCCCACCGCGGCCGACACGACCAGGCTGCCGGCGACGCTGGAGGCGTCCACCCATTCGGTGGCCGCCTCCCGGATCAGCGCCAGGACCGGAGCCATGCCGCCGCCGACGGCACCGATCTTGAGGTAAAAACGGAAGATCTCCCCCTGGCCGGCGTTGCCGCTGCGCCGGCTCCAGAGAACAAAAAGGGCCGCCGCCTGAAGGGTCCCCGAAATCGAAACGGCCAGCGCCACCCCTTCCACGCCCATCAGCCGAATGCCGAGGGGATAGAGCGGAATGCTGACCAGAACGGCGATGGTGCCGAAGAGCGCCGGGAAGAGGGTGTTGCGGATCGCGAAATAACCCCGGACGACCACGGTGTAAGCGGCGAAGGCAACCGCGCCGGCCAGGAACCACACCAGCACATCGGCCGTCACCCGCGCGGCCGCCGGGTCGAACCGGCCGCGCTGGAAGAGAATGCGCACCACCTCCGGGCTCAGCACCATGAGCAGGGCCGCCACCGGGATGACCAGCGCCAGGTAGCGCAGGGTGCGGTTCAGCAGACGGTTCAGGTCGCCCAGGTTGTCTTCGGCCGCCAGGCGCGCCATGTAGGGAAACGACGCCGTCCCCACCGCCTGCCCGAAGACCCCCACTAGGATGAGCATCACGCGCAGGCTGAAATTCAAAACGGCAATGCTGCCGGCGGGAAGATAGGACCCGAAAAACCGGAAAAAAAACTCCGTGGAGAAGGTCATGGTCAACCCGAGCATGAGCGGCGCGGTCAATCGCAGGTATTCTTTGACATCCGGGTGCGTCCACTGCCAGGCGGGTTGAAATCGCATCCCGGACCGGCGTGCGCCCGCCCACTGCAGCAGGAAATTTCCGCCGACCGCCCCGGCCAGCACGCCCCAGGCAAACCCCTCGATCCCGAGCCACGGCGCCAGCAGGATGCCGCCGGCGATGATCCCGAGGTTGTAGATCAGGGGCGCCAGGGCGGGGAGGAAAAAACGCTCCCGCGCAAACTGCACGGCCATCAGCAGCCCGCCGGCAAAAAAGAAAAACTGCGCCGGCAGAATGATGCGCGTCATGCGCACGGCCGCGGCCAGCGTCTCCGGCTCTTCCAGGCCCGGCGCCGCCAAGGCCACCAGCTGCGGGGCGAGCGCCATGGAAACGGCGACCACCCCCAGCGCGAGGCTTCCGAACACGCACAGGACGATGGAAAACACCCGCCAGGCCTCGGCCTCCGTGCTGCGGACGAGGCGGCGCGTGAAGAGGGGGATGAAGGTCACCGACAGAAAGCCGGTGGCCACGACGTGGTTCAGGATCTCCGGCAGGATGAAAGCGATCTGGTAGGCATCGACCTCCTTGCCGGCGCCGGCCATGTAGGCGATGGCCATCTCCCTCAGCAGGCCGACCACCCGGCTCAGGAAAACGGAGGCCATCATCACCGCGGAGGCAATCCCTACTTTTTTATAGACGGATGAATGCATAAACCCACGGCAACGGCTTCGCTTCGCGCTGAACGGTGGGTATCCTTAACCGATTCCGCGCCCAATCACAACACCGAACCCGCACGGTTGGCGCGACGAATCCTTGACTTCAAGCCGTCGACTCCCTATAAGTGAGGCCGTGTTCACAGCCCCTCATTTGCGGGGAACCTCAGCGGACGGGTGCCGGCATGGCGGATAGCGGGAGACTGTCCCAGCGCATCACGGCGGTTCTGGTTTACGGGCGCCTGCCGCTCGTCTTCGGCGGCATGCTGTGCGCCGTGGCCGTGATGTGGAACCAGAACCCCGTCGTTTACATGATAGGGGTGCTTCTGCTGTTTATCGCCATGACCTTCGACCTGATCGACGGCTGGTTTGCGGCCCGCTACTACCCCCATCCCCAGATGGCCCAACTGGCCGACCGCATCCTCGACAAGCTCAACTACTCCATCATTTTCCCCCTGGTGGCCGTCGGCTGCATGTGGCGCCTGCACTACGTGCTGCCGGACCCGAAAAAAGCCGAACTGCTGCATGCCATTCTGGTGCTGTTTCTCGCCATCACCGTCCTGGTGCGGGACAACTTCGCCCATTTCATGCGCGCCATTGCTCTGCGCTACGACCCGGAACTCGAATACCGGGAGTTCACCCGGCTGAGAACCATTGTGGCCGCGCCCGTCGGCGCCCTGCTCTACGCCTATGCGTTCTACATACCGAACGGTCCCCCGTCGGTGGTCTACCGCTGGATCGCCCAGTTGGGGGAAGCCCCGCTGCGAACCCTGTTTTTCATCGAAATCGTTTTCTTCATCATCAACTTCGCCTCCATCGCGGGCTATATCCGCAAATACGGGACGTTGTGCCTCAACGAGCTCTGCCTCGGGAACGAACGCCTGCGCCGGAAGATTCTGGCCTTTTTCCCCAACGCCCTGACGGTCATGAACGCCATGATGGGGCTGCTGGCGATATTTTTCGCCTACCAGGACCGCCTGCGGGAGGCCTCGTTGTTCCTGATCGGGGCGGCTCTTTTCGACAAACTGGACGGTGCCGTCGCCCGCCGGCTGGGGTTGACCGAACCGCTGCCCGGGGATGAAATCAAACCGAAGGCCGTCAGCCTGGGGGGGCTGCTCGACGACATTTCCGATGCGGTCAGCTTCTGCATCGCTCCGGCCTGGATTTTTTATTTTCTCATCTCCGATATCGACGACCCCCTGATCCAACGCCTGCCGTACAACTGGGCGGCGGTAATTTATGCCGTGGCAGGGATCCTGCGCCTGGTGTACTTCACCATCGACAAGCACCCGATCCCCGGGTTTTTCAAGGGCATGCCCACGCCGGCCGCAGCGCTCCTGGTGGTGGCGCCCATGATTATCCTCAGCCAGACCTTGGTCGAGAACTCGACATCGGTCCCGTTCTGGGGGGCCGTTTCGCTCGGAATGATGATCGCGTCGGCCGTCGCCATGAACCTCTACCCGGTCCGCTACCTGCACATAGGCCGCTTCATGAGCCGCCACCCCTGGTTCGGCAGAGCGACGGTACTGGTTCTCATTGCGGCGTTCACGCCCTATTACGGCTATCTCTTCCTGTTTTGCATGCTGCTGTATGCCCTGTCGCCGCTGGTGACCTGGCGCATCGACCCCGAGGATGCCGCCCGGGAGAACCGCTCCGGGACGGCCCGCGGTTACTGAGCGGGACCCGCCTCGAACAAACTGAAATTCCTTCAAACTGCCGCGGAAGCTCCTCCCTTGCCAGATGCGTGGTTTTGCATTATGACTATCTGGAACCGAAATTCCGCCAATCCACTTTTCTTTTATGTTCGTTCAGGGGAAAAGCGCCCGGAATCACCGCCTGACCCGGCACACCAAAACGAGAAAAAACCGCTGACGCGAGGCAGGTATTTTTATGGCCAAACCTCTCCGATCGCTGGGCCTGTGTCTCGGGGCATCGACCGTCTCCATGGTGCACGTCGAGCTGGATCCGCAAGCCGACGGGGGCGGTACGCCCCGCATCGTCGCCCATTCCCTGCACGTCCACGAAGGCAACCCCAAACGCACCCTGCACCGGGCCCTGGAGGGCGTCGACGTCCGATCCTTCGACCGGATTGCCGCCACCGGACGCAAGTTCAGGAAATTCGTCAACCTGACCTCCATCCCGGAGCCCGAAGCGGTGGAATACGCCTACCCGTTCGTGAAGCCCGCCGGCACGGACTGCCCGGCCGTGGTCTCCGCCGGCGGGGAGACCTTCATGGTCTATGTGCTGGATCGTGCCGGCCGCATCGCCAACGTGGTCACCGGCAACAAATGCGCCTCCGGCACCGGAGAGTTCTTCCTGCAGCAGCTGCGGCGCATGAACGTCGGTCTGGAGGACGCCGTCCGGTTCGCAGCGGTTGAAACGCCGCACCACGTCTCGGGCCGCTGCTCGGTGTTCTGCAAATCGGACTGCACCCACGCCACCAACAAGGGCATCCCGCGCTCCCAGGTCACCGCCGGCCTTTGCAAAATGATGGCCAACAAGATCCTGGAACTGCTCAAGAAGGTGGAGCGACGCAGCGTCATGATCACCGGCGGCACGGCCCGCAACCCCCTGATGATCGACTACCTGCGCCGCGAGATCCCCGGGCTGGTGGTCCCCGAGCAGGCGCCCTACTTCGAGGCCCTGGGCGCCGCCCTGTGGGCGCTGTCCCACGAAACCGCGTCTTTTCCGGGATTCGACGGCCTCTTCGTCGAAGGTGCGGCCGCCTTCGACCGACTGCCGCCGCTCGAGGATTTCCGTGCTCAGGTGGAATTCAAAACCATCGGCCGCGGGGCCATCCAGCCGGGGGATGTCTGCCTGCTGGGCCTCGACGTCGGCTCGACCACCACCAAGTCCGTCCTGCTGCGCCGCTCCGACGGCGCGCTGCTGGCATCGGCCTACCTGCGCACCAACGGCGACCCGGTGGGCGCCTCCCGTCAGTGCTACCGCTCGACCCTCGACCAGGTGCGGCAGCAGGTGGACCCGCGGGCGATCGACATCATCGGCCTGGGCGTGACCGGATCGGGCCGGCAGATCGCGGGGCTGCACGCGTTGACCGACGGCGTCATCAACGAGATCATCGCCCACGCCACGGCGGCGGTCCATTTCGACCCCCGCGTGGACACCATTTTCGAAATCGGCGGTCAGGACGCCAAATACACCTACATCACCAACTCGGTGCCTTCCGACTACGCCATGAACGAGGCCTGCTCGGCCGGGACCGGTTCGTTTCTGGAGGAGTCGGCCCTCGAGACCCTGGGGCTGCCTATGGAGGACATCGCCGGGGTCGCGTTGAAAGGCCGCCGGCCGCCCAACTTCAACGACCAGTGCGCCGCCTTCATCTCCTCCGACATCAAGAATGCGATCCACGAGGGCGTGCCGCACGAGGACATCGTGGCCGGCTTGGTGTACTCGATCGGCATGAACTACGCAAACCGCGTCAAGGGCAACCGGCCGGTGGGCGAAAAGGTCTTCATGCAGGGCGGCGTGTGCTACAACCCCGCCGTGCCGCTCGCCATGGCGGCGCTGGTGGGCAAACCGATCATCGTGCCGCCGGAGCCCGGGCTGATGGGGGCCTTCGGCGTCGCCCTGGAGATCAAAAAACGGATCGACAGCGGCCTGATGCCTGCGGCGCGCTTCGATCTCGAAGCCCTGGCCGGCCGGGAGGTGGTCTACGGCAAGACGTTCACCTGCCGGGGCGGAAAGGAAAAATGCGACCGCCGCTGCCCGATCCATGTCATCGAAGTGGAGGGCGGCAAACACCCCTTCGGCGGGGCCTGCAACCGCTACTACAACATCCGCCGCAACGTGAGCTACGACATCGAGCGGCTCGACCTGGTGAGCCTGCGCCAGAAGCTCGTTTTCAACATCCACGGCGTGCCGCCGGCCGCGCCGGCCGCGCCCGCCGGACGGGGCCGCGTCGGAATGAACCGGAGCTTCCTCGTCAACACCTTTTACCCGCTCTACTCGCAGTTCTTCGACCGGCTGGGCTTCGACGTCGTCCTGCCGGACCTCCCGACCCAGGAGGGCATCGACCAGCGCGGCGCCTCCTTCTGCTACCCGGTGGAGCTGGCCCATGGGTTCTTTGACACGCTGCTCAAGTCCGATCCTCCCCCCGACTTCATCTTCCTGCCGCACTTCAAGGCCGTGCCGAATCTGGACGACAAGAACAGCAAACAGTCCCAGGTATGCCCCCTGGTTCAAGGGGAGACGTATTACCTTCAGACCGCCTTCCGCAGCGCGCTCGACCGGCTCAGCCGGCGCGGCACCCGCCTGATAACGCCGCTGATCGAGCTCTCCCGAGGCATCGCCAGCGCCGAAGAACCGCTGCTGGAGGCCGCCCGCCGGATGGGGGTCGGCCGCCGGGCGGCGCGGGAGGCCTTTGCCGTCGCCCTGCAGCGGCAGCACGACTGCTTCGATGCGATGCGCGCGGCCGGCCGCCGCATGCTGGCCGAACTCGAGGCGGACCCGGAGACGTTCGGGGTGGTCGTCTTCTCGCGCCCCTATAACGGGTTTGCCGAAGAGGCCCACATGGGCATCCCCCGCAAGTTCGCCTCGCGCGGCATCGCGGTGATGCCGCTCGACTTCCTGGACCTCAAGCAGGAGCGCTCCAAACGGCACATGTACTGGGGCATGGGCCAGCTGCTCATGAGGGCCGCCCGCATTGTGGAAAAACACCCCCAGCTGTTCGGAACCTACATCACCAACTTCTCGTGCGGCCCGGACTCCTTCGTCATCAGCTACTTTCGGGACATCATGGGGCGCAAGCCGTCCCTGACCCTGGAGCTGGACAGCCACACGGCGGACGCCGGCCTCGAAACCCGCGTGGAGGCGTTTCTCGACATCGTCAAGGCCTACCGCCAGCTGACGGCCCAGCGGCGGATCGCGACCCGCCCCGCCGCCTTCGCCCCGGCCCGCACGATCCTGGACGGCGGCAAGGCGCGGGTGTTGACCTCCTCCGGGGAGTCCCTGCCCATGACCGACCCGCGGGTCACGGTGCTGATCCCCTCCATGGGCAAGCTCGGCACCGAGGCCCTCGTCGCCGTCCTGAAGGGCTACGGGTTGCACGCCCAGGCCGGCCGCGAAAACGACGAGGCCATCCTGAAGCTCGGCCGCGCCAACACCTCCTGCAAGGAGTGCCTGCCGCTCATCCTGACCACGGGCACACTGCTCAGCTACATCCGCAACGGCAAGCGGCCGGACGAAGTCCTGGTCTACTTCATGTTTACCGGCGCCGGCCCCTGCCGCTTCGGCCAGTACTACATCTACATGGAAGACCTGGTGCGTCGCCTGCAGATTCCCAACGTGGCCCTGCTGGCGCTCTCGTCCGACAATTCCTACGTCGGCATGGACAAGAATTTCGAGCGCTACGCCTGGTGGGCGGTGATCGTCTCCGACGTCATGGAGGACATCCGCTCGATGCTGCTGGCGAATTCCGTCGATCCCCCGGCCGCCATGGCCGTGTTCGAGGAGCAGTGGGCGGACACCCTGGATGCCATGGAGCGGGCGGATTTCAAGGTCCTGAAGGATCGCCTGGCCGCCTGCGCCGGCCGGCTGCGCCGCATCCCCCTCAAGCGGCCGACGTCCGCGGTCCCCACCGTCAGCCTGACCGGCGAAATCTTTGTCCGCCGCGACGCGCTCTCCCGCCAGCACCTGACGGAGCGGCTGGCGGAGAAGGGGTTTGCGACCGTGTGCGCGCCGGTGGCCGAATGGGTGCACTACTGCAACTACATGGTGAAAAAGGGGCACAACCAGAGCCCCTTGCCCGCCATGCAGATGTTCAAGCTCAGGCTGCGGAACTTCTTCCAGGACCGCTACGAGAAGCAGATCAAGTCGATCCTGGCGCGCTCCGGCCTGGTCCAGGCCACGGGCACGGACGTGGCCGCCGTGATTGAAAACGCCAGCCCGCACCTTTCCGCCGCGCTGCAGGGCGAAGCCGTCCTGACCGTGGGGGGGGCTCTCACCGAAATCATCCACCACACCTGCGGGGTCATCGCCATCGGGCCGTTCGGATGCATGCCGAACCGCCTGTCGGAGGCGATTCTCAGCGAAACCATGACCGCCCGGGAGAAACTGGCGACCGACCCGACCAACCCCACGCTGCGGGCGATTCTCAGCGACATCGACGAACTGCCCTTCCTGGCGATCGAGACCGACGGCTCCCCGTTCCCGCAGCTGATCACCGCCAAGCTTGAAACGTTCATGCTCAGGGCCGAGCGCCTCCATCAGCGCATGCTGGCGGCCAAGGGCCGCTCCTGAGACGACATCGACGAGGGCCCCCGACCCATGCCGGCACCGCAATTCGTCAAGCTGCCCCAGCCCTGCCTGAGCGGCCAGGTGCCGCTGGAGCAGGCCCTGCTGTCGCGGCGCTCGATGCGCACCTATTCCCGCGATGCGCTCACCGTGGACGACCTCACCCAGCTGCTCTGGGCGGCCCAGGGGGTCACGCATTCCCAGGGCTACCGCACCGCTCCCTCCGCAGGGGCCCTCTACCCGCTCGAGCTGTACGCCGCCGTCGGCCACGTGGTCGGGCTGCCGGCCGGCTTTTACCGCTACCGCTGCCTGGAGCACGCGCTGGAATTCAGGTCCGCCCGCGACCTGCGGCCGGAGCTCTACCGGGCGGCCCTCAGCCAGCGGCCGGTCGAGCGGGCGCCGGTGACGCTTCTGTTCACGGCGGTCTACGGCCGCACGACCGCCACCTACGGCAGCCGCGGCGTGCGCTACGTGGACATGGAGGCCGGTCATGCCGCCCAAAACCTGAGCTTGCAGGCGGCGGCCCTTGACCTGAAATCGGTGGTGATCGGCGCCTTCCACGACGACGAGGTCAAGCAGTCCGCCGCCCTGCCCGCAGATGAAACGCCGCTGTACCTGGTGCCGGTGGGGCGGTAGAAACGAGTAACGAGCAACGAGTTCCGAGCAGGGGACGTCGCGAGGCGGATCAGCTGTTGGAAGGGGCCGTGATACGGTGACGAAAGACCGGAAAGCCGTGTGGGGCTGGGCGCTTTACGACTGGGCCAACTCGGCCTTTGCCACCACCGTCATGGCCGGCTTCTTCCCCGTCTTCTTCAAGCAATACTGGAGCCACGGCGCGGACGTGAACCTGAGCACGGCCCAGCTCGGGTTCGGGAACTCGATCGCGGGGCTGGTGATGGCGCTGCTGGCACCGGTCTTGGGCGCCATGGCCGATATCGCCTCCGCAAAGAAACGGTTTTTGATATTTTTTGCCTACCTGGGCGCTCTTTCCACCGCGGCCCTCTATCTGATCGGCCAGGGCCGGTGGGCTTCGGCCATCCTCTGTTACGCCCTGGGGGTCATCGGGTTTTCGGGGGCCAACGTGTTCTACGACGCCCTCCTGCCCTCCGTGGCCCCGCCGGAGCGCGTCGACACCGTGTCCAGCCTGGGCTACGCCCTGGGGTACCTGGGCGGCGGACTGCTGTTTCTCCTGAACGTCGCGATGACCCTGACGCCGCACACCTTCGGGTTGCCGGACGCCTCGTCGGCCGTGCGGACCTCGTTTGTTTCGGTGGCGGTGTGGTGGGGGGGGTTCACGGTCTTTACGATCGCATGGGTCCCCGAGCAGACGGCCAGGCCGGCCGCTCTTGGGGGCCGGAACACGCTGTCGGAAGGTTTCAAGCAGGTGGCGGCCACCTTCAGGAAAATCCGCCGGTACCGACCGGTTCTTATTTTCCTGCTGGCCTACTGGTGCTACATCGACGGCGTCGACACCATCATCCGCATGGCCGTGGACTACGGCCTGTCGCTGGGGTTCGCGTCCACGGACCTCATCGCCGCCCTGCTGGTCGTCCAGTTCGTGGGGTTCCCGGCCGCCCTCGTTTTCGGCAGGCTCGGCCGCGCCTGGGGCGCGCGCAGGGCGATCTTTCTCGGCATCGGGATCTACATGGGGGTGACGGTCTGGGGCGCGACGATGACGAACCGTCTGGAGTTCTACGTCATGGCCGTTCTCATCGGGCTGGTGCAAGGAGGGATTCAGGCGCTCAGCCGCTCCTACTACTCCCGGCTGATCCCGGCCGACCAGCCGGCCGAGTTCTTCGGCTTCTACAACATGCTGGGCAAGTTCGCCTCGATCGTCGGACCGGCGCTCATGGGGGGCGTCGGCCTGGCGGTGCGCCGGGCCCTGATGCCGGCCGCTCCGACCGCCGAAGAGCTGGCCCGGATCGGCCACATGGCCTCGCGCTGGAGCATCGCCTCGATCCTGATTCTGTTTATAGTGGGCGCGGTGCTGCTTTATTTCGTCGAAGACCCGCAAAAGGGCCGGCCTCCGGATGTGCCGGCGGGTGCCTGAAGCCGGCGTATAAGCCGGAGGGCTTCGCCGGCATGGTTGCAGAAGATCCAATCCACCCCGCGGCGGGTCTCCCTGAAAAGGCAGTTCCGGGCCCGGGGATACCCCGTTCCCACCTTCTGCCCCGCCGCGTGAAGGCGCCGTATGGCGCGATCCCCCACCAGTGCGTAGTGGCCGGCAACCCCGCCGTAGCCTTTCTGCAAGGACAGCCGGCTGAGGCGAGCGAAGTTCAGACGCGCCACCGGGACGAACGCCGCCGGCGGCGCAAAGTCGATCGGCCGAAACATCTCGGGGTCGAGGGACAGCAGGTGAAAATCCCGGCCGGGTTTCAGCGCCGCGAAGAGATCTCCCAGAAGCCGGTTCCGGCGGTCCCGGTCCGGATAGGGCTCGGCTTTTATCTCCATCATCAGGTGGACCTTCCCGCCGTAGCGGCCGACCACCTCGGCGAGCGTCGGCACCTGGGGGCCTTCTTTCCTCAAACACGGCAGCGCAACGTCGCCAACCCGCAGGTTCCGGCCGAACACCCGCCGCAGGTCGGGGTCATGGACCACCACCGGCTCCAGGTCCCGGGTCCAGCGCAGGTCGAACTCGATGCCCCAGACGCCCTGCGCGACCGCCGCATCGAAAGCGGCCAGGGTGTTTTCGAAAACCCGGCGGTTGTCGTGCTCGCCGCGATGGGAAATGATTTGGCAGCCCCGAAGCCGTTCCACGCCCGGGTGCGGCTGGGGCAGAAGGGCATACATCCCGTCGATGGCTGCCAGCAGAAGGTTTTCGACCCGTTCGAAGAGACGCATGCGGGCGGCTCCGTTCACTTGCGCATCCGTATCGGCGCTGCTTCAAGGTTTTGGTTCCGGAAAAGCTTCAACCGGAGTATAAGCTGGGGTGTCTTTCGCAGTCAAACCATACGAGCGGCGAGGCCTTCATGAGCGACCTCAGGCGGCGCGTCCAGGTCCATACCACGTTCACCGCCCTTTGGAGCGGCGAGATCGAGCACTTTACCCGCCATGCCCTCAACCCGGAGATCGCCGTCGATGCCGCGGCGCTGGAACGTTTTTCCGAGGAGGAGTTCGCCCGAGTCGCCGGCACCCTCAGGCAGCACGATCTCACCGTCACGCTTCATGCCCCGTTCGTCGACCTGTCGGCCGGATCGACCGACCCGGCCATACGCGCCGTGACGCGCAGGCGCTTCGAGGAGATTCTGGGTCTGGTTCCGCTGTTCACGCCGCGCACCGTCGTGGCCCACGCCGGCTACGACTGGCAGCGCTACGAGTACTTCCGGGAAACCTGGATGGAACACAGCGTCGAGTTCTGGGCCTGGGTGGCCGGACGCCTGAATCGTGAAGGGTCGCAGTTGATGCTCGAAAATGTGTATGAGCACGGGCCCGGCGAAATGCTCGAGTTGTTCGCGCGGCTGCGTCCCGCGGGCGCGGGGCTTTGCCTCGACTGCGGCCATCTGACGGCCTTCGGGCGCGCACCGCTGGACGAGTGGCTGGAGGTTCTGGGCCCCTTCATCGGCCAGTTGCACCTGCACGACAACCTGGGGCAAAAGGACGACCACCTTCCCATGGGCCGCGGCCGGGTCGATTTTCGCCGACTTTTCGCCTATCTCAAGGACCAACGCACCGCCCCGCCCGTCATGACCATGGAGGTCCACCGCCCCGCCGACGTGTGGGCGAGCCTCGAGTGTCTGGAAGGCTTGTGGCCATGGTAGGGCGACGGATCTCACTTCAACGCCCGCCGGCAGGCCGCCGCCATCTCCATGGCCTGGGGATGGCCCGGGCAGCGATCCAGCAGCGCCAGCGCTTCTTGGAACCGGCCCAGGTTCATGAGGCTCACACCCATGCACACTTGCAGTTGCTCATCGCCGGGAAAATGCGACAAACCCGAGGTCAGAACGTCCGCGGAGTCCTGGTGGCGGCCGGCTTTCTGGTACAGGATGCCGAGGCCGAGATAGGCCCGCGCGTCGGGGTGGTAGCCGAGCGCCCGGCGGTAAAGGGTTTCCGCCAGCGCCGGCTTGTCCGGTATGGCCGCGACGCGGGCGTAGTCGCCCTGGTCGAAGGTCATGGCCAGCCGCGAGAAGAAGTCGGCGTGCAGCGGGCGGAATTCCGGGTCGTCGATCGGCGATAGGGCCTGGACAAAGCCGGGCAGGCCGGCGTAGAACGCCTCCCGCAACATTCGGCCGAACTCGAGGACCTGCTCCGCGGAGAGCGCCGGGTCGGTCTCGAAGTACATGATGTCCTCGACGCGCTGGAGCCAGATGTCGTCGGTCACTTTCATCCGCCGCTGCATGTCGGCGTACAGGGCGGTGCCGGGGAAGAGGTCCAGGATGTAGAAGACGGCCCCGAGCGGCCGGATGGCCTGCATCAGGTCGATGGTCTCCCGGATGGTCTCCCGGCTCTCCCCCGGGCAGCCGTAGATGAAATAGGCCCGTGCCATGATGCCGTAGCGCTGGGTCAGTTCGAAGGCCCGCCGCACCTGAGGCGCGCTGATCCGCTTGTTCAACCGCCGCCGGATCGCCGCCGAGCCGCTTTCCACCCCGTAGCTGATCTGGATGCAGCCCGCCCGGCGCATCCACGCCAGCACTTCATCGTCCACCGCGTCCACCCGTGAAATCGCAGCCCAGTTGATATCGAGCCGCCGCTGGACGATCCGGCGGCAGACATCAACCACCCGGCGCCGGTCCAACGTGAAGGTGTCGTCGCTCACGTAGAAGAACCGTCGGCCCCGGCTCCGCAGCAGCGCCAGGTGCTCGACGAAGGTGGCGGCCGAGTGGGAGCGGACCCGGCGGCCCCAGAATGCCGGCGACCCGCAGAAGGCGCAGTTCGACACGCAGCCGCGGGTCAGCGCCACATGCGCCAGGTCGAAGTGCCGGCCCGGCATGGGCAGCGCATCGAGGTCGCACGCCGCTTCGGCCGGCGCGGTCCTGAATGGCCGGCCGTTCTTGCGAAACGCCAGGCCGGGGATGCCTTCCATTTCGACCGGCGCTTTGTTTTCAAGCGCCGTGACCAGCCTCGAAAAAGGGCCTTCGCCTTCACCCGTAACGATGAAATCGATCTCCGGAAAGTGCTTCAGGAAGTGCTCCCAGAGATGGGTGGCCCCCACGCCGCCGAAAACGACGGTGACGCCGGGGTCGATGCGCTTGGCCGCGCGCGCAATCTCGATCCCGCCCCAGCGGTTGGCGTGCAGGATTGAAAAGCCGATGACCTCGGGCGATTTCTCCCGCAGCACGGCTTCAATGGTCCCCGAGGCGATCGCGCGGTCGTGCCAGTTCAGGACCTCGACCTCGTGGCCGCGCTCCTTCAGCACGGCCGCCACGTGGTAGATGCCCATGGGTGCAGACCGGATGTCTTCGGCGTTCAGCCGGGGGTCGAGGAAGTACGGGTAGATGAGAAGAATTTTCATGAAAAAAAGAGGCGAAAAGGCTCGGATGATTCTGCTGTATAAAGGTGAAATTTGAACTTGTCAAAGTACGATATTGCTCCGGCAAGTGAATATGTCGAATTGCCTCATATCACGCAAAGACGGAGCGGGGTGCCCGCCGCAGCGCGCCGCAACCCATTTTTCAGGCGACGCGGCCACGCCCCCCAGCCGTCTCGTGGAACCGATGGCAGGCAGGATTGACAGCCCCGTCGGAATCTGCCATCAACGTTTTTCGTTATTCCTCCGGCAACCGGTGCACCCCGCTCCGCCTCTGCGCGAGTTGCCGGCATCAGCCCTATCACTTGCCGGAGCAATATCCGAGATGATCCACAAGCCGTTTCACATCACCGCGGTTCTGTTCGACCCGGAAGGGCCTCTGGCCGCCGTGGCGGACGGCCGGTGGGTGCCGCGTGCGGCGACGAAGCGCATGGTCGCGACCCTGAGGGCCAGGGGCCTTGGCGTGGGGGTCGCCGGCCGGCACGCCAAAAAGGCCGCACTCAATTTCATGCAAGAGGCGTTTCAGATGCGGCCGGCAGACATCCGCCCTTGCGTATCGATAGGCTCGACTCGTTCGGGCGGCCGGAGGCGCAACCCTTTTCAAACGGCCGCCGGAAGCATGCGAGCGGCCCCGCAGCGGTTCATGGTGGTATCCGGCGACCGCGACGTGCTCGCGCTCGCAAAAGAGGCCGGGAGCGTTGCCGTCGAGTGGTGCACCGCCGGCACGCCGGCGTCCGGGTCGTTGACCGATCATCGGGTCAGCGACCTCGATCAGCTCAACCGGCTGATCCGCATGGGCGCCCCGCTGCCGGCCGGCAAGCTGCCCAATGATCTGTTGAGGGAGTTTCTGGGCGAGTTCTCTTTCGAGGACCCGGCGCTTCTGATCCCCCCGGGCGTGGGCGAGGACATCGCCGCCGTGGACGTGGCCCGAGAGGAGGTCCTGGTCCTGAAGTCGGACCCGATCACCTTCGCCACCGATGCGATCGGGCAGTACGCAGTGCTGGTCAATGCCAACGACATTGCCACCGCCGGCGCCCGCCCCCGCTGGCTGCTGACGACCCTTTTGTTCCCGGTCGGCAGCACGCCGTCCGGCATTTGGAGCGTTGTTTGCGACTTGAGGGAATTCTGCCGCAAATGGGGCATCACGCTGTGCGGCGGGCATACCGAGATCACCGATGCGGTCACGCGGCCGGTGGTTTGCGGGATGATGGCCGGCAGCGTCCGCAAGCGCGATCTGATCGACAAGCGGCGCATGCGGCCCGGCGACCGGGTGTTTCTCACCAAGGCCGCGGCCGTCGAAGGCACAGCCATCGTCGCCCGGGAGCTCGGCTCGCGCCTGCTGGCGCTCGGCATGCGCGCGGAGACGATCCGGTCCTGCCGGGCCTTCCTGGACCGGATCAGCATTATCCCTGAAGCCCGGCAGGCGGCGCGGTGCCCGGGCACCAGCGCCATGCACGACGTCACGGAAGGCGGCGTCGCCACGGCCCTGGAGGAGCTCAGCGCCGCCGGCGGCTGCCGGCTGCGGGTGGACCTGGACCGCATCCCGGTTTTCCCGGAAACCCGCAGGATCTGCCGCCTTTTGGGCCTGCATCCGCTCGGGCTGATCGGCTCCGGCAGCCTGCTGATCTGCTGCCGGCCGAAGCACGCCGACCGGCTCGAGGCGTGCCTGCGCCGGTCGGGGGTTCAGGTCGCGTCGATCGGCGAGGTCGCGGAAAAAGGAGTCGGCGTTCGGGGGTTCAGGGGCGGCCGCCCCGCGCGGTGGCCCCGGTTTGAAGTGGATGAGATTGCGCGGCTTTTCGCGCGGGTAAAAAACGGGTGACCCCCCCGGCCGCGATTCGCATCGATCAGGGGGTCAAAAACAGGCATCCGGCCGGCAGCCAGGGCGTTCGGGGTGTTGGAAAGCGCAGCACATTCTTTGTTCAAGTGAGCATTTCCAAAGGCCGCACTGCGCCGGATCACGGCCTGAGGCGCCGTTTTTCAACACCCGGCTATCGCTGGATGCCTCGGTAGAAGATGTCGAAGGCGAGCGCCAGCGTCTCCTTGAGGTGGTCCTTGCCGTCGTTGACCAGCTTCTTGCTGGTCATCCAGAGGATGACCCCCGAGAACAGGGACCAGAAGGTGTCGGCGAGGGCCACGGGATGGCGGTCGATGAAGATCTCCTTGGAGACCCCGTCCTTGAAGATCTGGACGATCGATTTCATGGACTTGCCGGTAAGGTCCTTGATCTCCTCCAGCAGCTGGGGGGTGAGGTTTTTTAGCGTGTCGCTCGACTGCAGGTGGAACATGTTGATGATGATCAGCGGGTCGAATTCGTACACGTCGTACATGGCCTCCATGAGGGCCTTGAGCTTCTCGTCGGGGCCTGCCGGCTTCATGGCGTTGACATGCTCGATGCGCAGCAGCAAGTACTGCAGGATGCGGAGGGAAAGCGACGCGTAAAGCTCTTCCTTGTTCTTGAAATACAGGTAGAGGGTCCCGGGGCTCAGTTCAGCCTCTTGGGCGATGTCCTCCATGGTGGCCTTGTTGAACCCTTTTTCCGAAAACACCCGTTTGGCGGCAACCAGGATCTGCTGTTTGCGGCGTTCTTTTTCTCTCTCTTTGCGTTCCTGGATCCCCATGCGATCTCCCTGAATTAAGTTTTGTAAATAAATTCTTTTGTAATGATTATTCCATGTTTAGTCAAGCTGAAACGAGGTGATCACATGAGCGAACAGCTGAGTCCCGGAGCCGGCAGGGTCCAGGAAGTGCTGGAGCGCCTGGGTGTCGGCAGCCGGGTGATGGAAATGAGCGCAACCACCCGCAGCGCCCAGGATGCCGCCCGAGCCGTGGGCTGCGAGGTGGGCCAGATCGCGAAGTCGCTGGTGTTCAAAGGCGCCTCCAGCCGCAAGGCCATCCTCGTGGTCGCCAGCGGCGCCAACCGCGTCAACGAAAAGGAGCTCTCCAGGCTGCTGGGGGAACCCGTCGTTAAAGCCGACGCCGATTTCGTGCGTCAGGCCACCGGCTTCGCCATCGGCGGAGTTCCGCCGGTCGGACACCCGCAGCCGCTGAAGGTGTTCATCGACGAGGACCTGTTTCAGTACGCAGACATCTGGGCTGCGGCCGGCACTCCTCAGGCGGTCTTCAAACTGACCGCCCAGGAGCTGCAGAAAATAACAGGCGGGCTGGTGATTTGCGTGAAATGAAGCGCGTTGCCGGCGTTCATCGCGTTTATCGCGTTGAAACGAAAAAAAGGCTTCGCGCGCATACGCGCTGAACGCGTAAAACGCGAGCAACGCGACAAACGCGCTCCACCCTATCCGATCGTCAGCGACACCAGGTCTTTGCGAGCGCTGACGTTTTGGATGGTGACCTGGATCAGGTCCTCGGGTTTCAGTTCGAAGCCTCCGGTAATCGGCAAGTCGCATTCCAGCATGTAGTCCGCGAGGAGCACCTGATAGCTGTGGCGCCGGCGCACCAGCACGATGGCCTCCTCCTTCTGCCCGATCCGCTGTTCGAGGTACCTCAACAGCCAGTAGCGCTGGCGGCCCGCCTGCAGGCGGCCGACACGGCTCATGGGCATGGACAGGTCCTCGATCAGGCGATCGATCTCCTCGGCCGAGTAAGGCTCTTCCAGCCCCAGGACGGCCCGCACCTGGCGCTGGGTGACCAGGTCGAAGTATTTGCGGATGGGGGAGGTCGCCGTCACGTAAGCGGCCAACCCGAGGCCGGAATGCTTCTCGGCGGCATGGCCCAGAACGAAGCGGTTGAGCAGACGCCGCTGCATCCAGTGCTGAAACAGGGTCCCCTCTTCTCCGCGATAGAGCCGCTCCCTCGGTTCGGGCTGGGATCGGAAAATCGCCGGCACGCCGTTCTCGGACAGGAACCGGGCCATGAGCCAGTTGGCGAGGATCATGATCTCGGCCACCAGCATCCGGCCCGGGCTTTCGCGGTTCACGCGGTTGAGATTGATATCGCCGTTTTCCCCCAGCCAGAGGTTGATCTCCGGCACGGAAATGTGAACCGCGCCGGCCGCCAGGCGGGCTTCACGGAATTTCCGGGCGATGCTGCGCAGATGCACCACGGTGGGGTCCTGGTCCGCCAGCAGGTTCACGTCGAAGTAGCTGAGCTGGCTTTTCACCCGAACGATGGTCGGCAGGATCCGGTAGCCCCGCACGTCCAGCTCGGGGCTCAAGTCGACCACGGTGCTGATGGCCGGCCGCACCTCCCCGGCCTTCAGGCTGCACAGGCCCTCGGCCAGGGCCGGCGGCAGCATGGGGATTCTCTGGTCCGCCATGTAGATCGAGCTGCCGCGGCGGCGGGCCTCCAGATCCATTGGGTCGCCCGTGCGAACCACGTGCGCCACGTCGACGATGTGGACCCCCAGCCGCAACCCTTCCGGCGTCGCTTCCAGGCTCAGGGCGTCGTCGAAATCCAGTGTGGATTGGCCGTCGATGGTAAACAGGCGGAGATCGGTCAGGTCCTGGCGGCGGGAGTCCGCCGCCAGCGGCCGCGCGGCGCTCGTCAGCTCCACGGCCGCCTGCCGCACCTCGGGAGGGAATTCGACCGGGGCACCGAGGCGGAGCAACTCGACGTTCTCGTCCGCCGCAAATACCCCGGCCTTGACGAGCAGGGCGAACAGCTCATCTGTCTGGTCCAGCCCCGCCCGCTCCAGCATGCCTCTGGCGAGGCTGTCATCCGGGCTTTCCTTCTCGAAGAGGTAATAGGATTTGAGAACGTCGAGGAACTCGCCGACGCCGGGTTCCCGGGCGTCGGCCGCCGTAGGGCCGCCATGCGCCAGGCAGCGCCGGAGCCAATCGCCGCCGGTTTCGATGACGCGCTGCCGCCGCGCCTGCTCCTCGCGCTGGGCGATCAGCCGTTCGACCTGCTCCGCGGTATTGGGGAAAAACCGCCTCGGATCGAACCTAAAATAGAGCCGGTCGTTGAACAGCGCCCGCATCACGGCCGATTGGTGGTCGCCGTTCGGCGCCCCGGGAAAGCAGAAAGCCGTCATCGTCTCCAGGTCGATCCACTCCTGCTCGGAGTTGAGAACTTCCCAGAGATCCCGGATGACGACCTCGCCGATGAGCGCCTTGCGTTTGTGGGCCACCTCTTTGAGGGCGTCCACCATCCGCGTGCGGCTTGCGGACAGGTCCAGGCGCATGCGATCCCGGCGCAGCAGCCGGCTGGCGGACAGGTTGACCTCCTTGTTGTTTTCGGTCAGCAGCCTCAGCCGCTGGTTGCGGACCTCCAGAATCACCGCGCACAGGATTCTCTCGCGGTCGATATATTCAACAATATTCCCAAGTTCCATGCGGTTAAAATAGCAACCGGCGCAATCAAAGTCAACGCCGTAAAAACAGCGCCGTTTTCCCCCGATCACGGTTGCCGATCCTCATCGGCTGTGTTATGCCATCCTGGGTTGACAACCGTAATCGAGCGCTGTTTTTAAATGTCATCTCTCGGTCTCATCACACCCTACTTTTCGGAAAATCGGCTCAGGATCCTCATCGGGCTGTTGAGCCTGATCGTGGTCGACGTGGTGCAGCTCGTCATCCCGCGCGTCATCAAATGGGCGGTGGACGACCTGGCGGCCATGCGCGCCGAGAGCGGGCAGATGCTGCTCTATGCCGTCGCCATCTGCGTCCTGGCGGTTCTCGTGGGCGTGTTCCGCTACGTCTGGCGGATGTGCCTGCTCGGCGCCTCCCGCCGCGTGGAGCAAGGGCTGCGCGACCGACTTTTCAGCCATTTGCAGACCCTGTCGGCCGCATACTTCGACCGCACCCGCACGGGCGACCTGATGGCCCACGCCACCAACGACATCCAGCAGATCCGCATGGCGGCCGGCATGGGCCTGGTGGCCTTGAACGACGCCGTGGTCATGGGGGCCGCCGCCATCGCCTTCATGGCCTACATCGACCCCGCCCTGACCGGCGTCGTCCTCATCCCGATGCCGCTGATCGCCGTGGGCACGCGCTTCTTCAGCCGCAAGATGCATCGCCGGTACCAGGCGGTGCAGGCCTCTTTTTCCGATTTGACCGAAATCATCCGGGAGCGCTTCGCCGGCATCCGCCTGATCAAGGCCCACAACCGCAAGGCCGTGGAGGCCGCGCGGGTGGAGGCGGCCTCCCGCGCTTACGTCAACGAGAACCTCAAACTGGTGCGAATCACCGGGGCTTTTTTCCCGATGATGCTGCTGTTCACCAATCTGAGCATGGCGCTGGTCCTGCTGGTCGGCGGCCGGCAGACGATCCTGCTCGCCATCACGCCGGGGGATTTCGTGGCGTTCATCAGCTACCTCGGGCTGCTCACCTGGCCGATGATGGCGCTGGGCTGGGTCACCAACCTCGTTCAAAGAGGACGGGCGTCGCTGGAGCGGGTCCATGCGATTCTCGCCACCGCGCCCGACATCGGCTCCGCACCCGACGCCCACGCCCTGGGGCAAGCCCGGGGGGACATCGCCTTCGAAGCCGCCGGCTTCAGCTATCCCGGCAGCCCGGGCGCGAACCCCGCGCCGGCCATAGACGGTCTCGACCTGTCCATCGCGGCGGGCTCGGTGCTCGGCGTCGTCGGCCCCCCGGGAAGCGGCAAAACCACCCTGCTCAGCCTGATCCCCCGGCTGTACGACGTCACCACCGGGCGGGTGCGGCTGGACGGCCGGGAGATCCGGCGCCTTCGCATCGAGGAGCTGCGGGCGGCCGTCGCCTTCATGCCCCAGGAACCGTTTCTCTTTTCCGGCACCCTCCGCGACAACATCACCTTCGGCGACCCCTCGGTCCCGGAAGGGCGCCTCGAGGAGGCGGCGGCCGCCGCCGCGCTGCTCGACACCGTGCGGTCCTTCCCCCACGGCTTCGACACCATCGTCGGCGAGCGGGGCGTGATGCTCTCCGGCGGCCAGAAGCAGCGCGTGGCGCTCGCCCGCTGCCTGCTCGCCGACGCACCGGTGGTGATCCTGGACGACCCCATCAGCCAGGTCGACTTCGAAACCGGGGCGGTCATCACCCGGACCCTCCGCCGCCTGGCCGGCCGCAAGACCATCCTCATCGCCTCGCACCGGCTCTCGGCCCTCGGCTTTTCCGACCGGATCGTGGTGCTCGACCGCGGCCGGGTCGCCGCCGCGGGCCGGCACGCGGAACTCATGCAGACGAGCGATTATTACGCCCGCACCTATCGTCTCCAGGAGATCGAAGAGGCGCCGCATGCGGCCTGACTCCGACTATTTCGAAGAAACCCACCTGGGCAAACCCTACGACGCCAAGCTCCTGCGGCGACTCACCCCGTTCGTCCGTCCCCATCGGCCCCTGCTGCTCTGGTCCATCGGCCTGGTGGTCCTGATCACCCTTCTGGACGTGGCCCTGCCCTACGTGACCAAGCTGGCCATCGACCGGCACATCGTGCCGTTCGCCTCCGAGGCGGCCGGCGGCGAACGGCGGCTGAAGCTCGACGTGTCGGACCCGGCGGCGGCGGCCGTCCTGCAACGCCACCCGGGCCTGGCGCAGGTGGAGGGGGCCGTCGCCCACGTCCCGCACGAGGCCCTGGCCTCCCTGGGCAAGGAGGATCTGGCCCGGCTGCGCCGCGCCGACCTGGCGGGCCTGGCGCTCATCGCCGGGGTTTTCGGGGTTCTGGTGGTTTTCGATTTTCTGCTCAACTTCGCCCAGTCGGTCATCATGGAGATCACCGGCCAGCGGATCATGCACGAGTTGCGCATGCGGCTGTTCAGCCACACCCAGGGCCTGGCCCTGGAGTTCTTCACCCGCAACCCGGTCGGCCGGCTCGTGACCCGCGCGACCAGCGACATCCAGAACATGTACGAGCTCTTCACCTCGTTCATCTCCTTCGTCTTCAAGGACCTGGTCCTGCTGGCCGGCATCGCCGCCGTGATGCTCGCGCTGAACTGGAAGCTGGCGCTGGTCAGCTTTGTCGTCCTGCCGGTGGTGGCCGCCGCTTCCCTCCGTTTCTCCAAACGCGCCCGCCGGGTCTTCCGCACCCTGCGGGTGCAGGTGGCCGAAATCAACACCCGCTTCGCGGAAACCATCGGCGGCATGCGGGTCATCCAGCTCTACCGCCGGGAAGCCGACAACTTCCGCCGCTTCGCCCGGCTGAACCACGCCAACTACCTCTCCGGCATGGAGCAGATCCGGGTGCTCGCCGTTTTCATGCCGCTGATCGAGGTGGTGGCGTTGACGGCCGTAGCGCTCATCGTCTGGTACGGGGGCCTCCAGGTAATGGGCGATGCGCTGAGCCTGGGGGCCCTGGTGGCCTTCATCTCCTACATCCGCATGTTCTTCCGGCCCCTGCGGGACCTCGCGGAAAAATACAACATCCTGCAGAACGCCATGGCCTCGGCCGAGCGCATCTTCCTGGTCATGGACACGCACACCGTGCTGCCCCAGCCGGAGGCGCCCCCGGGAGGGAGCCTCCCCGGGCTGTCCGCCATCGAGGAGCTGCGCTTCGAGCATGTGACCTTCGGCTATGTGCCGGGGGAGCCCGTGCTGAACGACGTCTGCTTCGAGCTGCGCCGGGGGGAAACCCTGGCCGTGGTGGGGCCCACCGGCGCCGGCAAGACCTCGCTCATCAACCTCATCCCCCGGCTCTACGACCCGGCCGCCGGTCGGGTGACGATCAACGGCCGCGACCTGCGCGACTACCCGAGCGCCGTTTTCCGCGACCGGATGGCCCTCGTCATGCAGGACCCCTTCCTTTTTTCCGGCAGCATCCGCGACAACATTTTCCAGGACGCCCCCGGGCGGCCCCCCGGCGGGGAGGCCGACGTCATCGCCGCTTCCAACCTGGATCGCCTGCTCGCGCGGCTGCCGGAGGGCCTCGACACGGTTCTCGGTGAGGGCGGAGGCTCGATCTCGACCGGCGAGCGCCAGCTCATCGCCATCGCCCGGGCCTTTGCCCGCAACCCGCAGCTCATCCTCTTCGACGAGGCCACCTCCGCCATCGACTCCCAGACCGAGCAGTGGATCCAGCAGGCCCTGGAGCGCCTGATGCGGCGCCGCACCGCCCTGGTGGTGGCCCACCGCCTCTCCACCGTGCGCGGCGCCGACCGCATCCTGGTCATGCACCGGGGCCGGATCATCGAATCCGGCACCCACTCCCGGCTGATGGACCAGCGGGGGTTTTACTTCCGCCTCCACCAGCTGGAGCCGGACGCCGCGCCGCTTTGACGGCGATAATTCTCTTGCCAAACCGGAGGCCGGATGGTATAGGCCTGTACCCAAATGCCCCCGGAAATGGCGGGGTCAAACCCCTACGGGCCGCCCGGCGATCCGCGAGGGGAACGGCTCACCCGCTCCGTCCACAGTTGAATCCATAACGCCTAACGAAAAAGGAGGACCACACCGATGCCCTACGATGCGACGAAGATGGCCGACTGGCAGATTTCCGAGGCCGCCGAGAAAAAAATGCCCTCCCCCGAGCAGTGGCAGCAGAAGCTGGGTTTGCAGAAGGAAGAGATGCTGCCCATGGGACGTCTGGCCAAGCTCGATTTCCTGAAGATCATCGAGCGCCTGAAAGGCAAGCCGGACGGGAAGTACATCGAGGTCACCGCCATCACCCCGACGCCGCTCGGCGAAGGCAAGAGCACGACCTCGGTCGGCCTCATGGAAGGCCTGGGCAAGCGCGGCAAGAACGTCGGCGGCGCCCTGCGCCAGCCCTCCGGCGGCCCCACCATGAACGTCAAGGGCACGGCGGCCGGCGGCGGCAACGCCCTTTTGATCCCCATGACCGAATTCTCGCTGGGGCTGACCGGCGACATCAACGACATCATGAACGCCCACAACCTGGCCATGGTCGCCATGACCAGCCGCATGCAGCACGAGCGCAACTACAACGACGAGCAGCTCGCTCGTCTGACCAAGATGCGCCGCCTCGACATCGACCCCACCCGCGTCGAGATGGGCTGGATCATGGACTTCTGCGCCCAGTCGCTGCGCAACATCATCATCGGCATCGGCGGCCGCACCGACGGCTACATGATGCAGTCCAAGTTCGGCATCGC
>JALOPD010000113.1 GCA_025454075.1 Desulfobacterales bacterium | reverse complement strand
GGCCAGGATGCGGCCCTCGGAATACGTTTGGGCCAGGCGGCGGTCGAAGGGGATTTCGGCCAGAATGGGCAGCTGCCGGCTGCGGCAGTAGTCCTGGACGGAGCGGTCGCCCACGCCGGCGCGGTTGACGACCGCCGCCATCGGTTTTCCGAGCGGGGCGAAGGCGGCGTGCGCCAGCTTGAAATCGTAGAAGCCAAACGGCGTGGGTTCGGTGACCAGCAGGATCAGGTCGGCCGGCAGCACCGCGTTGATCGCCGGGCAGCTCGTGCCGGGCGGCGCGTCGATGATGACGTCGCCGGCCGCGGTCTGCCGGTCCTGTTCCAGTCTGGCGATCACGGCCCGCATCAGGGGCGGGCTCATGGCCTCGCCGACGCGCAGCCGACCCATGAAGAACCCGATCCGCCCGGCGGCCGTCCCCCATGCAACCTCGCCCAGCTCGCGGGCGCCGGGAGACAGGGCTTTTTCGGGGCACACCGCGATGCAGCCCCCGCAGCCGTGGCACATCTCCGGGAAGGTCAGCAGGACCGACCCGAGGACGGTGACAGCCTTGAACTGGCAGAGATCGGCGCAGGCCCGGCAGTAGGTGCACTTGGACTCGTCGGCCACCGGCACCTCCATGAAGGCAGTCTCCCGTCCCTGGATATCGGGCTTGAGGAAGAGGTGCAGGTTCGGCTCTTCGACGTCCAGATCGACGGCCGCCACGGGTCGGTCCCACACCCAGGCCAGCGACGCCGCCACGGTGGTCTTGCCGGTGCCGCCCTTGCCGCTCGCCACGGCGACGATCATCGCCGCCCCCCGGCGGCCCCGCGGTTGGGGCCCCCGGCCATGGAGACCTGACCAGATGTGTACTTCTCGACCGCCTGGCGCACCGACAGCTCTTCGAGGTTCTGGCCGATCTGGATGCCGGCGGCCGAGAGCGCCTGGAACGCCTTGGGGCCGACGTAGCCGGTCAGGACCACCGCCACCCCGTGCCGGGTCATGAGTTCCGCCGTCTGAATGCCGGCACCCTGGGCCATGCCCTGAGAGGCGGCATTGTCGACGTATTCGCTCGCCATGGTGGCGGGGTCGATGATGACGAACCCCGCCGCCCGGCCGAACCTGGGATCGACCGGGCCGTCCAGGTCGGGGCCCGCACTGCTGACCGCGATTCTGTGCATTTTGGATTTACCTCCTTGTGGGGGTTTTGAGGCATCGCGATGGGGCGCATCGAGGTCCTGGCAGGCGGTGAAGGGTCCTACGCCGCCATCGGCCGTTCGATACTCGCCGCCTTCGATCCGCAAGACCAGTCCCCTGACAATCGCCTCGGCGACCGACCTGCGGGCACCGGCGAGGATGCGGCCGAACGTCTGGCGCGAAACCTTCATGCGCTCGGCCGCTTCATCCTGGCGCAGGTTTTCCAGGTCCGCGAGCCGCAGGGATTCATAGCCTTCAAAGGAAAGGTAGATTTCTTCCAGCAGGCGGGCCGGAATGCCCTGCGGCTTGAAAAGCCGGACTCCGGGAACGGCATCTACTGTTCTGCACTTCTTGGGACGCGGCATGCGCTAACCTCATAAATGAGCACTTGCTCATTAAATAGGTTGTCTCAGATTTGTTGTCAATAAATTTTTATGAGCTTTTTCTCAAAACCAGATCACGCCGGTTTGGATTCGCCGGGCACCTCCATACCCGCCAGGCGCTGTTCGATGGTCTCCAGCCGGCGCCGCAGGGCGGCGGCCTCGGCCTCCAGGTCGGGCCTGACTGGATTCGGTGGAATCGTCTCGGGGTAGCGACGCGGCCCGTAACCCGTTCCGCCCCTTCCGCGGCCGAAGAAGCAGAAGCCTCTCCGGGAACCGCGCTGCAGACCGCGGCCGCCGCGCCCGGATTCTCTGCCGTAAAACCCCGACCCGCCGCCCGAAGCGCTGGCATCGGCCTCGGCAGCCTGCGCGTGAGGTCCGCAATACCCGAACCCGCCTCCGGTTCTCGGCCCTTGACCCCATGGTCCTGTTCGATCGTATCCTGGCATGATGACACCTCCTACTGTGGTTTGAACGGTTCGGGGGATCCAGCCGCCGACGGCGGCTGCGCCTCGGAAAACGACTCCTTCGCAGAGACGGTTTCCTCTCGCCCGGATGCCCCCGCTTCATCGGGCGACATCGATGCACCCTGGCGCGCCGGAGGCATGCCTCGGCCCGGGCCCAGCCGGCAGCGCCGGCGGCCGCGACCGCAGAGCGGCGCCTCGTCGGCGAACTCATAATTGCCGCCCTCGATGCGCAGGGCCCAGCCGTTCGCAAGCCCCTTGGCCACGATCCCGCGCGCTTCGGCCAGAAGGCGCGAAAAGGTGGGCCGCGAGATGCCCATCAGTTCGGCAGCCTGCTCCTGGTCCAGCCCTTCGGCGTCCGCCAGGCGCAGCGCTTCCATGCCATCCAGGCTCAAGGTGACGCCGCGCAGCCGGCCCAGCGGCACCCCGTGGGGCGTGTAGAACTGCGCCGGGGGCTGGTGGCGAATCCATCGGTTCATTCGGGGCCTGGGCATGGAGAGCTCCTTGAGTTATGCACTTTTGTTCATAATATAATTTAATCTGATTTTGGTGTCAATATTAATTTTGAACATATTTTCATAATAATTCGCCCGTAAAATGTCTCCGACAGGGGGAAAGGCTGTGGAGAATGGTTGCCCTTGTCTCAGAAACTGTGGTATGCATACCGATCTGCGTATCCGTTTGCCTCCGCCGAAACCCATGCTGACGCTCCGGCCGGAACCTTTGCCTGCCGGCGGGTCGAGGAGACGAGGCCATGCCCGACACCTGGGCCATCGTCCTCATCGATGACGAGGAGGACATCCGCGAGGTCATGTCGCTCGCGCTGGCGGATGCCGGCTATGAGGTCCGCACGGCCCCCGACGGCGAAACCGGAATCCAGCTCTGCGTCGAGGCCCCCCCGCAGATCATCATCACCGACATCCGCATGCCCGGCATGAACGGCCTCCAGGTTCTGGAGCGCGTCAAGCATCAATTCCCGGACACCGAAGTCATCGTGGCAACCGCCTTCGGGGAAATGGAGCTGGCCATCCGGGCGCTCCAGCTGGATGCCTCGGACTTCATCACCAAGCCGCTCGGCAGCGACAACCTCCTGCTCGCCCTGGACCGCGCCCGGGAGCGATACACCTCGCGCCGGCGGCTGAAGGACTATGCGCTCCTGCTGGAGAAGGAGAAGGCTGAAACCAGCCAGCAGCTGCTCAAGACCATCGCCTTCCAGCGCAACCTGATCGAAAGCTCGATGGACGGTATCCTGGGGGTGGATGAGCGGCAGGTCGTGGCGATCTACAACCGCGGCATGCAGCAGCTGCTCGGGTTTCCCCGCGATCGGGTCGTGCAGCGCATGACCTTGTCTCAGTTTTTCCGGCCGGAGGAGGCCGCGCGCTTCGAATCCGAGCTTCGCGGCGAGGGCTTCGGCGGCCGCAACCGGCTTTTCCTCTTCGAAACCCTTTTGAAAACCGACACCGGCGGGGAGATCCCCGTGCAGGCCTCGGCCGCCGTTCTGATGGAGGACGGCCGCGAGAACGGGCTGGTGGGGTTTTTCCGCGACCTGCGGGAAATCCGCCGCCTGGAGCGCGAGCTGGCGGATCAGGCGCGCATCCTGCACCAGGACAAGATGATGTCGCTCGGCCGGTTGGCGGCGAGTGTCGTGCATGAGATCAACAACCCCCTGTCGGGCATTTTGAACTATATCCGGCTGATGACCAGGCTCCTGCAGGAAGGCGCCTTCACGGAGGACCGCCGGGACAAGTTCAGACGCTACCTGACCATCGCCGAGGCCGAAACCAGCCGGTGTTCGCAGATCGTTTCCAACCTGCTCAGTTTTTCGCGCCGGTCGCCGGCGGCCCTCGCGCCGGTCGACCTGGCCGAGCTCATACGGCGCTGCATCCTGCTGAGCCAGCACAAGCTGGAGCTGAGTCAGATTCGCCTGGAATCGAGGATCTCATCCGGCCTCCCCGCCGTCCGGGGGGATTTCAACCAGCTGCAGCAGTGCGTGATCAACCTGATCTTCAACGCCATCGATGCCATGCCGCAGGGCGGCACGCTGACCTTGGACGTTCAGGCCGGCGACCCAGCGGGCCCGGTGTCCATCTGCGTCCAGGACAGCGGGCCGGGGATCCCGGCTGAGCACCTCTCGAGCATCTTCGAGCCGTTCTTCACCACCAAAAGCGAGGGGCACGGACTGGGGCTGGGGCTTTCGACGGTCTACGGGATCGTCGAACGGCATGGCGGGACCGTCGAAGCCCGTAACCGGGAAGAGGGCGGGGCCCGGTTCGTGATCACACTGCCGGCGGCGGAGTCACCCGGCGCGGCAGGGCGAAGCTGATTGCCAAGGACGTTAAGTATGATTCATCCTCCCGGGTTTGCGGGCAAAACCATTGCCTGCCACGACTGGCTGGGCATCCTCGACGAGCTCAATATCGCCGCCTTCATCGTCGGCCGCAACCGGCGCATCGAGTCGTTGAACCTGAGCGCCCAGGCCATGATCGGCGTGCGCGGCAACGACGCCGTCGGCAGGGACTGCCGCGAGGTATTTCTCGGCGTGCCTTGCATGGTCTCCTGCCCGTTCAGCGAGCTGCAGGAACCGAACCAGCCGGATCCGGTTCATCGGCTTCCGCGCAAAGGCGAGGACAGCTACCTGGTCACGCGAATCGCCACACCCGTGTACGACGCCGGTCGTCAGGTCGTGGGCTGCCTGACCATCCTGCAGGACCATGCGCCGATTGCCGACCTCGTCAACCGCATTCACTACGAGGAGCGCAGCCTGAAAATCATTCTGGACAATCTGGAGGTCGGCATCTTCACGGTGGACCGCGGCGGGGTCGTTACCTTTTTCAACACCGCGGCCGAAAGAATTACCGGCTTCGGCCGCCAGGAGGTCCTGGGGCGGCCGTGCGCCGCGATTTTCCGGGCCGGCTCCGCCGCCGAGCTGGACCTGCTCAGGGAGACCATCGCCAGCGACAGCCCCCGCAGCGGCATCGAAAGCCGGATCCTCACCCGCGACGGCGCGGTGGTGCCCATCCGGGCGACCTACCTGCCGCTGCGCAACGAGAACGGAATCGCCGTGGGGGGGCTGGCCACCTTCAGCGATCTCAGCCTGGTCCATCAACTGAAGCAGGCGATTGAGGACCGCTACACGTACTATGACATGGTCGGCAAATCGCCGGCCATGCAACGGATCTTCGAAAACGTGCAGGTCGTGGCCAAAACCGACGCCACGGTGTTGATTGAAGGTCCCACCGGCACCGGCAAGGATTTCCTGGCAAAGGTCATCCATTCGGCCAGCCGGCGCATAGCCCAGCCGCTGGTCAAGGTGAACTGCGCAGCCATCCCCGACACCCTGCTCGAATCCGAGATGTTCGGCTACGTCAAAGGCGCCTTCACCGGCGCGGTGCAGGACCGCATCGGCCGTTTCCAGGCGGCCGACGGCGGAACCATCTTCCTGGACGAGATCGGCGACCTGCCCCTCGCGCTCCAGGCCAAGCTGCTGCGCGTGATCGAAGAGAAGGTCTTCTTTCGGCTGGGAACTTCGCAGACCACCAAGGTGGACGTGCGCATCATCTCGGCTTCCAACCAGAGCCTTGAGAGGCTGGTCGCCCGCAAGCGCTTCCGCGAGGATCTGTATTACCGGCTCAATGTCTTTCGCATCGAGCTTCCCAGTCTCAAGGACCGGCCGGCGGACGTGCCGCTGTTGATCGGCCACATCCTGCGCCGGCTGAGCGCGTCCAAGGGCGTGGCTCCCCCGGAGATCTCCGAGAACGCCATGCAGGTGCTGCTGAACTACGCCTACCCCGGCAACATCCGCGAGCTGGAGAACATCCTGGAGCACGCCCTCATTCTCTGCCAGGAAAGCGTCTTGAGACGCAAGCACCTGCCCGACTATCTCCGGCCGCGGCCGACGGCGGCCGGAGCGGGACGCGAGAGGGGCGAGATTTCCGGTTCATCCGAACGAACCCGCATCCTGGCCGCGCTGCGCCGACACAATGGAAACCGCTCCCGGGCCGCACGCGCCCTGGGTATGGACCGCAGCACCCTGTGGCGCAAAATGAATAAATTCCAGCTGGTGTAAATGCGTTGCATTTCCAGTTGGTGCAACACAAAAATATTAACAATTTAAATAACTAGAAGACTTTCAGCTGTTTCATCCTTTGCAACATATCCGCCCCTGCCGCCCTCGCCGCCCAACCCGTCCGTTTACCCCAACAGGCTGTATTAATTGTTAAAAATAGAAATTGACGGATTTGGTACGTTCCCTGCTCTGGCATGGATGCCAAACGGCGGCATTGCCGCAGGGGAGACATGAAAAGGCCAATCAAGGTTCTGATCGTCGACGACGAGCCTGACATGCGAATTTTTCTCTGCAACCTCTTGGGTGGCTGCGGGTATGCCACCATCCCGGCCGGGGACCGGCGGGACGGCCTGCGCAAAGCCAAACGGGAACGGCCGGCCCTGATCATCCTGGATGTGATGATGCCCGATACGGACGGGCTGCAGCTCTATCGCGATCTCAAGGCAGACAGCCGTCTCCGAAGCATTCCGGTGATCATGGTTTCCAGCATCGGCCGGAAGACGTTTCAGCAGTACCAGAGATCCTACTGCACTCTGCCGGAGGCCGACGCGACCACTCCGGTCGCCTATTTGAAGAAGCCTTTGAACGCAGAAGAGCTCATGGGCTGGGTCCAGGCCCTGACTGCGGCCGCGCCGGCAGCTTGACCGATTACCCTAAAAGGTGAGGGCCATGGCTATTCGGATCGGTTTTTACATCTGCCATTGCGGGATCAACATCGCCTACCGGGTCCGGGTGGAGGAAGTGGCGGCCTTCGCCCGGCAGCTACCGAATGTGGTCGTCGCCCGGGAATACAAGTTCATGTGCTCCGACCCCGGCCAGGAGATGATCGAGAGCGACATCAAGGTCCAGGGTTTGAACCGCGTGGTCGTGGCCTCGTGCTCTCCGCGGCTGCACGAGAAGACTTTTCAGGCCGCCTGCCGGCGGGCCGGCGTCAATCCGTATTTTTTCCAGATGGCCTCGGTGCGGGAGCAGGTCTCCTGGGTCACGGCCGACGAGGACGACGCGACCCGCAAGGCCAAGACCCTGGCGGCGGCGGCGATCCAGCGCGTCAACCGTCACCAGGCGCTGGAGACCCGCGAGGTGAGGGTGCACCCCGATGTAATGGTCGTCGGCGGCGGCATCGCCGGCATGCAGGCCGCGCTCGACATCGCCAACGGCGGCCACAAGGTCTACCTGGTCGAGAAGCAGACCACCATCGGCGGCCACATGCTGCAGTTCGACAAGACCTTCCCCACCCTGGACTGCGCGGCCTGCATCGGGACCCCCAAAATGGTGGAGGTGGCCCAGAACCCGAATATCACGCTCTACTCCTACAGCGAGGTCAGGGAGGTGAGCGGGTTCATCGGCAACTACACCGTCCGCGTGCGGCGCAAGCCGCGCTACGTCAAGGAAGGCGTCTGTACCGGCTGCGGCGAGTGCGCCAAGGTGTGTCCGGTGTCGGTTCCCAGCGACTGGGATGTCGGCCTCGGGACCCGTCAGGCCATCGGCCGGGCCTTCCCCCAGGCGATCCCGATCACCTTCAACATCGAGAAGAAGGACCGCGCGCCATGCGTGAGCGCCTGTCCCGCCGGGATCAACGTTCAGGGCTACGTGCAGCTGATCGGCCAAGCAAAATACCGGGAGGCCGTTCAACTGATCATGGAGCGGCTGCCGCTGCCGGGCGTATTGGGTCGGGTCTGCCCGCATCCCTGCGAAAGCCGCTGCCGGCGGGCCGAGGTCGATGCCCCCATCGCCATCCGCGATTTGAAGCGCTTTGCAGCCGACCAAGTCGACCTGGAGGCGCTTCCGCTGCCGGAAATCGCCGAGCGCCCGGAGCGGGTGGCGGTCGTCGGGTCGGGGCCGGCGGGGCTCACGGCGGCCTACTACCTGCGCCGGCGGGGCTATGCGGTAACCATCTTCGAGGCCCTGGACCGTCTGGGCGGGATGCTGCGGGTCGGCATTCCCGACTACCGCCTGCCGCCGGAGGTGCTCGACCGAGAGATCGCTTACATCTTGAAAACGGGCCTCGACGTTAAAACCGGTCAGCGCCTGGGCCGGGATTTCAGCCTGCAAGACCTCAAGGCCGAGGGCTTCAGCGCAGTGCTGGTGGCCATCGGCGCCCATTTGGGGCTGCACGCCGGCATCCCGCGGGAGCGGGAGCTCGAGGGCGTGACGAATGCCGTGGAATGGCTGAGGGAGGTCAACCTCGGCCGCCGCGTCTGCCCGGGCGGCAACGTGGTCGTGATCGGCGGCGGCAACGTGGCGGTCGACGCCGCGCGCACGGCGCGGCGACTGGGAAGCGACGCTGTAACGATCCTCTACCGCCGCACGCGGGAGGAGATGCCGGCGTATGCCGAGGAGATCGAGGACGCGCTGGCCGAAGGGATCGATATCCGGTTCCGGACGGCACCCGTGAGGATATGGGGGCGCGCCGGCAAGGTGACCGGCATCGAGTGCATCCGCACCGAGCCGGGGGCGCCGGATGCCAGCGGACGGCGGCGGCCGGTGCCGAAGGCCGGCTCCGAGCAGGTCATCCCGTGCGACGCGGTCATTCCAGCGATCGGCCAGCGGATCGACCTCGGCTGGGCCGGCGGTCCCGATGGGATAAGAACCACCGACCGAGGCGCCGTTGCGGTCAACCTCCATACCATGCAGACCTCCCTGCCCTATGTGTTCGCCGCCGGCGATGCGGTCAGCGGGCCGGCGACCGCGATCGAAGCCGTCGCCGCCGGGCACCGCGCGGTGGAAGCGATCGACCGGTTCCTGCAGCAGCAGGACCTGTCCCCGCTGGAGGCGCGGGCGGCCGTCCGGCCGGCGCCAGCGGGCGACTGGGCCGCCATTCCCGCAGGTATCGGCCGGCAGGAGCGGGCGCGCAGCGCGCAGCTGGACGCCCCGGCGCGGGTGGCCGGGTTCGAGGAGGTGGACCGCAATTTCGGCGCGGCGGAAGCGCGGCGCGAAGCGGCGCGCTGTCTCAACTGCGGCGACTGCTGCGAATGCATGGAATGCGTGCGGGCCTGCGAGGCCAAGGCCATCGACCACGCCATGCCGGCCGAGGAGCTTCAGGTCCAGGTCGGCAGCATCATCCTGGCGACCGGCTACGACCTGATGGACCCCGGCCCCATGCGCCAGTTCGGCTACGGCATTTACCCGAACGTGTTCACGAGCCTGGAGTTCGAGCGGCTCTCCAACGCCACCGGGCCGACCGGCGGTCGCATCCTGATCCGCGACGAAAACGGCCGGTTCACGCGCACCCCGCAAAGCGTGGCCATCCTGCACTGCGTCGGCAGCCGCGACGTGCACTACCACGAATACTGTTCGCGGGTGTGCTGCATGTACGCGCTGAAATACACCCATCTCATCAAGGAAAAGGTCGGCCACGCCACGCGGGTCTTCGACTTCTACATCGACCAGCGCTGCTACGGCAAAGGCTACGAAGAGTTCTACCGGCGATGCCAGGAGGAAGGCACGGTGTTCATCCGCGGCAAGGTGGCCGAAATCAGCGACCAGCCGGCTTCGGACGCGGAGCAGGGCAAACTCATCGCCATCGCGGAAGACACCCTCTCCGCAACGCGGCTGCGGGTGCCGGTGGACATGGTGGTGCTCTGCGCCGCGATGGAATCGCGCCGGGACGCGGCCGACGTGGGGCGGATCTTCGGCGTCAATCAGGGCGCGGACGGGTTCTTCCTGGAGGAGCACCCCAAGCTGGGGCCGCTCAACACGGCCACCGACGGGGTCTTTCTGGCCGGCGCCTGCCAGAGCCCCAAGGACATCCCCGACACGGTGGCCCAGGCCTCGGGGGCGGCGGTCAAGTCGCTGTCGCTCGCCAGCCGCGGCAAGGTCGTAATCCCCTCGGCCATCTCCTGGATCGATCCGGACGTCTGCTCCGGCTGTCAGACCTGCATCGAGCTTTGCCCCTATTCGGCCATCGAGTTCGACGCGCGGCGCTGGGTGTCGGTGGTCAACGAGGTCCTGTGCAAGGGCTGCGGCAGCTGCGCCGGCGGGTGCCCCAGCGGCGCCGCCCAGGTGCGGCATTTCCGAAAAGAGCAGCTCTTCGCCGAATGCGACGGGATCATGAACGCCCTTAAGGCGGTCGGAATGTGAGAGGAGGAGGCATGCCGCACTTTGAACCCACCATTATCGCCTTCGTGTGCAACTGGTGCACCTACACGGCGGCCGACCTGGCCGGGACCTCGCGGCTCGCCTATCCCAAGAACGTGCGCCTGATCCGGGTCATGTGCACCGGCATGGTGGACCCTCAGTATGTGATCAAGGCGCTGCTGCAGGGGGCCGACGGCGTCCTGGTGAGCGGATGTCACCCGGGAGACTGTCACTACATCAACGGAAACTTCAAGGCCCGGCGGCGGATCAAGCTGTTGAAGGAGATCCTGCCGCGGTTCGGCTTCGAGCCGGAACGGTTGCGGCTGACCTGGATCGGAGCCAGCGACGGAATCCATTTCGCTGAAATCATGCGCGAATTGGTC
>JALOPD010000382.1 GCA_025454075.1 Desulfobacterales bacterium | reverse complement strand
GAGGATCGTGGGGCTGATGCCCTGGTAGCCGCCGCCGGCGGGGTTGGTGCCGTAAATGCCGGCCAAGATCGGGATCCCGGCCTGCTCGAGCTCGGCGTGCCGGAAAAAAGTGGTCCCCGAACCGCGGCGGTCTCCATAAAACTTCTCCTGCTCAGGCAGCTTGACGCCGCTGCAGTTCACCAGCCAGACGAGCGGGATGTTCAGCCGCTTGGAGAGGTTGGTGGCCCGAAAGACCTCCTCGGCCTGGCCTGGGATCCAGGCCCCGGCGATCACCTTGTTGTCGAAGCCGATCACCACCGCCCACTTGCCCGAGATCTTCGCCAGACCATGGCAGACATTGTTCGTCCCCTCCACATTGTCGTGGGGGTTGTAAAGGGTGTTGAGCGGGTTCCAGCTGCCGGGATCGACCAGATACTCCAGCCGCTGCCAGACCGTGAGCTGGCCGCGCTGGTTGATCACCTTCTCCGGCAGCCCGGCATTTTTAACCTTGGCGACGGCCTCGTCCACCACGGCCTCGGCCGCCTGGATCCGTTGGACGTTGGTCTCTCCGCTCTTGATCTTGCCGGCGGGAAGCACGCTTCCGAACAGGTTCATTTTTTCAAAGTACGGTTTCATATTCAATCCTCTCCCTCCTCGAATGGTCCGCTGCAATTGGATGGATACGATGCCCCCACGAATGCCGGAAAACCATGATGCCTCGCCTCTATTATCGGAAAGGCCCCCGGCGCGTCAAGGACCGAATCGCGGAAGGTATGGGGTTTGGCGGCCTTGACTTTCGATGCGGCTTCCAGTATCAAAAGCACTCCGGTCGTCTGCCGGGAGCCGCGCCCCGCGCGGATAATTCAGCGACATCTTCAGGGAGGTTCAACGCCATGGCTAAACAGATCACGGCGCCGATGCCGGGAAAAGTGATCGATATCCTGGTGAAGGAAGGCGAGGAGGTTTTGGAGTATCAGGACGTGCTCATCCTGGAGGCGATGAAAATGGAGAACGCCATCCCCGCGCCAGAGGCCGGAAAGATCAAGAAGATCAACGTCAAAAAAGACGACACGGTGGTCACCCAACAGGTGCTTATGGAGCTGGAGTAGCCCGCCGCCTGCCGTTTTTCCCGGTGTTCTTTTTTTACAGATCGACAGACGAATGAGCCTGCCAGCGCGGGATCCTTGCCCCGGCAGGCCGACTATGCGTCGGCCCACTGGCCGGGCTCGACCCGCTGCACCAGCTCCAATGCTCCCGACAGACTCGCCCCGCGCAGCCGCGACCCCAGCGCAGCCTCCAGCATCTCCGGCCGAATCACGAGGCCCAGCTTGGCCAGCACGCCCAGGCTTGCCAGGGCCCAGTCCTGCGGTTTGATGCCCTGGGCTTTGAAATCCACCCGGTGGATTCGGGCCGGACCGGGGGCAATCTCGACGCCGGCGGCGTGGATGACGACGCTGCCGGAGGTCAGGGCTTCGAACGCCTTCCGGCGCCGGGCGACCCCTTCGGACGCCAGCGCCACCACCAGTGAGGGCCGGGCGATCCCGCTGAAGTCGATCGGCTCCGGGGAGAGGATCAACTCGCTGATCGAGGGGCCCCGTAGCACGGTGATGTCATAGTCGTTTTTCTGGGTGGTGTTGAGGCCGGCGTGGAGCCCGGCCAGGCACAGGATTTCTCCGGCCGTGATAATGCGCTGGCCGGCGCTGCCCAGCATGATGATCTCCTCGCGGGCGCTGCCGAGCGGGGTGAAGCGGGGCTCCACCGCGGCCGGCTCCGAGACCGGGTTCATTCCTGCGGCTGTTTGGCGGTAAAGCTCCCCGTACTCGGGGCGGCGGTTCTCGCTCACCTCGCCCTCCATCACCGGCAGACGGGCAAGCATCTCATCGATGAGCTTCGGGGTGAGCCGGTTGCGCTTCGAAAAGCGCCCCGGGCATATCCCCCAGATGTCCACCACCGAAAACCCCTTGTAGGCCACGGCCCGTTCGATGACATCGGGCAGATCGTTGCGATAGGCCGAGCAGCGCACCACGTAGGGGGCGCCGGCCGCCCGCGCCACCCCGCCGATGTCGAGCGGCCGCTCCAGGCGGTTTAAAAAGCCCGAGCCCACCTCGGCCTCCGGCGGCGTGGTGGCGGAATACTGGCCGCCGGTCATGCCGAAGTTGAAATTGTTGAGCACCAGCAGCGTCAGGTCTAAATTGCGCCGGCAGGCGGCCAGCAGGTGCGCCCCGCCGATTCCCTGCCCCCCGTCGCCCATGGTGACCACCACGGTGAGCTGCGGGCGGGCAAGTTTGACCCCGGCCGCGTAGGTCAGGGCCCGACCGTGAAGCCCGTGCAGGGCGTGGGTGTTGAAGAAGGTGTCGAAAAGCCCTGAGCAGCCGATGTCGCTCACCATGCAGATATCGGCCCCCGAGAGCCCCATTTTACGGAAAGCCTGGTCCAGGGTGTGGGTGATGCGCTCGTGGGAGCAGCCCGGGCAGAAGACGGGCGGCCGTGTAGCGTTCAGCAGGCTATCCATGGATGAGTGCCTCCGTGATCGTCTCCGGGGTGATCAACCGTCCGTCCATCTGGCCGATAAAACCGATCGTGACACCCGGCAGCACCCGTCTGATTTCGTGGAGGTACTGGCCCAGGTTCATTTCCACCACCAGGACGCGCCGGATGCCGTCGGCGGCGCGGCGAATCGCCTCCTGCGGAACCGGCCAGAGGGTCTTGAGCACGAGCGAGGCGACGGGGCGGCCCGAGCGGGTGAGCCGGTCGGCCGCCGCGCCGGCGGCGCGTGCGGTGACCCCGTAGGAGACCACCAGGGTGTCGGCGCCGGGCGCGGGCCGGTGTTCGACGAAGGTAAACCGGTCGACGGCGCCCTCGATCTTGCGCTGCATGCGTGCGAGCATGGCTGCGATGGCGGCCGGGTCGGTGGCGATGTAGCCGTCGGGTCCATGGGTGGAGGAAGTCTGCCGCACCAGGGTTGGCCCGCCGATAGGCAGAAACCCCGGGACCTCCTCGCCGGGGGCGGTCTGAAACGGCAGATAGGGCTCCGAAGAGGGCGGCCGCTTGCGCTCGACCAGGAGCGGCGGCTGCAATGCGTCGGCCGCCACCGTCTCGCGGGTCATGGCAATCTCCTTGTTGGAGGCCACGAACACCGGGCAGCGGTAGTGTTCGGCCAGGTTGAAGGCCTGCACGGTCAGCGTGTAGCAATCGCTCACGTCGGTCGGGGCGAGCACGATCACCGGCATCCCGCCGCTGTTGCCCCAGCGCAGAAATTGGACATCGCCGTCCGCGCCCCGGGTGGCCGAGCCCGTGGAGGGTCCCAGCCGCTGGATGTCGACGATCACGATGGGGATTTCACTGCCGACGGCAAACGAAATCTGCTCGCTGTAAAGGCTGATGCCGGGCCCGGAGGTCGCCGTCATCACCTTCATCCCCGCCATGGAAGCGCCCAAACAAAATCCGATGGATGCGATCTCGTCCTCGCCCTGGATGCAGACCCCGCCCAGGGGCGGCAGCATGGCCAGCATGTGGTTGAGGATGGTGGTGGCC
>JALOPD010000381.1 GCA_025454075.1 Desulfobacterales bacterium | reverse complement strand
CGAGGAGGGCGGCGTGGAGAAGTTCGACCCCATCGAGGACGATTCCGCGGTCGTGGCCCATGTCAGGGGGAAGGGCCTCGTCGTCCTCTCCGGATGCGCCCACTCCGGCATCGTCAACACGGTCGCTTATGCGCGGGAGGTCACGGGGGTGGAGCGGATTTTCGCGGTGATGGGCGGCTTTCACCTTACCGGCGCCGACTTCGAGCCCGTCATCGGCCAAACGACGGCGGCCCTCAAAGCGCTCGACCCCGGCTACATCGTGCCCACCCACTGCACCGGCCGCAGGGCCTCCGTGCAGATCGAGCGCGAAATGCCGGAGCAGTTCCTGCTCAACATGTCGGGGACGAAAATGGTGTTCGCCGCGTAGACGGCCGCTTGCGGCTCGGGATCGGCGTTTACGCCGCGGGATCGGGCGTAAGGAAGCGTCGGTTCGACGCCGCCTTCATCCCGCGATGATCCGCCGCGCCTGCCGCTCATGGTTCTCCATGTGCGCGAAATGGTCCTGGATCAGCTGCCGCAGCATGACGGGCGGCTTGTCGCCGATGGCGATAGCGGCGTCCAGGTCTTCCGCGGGGATTTGCGCGATCAGGTGCAGCAGCAACTGGTTGTAATGGTACCAGAGCGCCAGCAATGACCGGAAATCGAAAGTCTGGTAGCCGGCTCTCTGTACGCACTGCTCCTGGTCGTATGCCGGATAGCTGATCGTGCCCTTTGGCCTGTAGCGGGCCAGACGCTGGTGGTTGTTGCCGACCGAATCCACCAAATGTCCCAGGACCTCCTTCACCGACCAGCCTCCATCCCTTTCCCGCGCGCCCGGGTCCGGGCAGCTCCGGAAGAGCTGATAGACCCGCTCGACGGTGCTCTGGTATTCCGGGTCCAGCATATCGGCCTCCGTGGCTACCGCTTGAGGTTCACAAACTCCTTCTCGAGCACGACCAGCGCTTGCTTCAGCAGCCCCATGTCCGCCTGGGTGCCCATGTGGCCCAGGCGGAAAACCTTGCCGGCGATGGGGCCGTAGCTGCCGCCAACCACCAGTCCGTGTCGGCGCAGCCGCCGGTCGAGCTCGTCCCAGCCGATTTCCGCGGGCACGTTGACGGCGGTGACCGTGGGCGAGGGCACCGCATGAGGCGCGGGGTACAGGCTGTAGCCGATCTCGGCCAGCCGCCCGCGGCAGTAAGCCGCCGCCTCCGCGTGGCGCTGGAAGCAGGCTTCGAGCCCTTCCTTCAGGATGGCCTCGGCCCCGGCGTTGAGGCCGGCCGTGGCCTGCCAGCCCGGGGTATAGGGGAAGTAGTGCTTCTCCACGGCCGTCTTGAAAGGCTGGATGGCATCGTAGCCGGCGTAGTTGACCTTGCCGATGACCTCCCAGGCCTTCGCGCTCACCGACAGAAAGCAGGTGTCCGGCAGCGCCGAGAGGCACTTCTGGGCGCCGCCCAGGCAGAGGTCGATGTGCCATTCGTCCGGCAGCACCGGCGCCCCGCCGATGCTCGAAACTGCGTCGACATAAAGCAGGGGTACGCCCATTTCCTGCTTCAGCCGTCCGAGCCCGTCGATGGGGTTGAGGGTGCCGGAGGGCGTCTCGCAGTGCACCACGGTGATCATCTTGGGCTTGAATTCGGATATGGCTCTGCGGACCTCCGCGAGGTCGGACAGCGTTTCGTTGTACGGCAGCCCGACCTTGCGGACCTCGGCGCCGATGCTCGCGGCCATGTCCCCGATCCCGTAGCCGTATACCCCGGTGCCGATCGCCAGCACCCGGTCGCCGGGCAGCAGGCAGCTCTTAAGGGCGCCCCACAGCGCCATCATGCCTTCCCCGAGGAAGACGACCACGCGGTTGCGGGTCCGGAGGATGCGCTTGAGGTTGGCCTCGGTTTGGGTGTAAAGCTCGATGTATTCCTTTTCGAGATCGGCGGAGCCGTAGTCCACCCGGTAGGCCTCCAGAACGGCCGGATGGGCCTTCACGGGCCCCGGGACCATGGGGATGGGATAGGTTTTCATGATATGTCCCTTAACACGTAACACTTAAAACTTAAAACCTTTTATAGTGAACCCAGCCCCCTCGACGCCCTCATGCGCAACGCTTGCTCCCCGCAGCCGCAGGCTGATCATCTCGGCCTCCCTGCTGGCGCTTTTTCTCGGAGCGCTGGATGCGCTCGTGATGTCCGCCGCCATGCCCACGGTGGTGGCGGACCTGGGCGGTCTGGACCTCTACAGCTGGGTCTACTCGTCCTATCTCCTGACCCGCACGGTCGCCCTTCCTGTCTTCGGCAAGCTGGCCGACATCTACCGCATGAAAACCCTTTACGTGATCTCGATTCTGGTATTCATCGCCGCGTCACTGGCGGCCGGCTTTTCGCATAGCATGGGCTTTCTCATCGCCTGCCGCGCGCTTCAGGGGATCGGTGCCGGCGGCAACTTCGCCCTGGTTTACATCGTGCTGGCGGACATTTCGCCGCCCGAGGAGCGCGGCAAGACCCTTTCGCTGGGCAGCTTCGTCTGGGGCCTGGCGAGCGTGCTGGGGCCGACCATGGGCGGGTTCATCGTCGCTTACCTTTCCTGGCCCTGGATCTTCTTCATCAATGTGCCGCTGGGCGCGCTCTCGCTGATCGGAGTGAGTCTTTATCTCGTCGAAACCCGGGCGAAGCGCGAAAAAGCGACCATCGATTTCGCCGGCGCCCTGGCCCTTTCGCTCACCATCCTGAGCCTGCTTTTAATTTTCCTGCTGGCCGGCCAGACCTATGCGTGGAGCTCGCCCCAAATACTCCTGCTCTGGGCGGCTACGATCATTTTCGGCGCCTGGTTCTACACCGCCGAGCGGCGCGCGCAGGACCCGATCCTGCCCCTCTCGTTTTTCAAGCTGCGCGGCTTCAGCGTCGGCAACGCCGCCATCTTCATGAGCAGCTTCGCCATATTCGCCTTCTTCGGCTTCGCGCCGCTGTTCATCCAGGGGGCCCTGGGCAAAAGCCCGGTGGAGGTCGGTTCGACCGTGCTGGCGCTGAGCCTGGGATGGTCGCTCGGCTCGCTGGCGCTGGGCCGGTGGGTCCATGCCTGGGGCAGCAGGGCCTCCGCCGGCGCCGGCGCGGCCCTGCTTTCCGCCGGCTGCGCCCTCACGCTTACGTTTTCGACCTCCACATCCACGGCCGCCTGCTTCTGGGTCTTCGCCCTGGTCGGAGTGGGCATGGGGTTCGTGGCGCTGGCGACGATCCTCGTCGTCCAAAACAGCGTCAGTCCTTCCGACCTGGGCGTCGCCACCGCTTCGCACCAGTTCTCCCGCAACCTGGGCGGCACGGTCGGTATCGGAGTCTGCGGCGGCATTTTCACAGCCGGGTTCTCAAGCGCATTGCAATCCGCCCTGGCGGGCGGTGAGCTGCAGAAGCTTCCAGCGGCCTTGGCCGATCAGATCCGCGGCAATGCCGAAATCGCCTTCCGGCCGGAGGTCCAGGCCCAGCTGTCGCCGGATGTCCTTCGGCAGATACATCAGGCCATTGCTCAAGGGGTTCTGCTCGTCTTCGGAGCCAC
>JALOPD010000380.1 GCA_025454075.1 Desulfobacterales bacterium | reverse complement strand
CGAGAACGTCGTGCGCGAAGAGGCCCGGCGCTGCCTGCGCTGCGACATCTGCCTGCGCTGCGGCAAATGCGTCGAGGTCTGCCGCGACATGATGGGCGTCGACGCCCTGGAATTCGGCTTTCTCAACTTCGACCATCCCGGACCGACCGACTTCCGCTTGACGGCGGAGCGCTGCATCCTGTGCGGCGCCTGTGCCGCCAACTGCCCCAACCAGGCCATCCGCGTGGTTGACCGCGGCGGTGAGCGTCTGTTATCTTACTGTGGAACGATCCTGAACCGCCAGAAACTCGAGCACTGCGAGGCCTGCGGCGCTGTGCTCGGGCCGCAGCGCTATCTCGATTTTCTGCAGAAGCGGACCCAGGGCGTCAGCCCGGTCGTCGCCGGACACAGGCTCTGTCATTCCTGCTCACGCCGGCAGGCTGCCCGCGCACACACGGAAAACAGTCCGGCTTGAACCGGTCGCCGTTCGACTCGAAAAGGAGTGTGGTTATGGCATTTCATCGCGGCCAGAAAGTGGAGATCTTCCGCAAATCAGAGGACGAAAGCTGGGGGCCGCACATGGACCAATACGTCGGCCGGCACGGCATCATCACCGATCCCGACACCACCAAGAACGACCCGGACGCCCTGATCGAGGTCAGCATCGAGGGCAAGGGCACGCACCGGTTTCCCCAGGACTGCCTGCGGCTGCTTCCCGAATGACGATGTCCGCCATGATTTCGGTTACGGTCAACAGCAGCCCGCTCCAGGTCGAAGAGGGGGAAAACCTTTTGAAGGCCCTCCAGGCGGCGGGCGTCCGGCTGCCTGCGATCTGCTTTCATCCGGCGCTGCACAAAACGGTCGGCGTCTGCCGCCTGTGCACCGTGGAGGCCGCAACCCCCGGCAAGCCGCCCGAACTCAAACGAGCCTGTCTGGTCAAGACGCACCCCGGCCTGGTCATACAAACCGAGAGCGTGGCCATCCAGGCCGCCCGCGAGAAGGCCATGCGGGCCCTCCTGAAGCAGGCCCCCCAGTCCGAGCGGCTCATCCACCTGGCGCAGGAATTCGGCATCCGCATCGACCCGGCGCCCGACGGGTGCATCCGCTGCCTGCTCTGCGAGCGGGTCTGCAAGGAAGTGGTCGGCGCCGGCGCGCTCCGGCTGGGCAAACGCGACGGGAAGCGGCTGATCGAGCCGGTCGAGGGCCGCTGCATCGGCTGCGGCACCTGCGCCAACATCTGCCCCACCCACGTCATTGCGGTCACCGATGACGAGTACGTGCGGACCATCTCGATCCGCGACGAGGTCATCGGCCGCCATCCCCTGGCCACCTGCGAAGGCTGCGGCAAGCGCTTCGCCACCCCGAAGTTTCTGGCGGTCGCCCACGAGCGCGCCGTCGATCACCACCCGGACGTGAAGGATCACCACCGCTGGTGCCCGGAATGCGCCAAGCGGCTGTCGCCGCGGGTCTCCGGCGCCCTCACCCGCCGCTACTGACGGCTTCGCCGCCGGCTCAATTAACGGCTGAAAATCGTCCAGACAAAGATTGATTTTCAATCATTTTTTTGGTAGATTTTCAGCATGATCCGGCGCAACCTAACTCCTGAGGTTCTAGCCGCCGTCGCCGACCGCCCCGTCGTATTGCTGCACGGGGCCCGCCAGACCGGTAAAACAACCTTAGTTCAATCGCTGGCCCGACAGGAGCACCCGGCTCGCTACGTTACACTCGACGATGCCGCTGTTTTCGCAGCTGCGCGGACGGACCCGTTCGGGTTTATTTCCGGGTTCGACGGGCCGGTGGTCTTGGACGAAGTACAGCGCGCTCCGGAGCTTTTTATCGCCATCAAACGGCTGGTCGACTCGAACCGCTCGCCGGGGCGATTTCTGCTCACGGGGTCCGCCCATGCCCTTTTCCTGCCGAAGCTTTCTGAATCCCTGGCCGGCCGCATGGAGATCTTGACGCTGTGGCCTTTTTCTCAGGGTGAATTGGAAGAGAGTGTCGAAGGTTTTATCGACGCCCTCTTTGCCGACAAACTGCCTCAGCCTCCTGGACGCCGCAAAGCCGAGTACGACCTTCATGACAGGATCGGTCGAGGAGGATTTCCCGAGCCGGCCGCGATGGACAGCGATGATAGGCGCCGGGCATGGTTTGGATCGTACGTCACCGCCATCCTCCAGCGGGATATCCGCGAGTTAGCCCATATCGACGGCATGGAGGTGATGCCGCGACTGCTGGCCATTCTCGCCTCGCGACCGATGGGGCTTCTGAACTTTGCCGATCTTTCCCGTATCAGTGGTCTTACGCAGAGCACCGTAAAACGGTATGTCGCGCTTCTGGAAGCGACATTCCTGGTCCAGACGGTCCCGGCATGGTTTGCCAATATCGGCAAGCGGCTAACCAAGTCGCCCAAGATCGTGATGGCGGATACCGGCCTCGCGGCTCACCTGCTCGGCATGAATTCCCAAAGGCTTCTTGAAGACCGCAATCTGTTCGGCCCGCTGCTGGAGGGCTTTGTGGGCATGGAGTTGAAGAAGCAGTGCGGTTGGTCGCGGGTCAAACCCGGGCTTTTTCATTTCCGCTCGCATGAAGGCAGCGAGGTTGATTTCATCTTGGAGGAGCCGAGTGGCCGGCTCGTCGGCGTGGAAGTCAAAGCCTCCACGACCGTGGCGGGCGCGGACTTCAAGGGTTTACGGTACTTGGCCGATCGGGTGCCCAAGCGCTTTCACCGCGGTGTCGTCCTCTACACCGGCAACGAGATGCTGCCCTTCGGCCCAAAATTGTACGCCGTTCCTCTGCGGGCCTTGTGGCGTTGGGCTTACGAAGCATAGAGCAGCGGGCATAGGGCATAGGGTAAAAAAACCTCCTTGCATCTCCTTTGCCCCATGCTCTCTGCCCTATGCCCTATGCGTTCTTATCCGTCTCGATCCCCTCCGGCGTCACCAGCACATCCAGCCCGGTGCGTTTCCAGGTCGCGCGGGCCTGGTCCACGGTGTTGACCAGCGGCTCCTGGCAGTTGAAGGAGGTGTTGAGCAGCAGGCCGCAGCCGGTCTTCGCGCGCCAGGCCTTTAGGAGGGCGACGACGAAGGGATCGTCGCCGTCGTCCACGATCTGCGGCCGGGTGGTGCCGTCGACATGGGTTACGGCCGGCACCTCCGCGGCGTTGGTGGGGACGATGTAGGACATGAACTTGCTCGGCACTCCCCAGTCGCCCAGCACCATGGGCGCATACGGACGGTACCACTCGCGGTGCTTGACCTCGCGGTTCAGGCGGTCCTTGCCGTCCGGGATGCGCGGGTCGAGCAGGATGCTGCGGTGGCCCAGGGCCCGCGGGCCGGATTCCGCCTTGCCGCAGCACAGTCCCACGCTGCGGCCGGCTTCGAGAAAGCGCACGATGTCCGGAATCACCCGCGGGCTGACCTCGCCGGCATCCGTGCCCAGATAGGGGGTCAACGCCTTAGGGACCCGCGGGTTCCCCAGGACGTGGTGCCAGACGAACAGCGCCTGGCCCAGGCTCAGGCCGCCGTCGTGCGGCTGCGCCTG
>JALOPD010000112.1 GCA_025454075.1 Desulfobacterales bacterium | reverse complement strand
TCGGCCAAGGAGACGGTGGAGGTGCAGGTCAACAAGGTGTTGACGACGCTGGCCGAGCCGGCGTTCAAGGACCAGCCCCGCGATGCCAAAATTGTCAAGATCCGCTCGATCGTGAACGAGATCTTCGACTACACCGAGCTGTCCAAGCGGACGCTGGGCCGTGAATGGGCCAAGTTCAACGACCAGCAGCAGGCCGAGTTCATCAAGCTCTTCAGCGACCTGCTCGAGAAGACGTACGCGGACCGGCTGCTTTCCTATTCCAACGAGAAAGTCGTCTTCGACAAGGAAACCGTGCTGAGGGAGGGCCAGGTCGAGGTCACCAGCAACATCATCACGGGCGACGGCAAAAAGATACCCCTCGACTACCGGCTGATCAGCAAGGGAAGCACCTGGGGGGTTTACGATGTCATCATCGAGGGGATCAGCCTGGTGAAGAACTACCGCGACCAGTTCCGCGACATCCTGGCCAAGGATTCGCCGGAGGAGGTTTTGAAGATGCTCCGGGACAAAGTGGCCAAGGGTTGACCCTCAGATTTGGGGCCCTTGCACCTCATATAAAAAGCAACGGCCGCCCGGTAACGGGCGGCCGTTGCTTTTTAAGGGGTCGGCCTTGTTTTGGAGAGCCACTCTTCCCCCCGGCCGGGATCCAGACGTTCGATCTCGAACCCGGCCGGCGAGTCTTCCGTGCTGATCAAAAAATAATACTTCCGGTTCGGTTCGACCGCCACGCTGATGCCGCGGTCGGAGACCCCGACGGTGTGCAGCCCCGGCGGGACCGAGAACACCGCGTGTTCCCCGGATCGGAGGTAGGCGACGGCCGCGTCGTCGAGGGTCACGGTTACCGAAAGCCACCACCCGAACAGATTGTCGTTGCGCACGACGGCCACCTGGCCGGCGCCGGCGAGATCCGCCCCGGCGGGGAAATTCGGGGTGCGGCCGTGGGAACAGGCGGCCGTCAGAAAGATGGCCAGGAGGAAGAGGGCTCGTTTCATCGGGGGGCTCCTCGGGCAACGACGGCCCGTGTTCAGCGGCTTTTGCTCTGCATGGCATCCAGGTAGGCGTCGAGTTCCTGGATGCTCGCGAACACCTTGAGCGAAGGCAGGGCGTTCAGAATGTCGAACACCTTCTTGATCTGGGGCTGCAGGTTGATGAAGACCACCTTTCCATTCCGCTGCTTTAAGGCCTTCTTGGCTTTCACCAGCACGCGGATCCCCATGCTGTTGATGTACTCCGTGAACTCCATGTCGAATATGACCACATCGGGGTTCTGGCTGAGAAGGGAATCGACCTTTTCTTGGAAGATCGCCTGGCCGGGGGTGTCGATGGACCCGATGGGGGCCACGACAAAGATGCCCGGCCGCTTCAGCGAGGTGTTGACTTTAAGCGCCATTTGACCTCCTGGGAAGGAAATCCCTCAATGGATGGCTCACGGGGTGTTTCCCGTCAAAATGAGCGGTCCGGGCGATGGTTCCGATCCGACGCCCGGCATCGCCCGGTCTGTGCTCCCATAAACCAGCCGGGCCGTCGAACGCAAGCGAAATTTGGCACCCCGCTCCGCCCGACAGGGGCCCGCGCTGGTCCGGTTTGTTTAACCGTCCGTTCCATGACCCGGCGGTTCCGGCAGCCGGCCCTGGGCCCTCGGTCCATGATGGTTTCCACCGGTTTCGTAGCGGCGCCGGTCGAATTCGGAGATCACCTGGGCCCCCAGCAGGAGGATGATCACCGCCACCTCGATGCTGAGCAGCGCCACCACCGTGGTGGCGAGCGAGCCGTAGATCACGTTGACCAGGGACAGCTTGGAATAATACCAGACGAGGATGCGGCGGATGGCCTCCCAGAGCACGGTGGCCGTGACCGCCCCGCTCAAGGCATGCCGGAAGGATATGCGCCCGACCGGCATGACCAGGTAAAACGAAGTGAGCATCAAAACCATGCCGCCCATGCCCAAGAGGTACAAGAGGATCTTGGAGGATCCCTTCAGGCTGATTTCAAACCCCAGCAACAGCACCTGCTGGTGCTCGAGGGCGTCCATGGCGCCGGAGATCAGGGTCACCAGCAACAACCCCAGGCCCATCAAAAGGATGTAGCAATAAGGGATGATCGCCGATATGAAGAGAGGGCGGCGCATCGACTTTTCGCGGTGGGAGAAGATCACCGCCATCGTGCTCTCCAGGACCGAAAAGGCCATGGAACTGAAAAAGAGCATGATGAGAAACCCGACCATTCCGACCAGGTGGCGGCGCGCCAGAAACATGCGGACCTGATTCGCCAGGCTGTCGGCATAACCGGGGATCAGGAGCTCGAGGTTCCGGGCGATGGTCTGAATCAATTGGTCTTCGTTGACGAAGTGCGAGAGGCCGACCAGAATGAGGGCGAACAGCGGCACGATGGACAGCAGGGTGTAATAGGCGACCGCGCCCGCCAGCAGCAGCCCCTGGCGGCGCTGGAAATCCCGCAGAACCTTGAGGGCGAAGCGGGCGAAGCGGTTCACAATGCCGCGCTGCCCGGCCGGCATAGATGGATCGTCGGTCCCCATGGTTTTTTTCGGTCAACCCCTGTCCAGTTTCAACCGGCCCAGGACGGCAAACGGGCTGCCGGCCGTCGCCGCGAGACAGCCGCAGGCGCCTTGGTTCAGGTCGGCGCCGCAGCGCGCACAGAGTCCCTTGCAGCCTTCGCTGCAAAGAGGCCGTAAGGGCAAAGAGAGGACCACCTGCTCTTGGACCCCATCGGTGAGGTCGATCTCATCGCCCTGGAAATAAACGAGATCGGTCTCTGCGGTCTCTATCGCGTGAGGCCCCGGTTCGCTGCGTCCGCCTTCTGCGGGCGCCTGCCGGGAATAGGTGAGGGCGAAGGTCGACTCCAGCGGGCTGATGAACTCAACGAGACAGCGGCCGCAGCTCAGTCGCACCGTCGTGCGGATGCCCCCCTCGACCTCCACGATATCGCCGATGCGGGCCGCTCGGAGGCGGGTGCGGATCGGGTCTGTGAAATCGCATTCCCGGCGAAGCGCCATCTCGCGCAGGGCCGGAAAACGGTCCGCCGGTGCGTCGAATTCGAGCGCGACGCGGGTTTCTTTGAGTTCTTCGATTTTGATGCGCATAAGGGCGCCCGCCTCGGGCCGAGCATCTGCAGCCGCCGCCGCCGAAGGCCAGCTTCGCACTTATTATATCAATTGCCCATGGAATTCAAAGGATTGTTTGAATGGGCGGGGCGGCATCCGGTCGGGGGAACGCCGGCTTGCCAGGGTCCGGGGGCTTTGATATACCGCACGGAATGAAACCGGCCCCTTCTTCTCGCTCAACCTGTTCGCGCTGCGGGACGTGCTGCCGCAAGGGCGGGCCGGCCCTGCACCAGGAGGATCGCGGACGGGTGGAGCAGGGCGCCATCCACACCCGGCACCTTTACACCATCCGCAGGGGCGAGTGGGCGACGGACCCGGTGCAGGGCGGGCTCGTCCGCGTCGACGGCGACATCATCAAGATCAAGGGCCGCGGCGAGAGCTGGGCCTGCCGCTTCCTGGATGACCGCACGGGCGCCTGCCGCATCTACGCCGACCGGCCTCTGGAGTGCCGGCTCCTGGAGTGCCGGGACACCGCGCGGCTCGAACAGACCTACCGCCGCGGGCGCCTGTCCCGCCGGGACCTGCTGGCCGACGTCAAAGGGTTGTGGGAGCTGATCGAAGATCATGAGCGGCGCTGCGATGTCGACGGCCTCCGGCGGCTTCTGGAGCGAAGGCCCGGCCGGGGCCGAGCCGAGGTCGAGAGCGAGCTGGCCGGAATGGTCCGCTATGATGCCGAAATTCGACGGCTGATGGTCGCACAAGGGGGGCTTGAGGCCGAGATGCTGGACTTTCTGCTGGGGCGGCCGGTTGAAATCGTGCTTCGTCTCATCGAGCGCGGGACGGCCTCGTCACCCGGGTCTCGCTGAGCGCCGCTGCGTGCATCCGGCCGCCGCCGGATGATTTATTGCCATCCGGCCCGTCCGATGCCGGGATCAAACCGCCGCTGCCGCGCCGTTCCGCTCCGGGTCCTCGTGCCTGCCGCCGAGCGACGACCCATCGGCCGATTTCGAGGCGGCGGCTCCCCACGCAAATTTTCCGTACTTTACATAGCCGAAGACGTTGTTCAGCCGTGAATCGATGTGGGGCTCCAGAGGCACCACGTTGCCGTCGATCAGCGGCTTGAGGTGGCGGGCCAGTTCACGGGATCCGCCGCCGGTCAGGACGATCAGATCGATGTCCCAGTCGTGGGCCCACAGCCGGTCGATCTCGCCGGCGATGGAACCGGCCAACTGCTCGAACACCTGGTCCCGGATGCTGGCGAAGTTGATGGCCTTGCCGCGCATGCGGATGGCGCCCTCCTCGACGGCCTGGTAGAGCCGGTACAGCTCGACCGACACCCCGCATTTCTCCTGGAGCTTCTGGGCGATCAGGCCGAAGGCCTTGGACATCCCGCTGTCGATGGTGCGGCTGCCGCGGTCGATGTGACGCATGCGGTCCATGATCGTGAAGTCGGTCGTGCGAAAGCCGATGTCGACCACGCCGATCTTCTGGCCGGCGAGTTCTTTGTTGGAAACGTTCCCGTTCCCGTCCATCAGGAGGTTGAGAATGCTGCCGAGGGGCTGGGGCAGCATGCGCACCTTGTTGATGTAGATTTCCTTGGTGGTCACCTGGCCGTGGGGAGAGTGGTAAGCCACCGAGTGGTGCCCGGAAAGGATCCCATGGAACCGTTCGTGGTTGCGTTTGAAAAAGCCGATCGGGAGCCCCGAGACCACGTTGACCGGGACATTCACCTGGTGGCCGTTCTTGGTCAGCAGGCCGGCCGCCGTGAGGGCCAGGACCCGGACGTATTCCGTGATGAGTTTTTCCTGGTCCAGCGTGAATTTGGGCGTCCGGGACTGCTGTTCGGCCAGGTCCCCGATGAAATAGGACTTGCCGTCGATGGTCACCTGGATGTGATCGGCCGAACGGTTCTCCCCAAAGTCCGCCCAGTACTGGATTTCGGCCGAGTCGCCGAGCAGGGACTTGAAGATGATGGTGTCCGTCCCGTTGGTGGCCTTGGTGAAGCCGAACCCGATATCGATGCCCAGAATCTCCATGAAGTCCTCCTCGGCCCGTTTTGCCGGCGGCCGTATGCATCCGGGGAAGGTTCTTTTTTGATATCATCGGTCCGGCAGCCGATTTTCTTGAGCTCAAATGATAACAAGATTTTTTCACTGGAGGAAAAATGAAAGTGATCCTGGTCAAGGCGGGCGGTCAGGCGCCGCGCCTGATATGGGAGAAGGCTCCGGATCCGGCGATGGGACCGGAGGAGGTGCTGGTGGCGGTGCGGGCAACCGCCGTTAACCGGGCGGACCTGCTGCAGGCCCGGGGGCAATACCCCCCGCCGCCGGGCGTGACGGACGTCCTGGGGCTGGAGATGGCCGGGACGATCGCGGCCGTCGGGGATGCCGCGCAGGGTTGGCAGCCCGGGGAGCGGGTGATGGCCCTGCTGCCGGGCGGCGGGTATGCGGAGCGGGCCGCCGTCCATCATGGGCTGCTGATGCGGCTGCCCGACGGGTGGTCTTTTGCCCAGGGGGCGGCCGTGCCCGAGGCCTGGCTGACGGCGTTTCTGAACCTGTTCATCGAGGGGCGGCTGCAGGCCGGCCGGAAGGTTCTGATCCACGCGGGGGCCAGCGGGGTGGGCACGGCAGCCATCCAGATGGCGGCCGCGGTCGGCGCCACGGTATATGCGACGGCGGGCTCGGCGGAGAAGCTGGCGGCGTGCCGCCGGTGGGGCGCCACCGTGGCCATCGACCACAAGAACCAGGATTTTGCCGTGGAGATCAAGGCGCACGCCGAAGGCCGGGGGGTGGACCTGGTCCTGGACCCCGTCGGCGCGGCCTACCTCAAGCGCAACCTCGAGGTGTTGGCGCCCGGCGGCCGGCTGGTGAACATCGGGCTGATGGGCGGCAGCCGGGCGGAAATCGACCTGGGGCGGGTCCTGGGCGGGAGCCTGCGCCTGATCGGCTCCAGGCTTCGACCCCGCCCGATCTCTGAGAGGATCAAGATCACCCGCCGCTTCGAGGGTCGCTTCCTCCCCATGCTCGCCTCCGGGGAACTCCAGCCGGTGATCGATCGGGTCTTCCCCATCACCGAGGCCGAGGCTGCGCACGCCCACGTGAAGGAGAACCGCAACATCGGCAAGGTGATCCTGGAAGTCCCCGCGGGCGGACAAGGGCTTTAGCCACCATGCCTTCACCGGCGGCGTGATTGACAAACCCAAGGCGATTGTATAGAATCCCGTCAAATTTCGACGAAAAATGACGTCATGCTGGTCAACTATGATTGCTCGTATCCTCAACCCCTCCCGGCAAAGTTTTTTTCTCATGGGGCCTCGCGGCTCCGGAAAGAGCACCTGGCTGCGCGCGACTTTTCCCGATGCCCATGTGATCGACCTGCTTTATGAAGAAAAATACCAGCAGCTGCTGGCACGTCCGGGGCTTTTCGCAGATGAGGTGCGGGCGGTTCAACCGGGGGCCTGGGTGATCGTCGACGAGGTCCAGCGGCTGCCGGGGCTCTTGAACGAGGTGCACCGTTTTATCGAGGAAAAGCGGCTGCGTTTCGTCTTGTGCGGTTCGAGCGCCCGCAAGTTGAAGCGTGCCGGCGTGAACCTGCTGGCCGGCCGTGCCCTGCGCCGCGCGATGCACCCCTTCGTCCCCGAGGAACTCGGCGGGAAATTCAACCTCGACCAGGCACTGCAATTCGGCCTTCTGCCGGTTGTGTGGGACTCCGACGCCAAAGCCGACACGCTGGCCGCCTATGCCCAGTTTTATCTGAAAGAAGAGGTTCAGGCCGAGGCGTTGGTCAGAAGCCTGCCGGGTTTTGCGAGGTTCCTGCCCGTGGCGGCCCTTTTCCATGGCCAGGCGATCAACGTGAGCACCATCGCGCGGGATGCCGGTGTGGCGCGGACAACGGTGTCGGCCTATTTGGACATCCTCGAAGAGACGCTGCTGTGTTTTCGGCTTCCGGCGTATGAGGCCAAGCTGCGAGTCCGAGAACGCAAGCATCCCAAATGGTACTGGTGCGATCCGGGTCTGGTGCGAGCCATGAAACGATCTTTCGGAGAAGTGATCACCGAGGAGCGCGGCGCCTTGTTCGAGGGGTTGGTGGCCCAGATCATCCGGGCTTACCGGGATTACCGCGGCATTTGCGATGAGGTCTATTTTTGGGCGGCCTCCGAGGGCGCAGCGGCCGAAGTTGATTTTCTGCTCGCCCGGGGCCGGCAATTCGTTGCGATCGAAGCAAAGTCCGGCGGCAGCTTCACCGAGAGTTGGTGCAAGGGCCTGCGCGCCGCGGCCCTGCTCAAAGGGCTGAAGCGCCGATTGATTGTCTACCCCTGCGGGCCCGCCCTGCGCACCCAGGACGGCATCGAGGTTTTACCCTTCCGAGACTTTGCCGATATGCTGGCTTCCGGCACCCTATAGGTCACAGACCGAGGGCCTTCTCCTCTTCCGTGATGCACTCGCCGATGACCTTGAGCGCGAAGTCGATCTCGTCCTTCCGGATGGTCAGCGGGGGCGCGAATTCCAGGGCCAGGCCCATGGTCTTGGTGATGACCCCTTTCTGCTTGGCCCGCACCAGCAGATTCATCAGGTTGGGGGTGGGAAAGGGGGCGCGGGTTTTTTTGTCGATGGTGAAATCGATCGCCAGCCAGAGGCCGGTGCCCCGGACTTCGCCGACGGACGGGTGGTCCTGGAGGTGCCTCAACCCCTCCAGGAAATAGTCCCCCATGGCTGCGCTGTTTTCCACCAGGCGGTCCCGCTTGAGAATTTCGATGTTTTTCACTCCGACGGCGCAGGTCACCGGGTGGTTTGCGTAGGTGTGCAGGTGGTTGAGGACCTCGATGGGTTCCATCACCTGGTCGGTGCACCCCACGGCGCCCAGGGGCACATAGCCGCTGGTGAGCCCTTTGGCCATGGTGATCATGTCCGGCTTGACGCCCAGGTGTTCCGTTGCGAACATCTTCCCGGTGCGGCCGAACCCGCAGATGACCTCGTCGATGATGAGCAGGATGCCGTAGCGGTCGCAGATGTCTCGAATGACGGGCCAGTAGCCCGCGGGCGGTTTCAAGGCGCCGTAGGCCTGTTGTATCGGTTCCCCGATGAACACCGAGAACTGCTCCGGCCCTTCGAACTCCAGAATGCGGTTCAGTTCGCGGGCGCAGGCCATGTCGCAGTTCTGCAGGGTGAGATGGTGCGGGCACCGGTAGCAGTAGGGGGACTCGATGAAGGCGGCGCCGGGGGCCAGGGGCTCCATCACCTGGCGCATGGGCATGACCGTTCCGAGAGCGCGCAGGCCGATCCCGTTGACCCCGTGGTAGGCGCCCCGCCGGGACATGATCTTGAACCGGCCCTTGTCGCCGCGGTAATAGTGGTAGTGCTTGGCGAGCTTCATGGCCGTTTCCACCGCCTCGGAGCCCCCGCATTCGAAAGTGAACCGGTTGATGCCCTCCGGGGCGATCCCCGCCAGGGTCTCCGCCAGCTCCATGGCCGGCACGTTGGCAAAACTCATGGGGGTGAAGTAGGCCAGGCGGCACATCTGGTCGTAGGCCGCCTGGGCCAGTTCCCTGGAACCGTGGCCCACGTGAACCGGCCGTGTCACCCCGGCGTCCAGGTCCAGATAGCGAGTTCCGTCCTGGTCGTACACCCACACGCCCTCGCCTTTGACGATGACGGTGATGCCCTCCCCGATCTCCTTTCGGCTGGTCCGTTGAAGAATCAAATGGGACGTGTGGTCCAGCTTCTTAATCGCTTTTTGCATGTGCCTATCCCCTCTTGGTATTTTGGCGTGCCCCGAATTCTTGTCAGCCATCGAGTTTTGCTTGGTAGCATGACAAGGGACGCGGAAGCAACCGCCTTTTCTGCGTGATCGGCCGTCGGCCGGCACCGTTTTCATAGACAAAGACGTATCGGTGGTTCGGCGCCGATCCCATCTTACCTATGCTATCATATGAGCCCGGTCGCATGGCCGTTCACGCTTTTCAGTTGATGGAATCTCCGCACCTTGGTATTTGTGGAAGCATCCACCGGGTGCCGGAACTGCTCAACGTGGCGAAGGACGTTCTGGAGCGGCTATGTGGAGGTCGTCGAAAACCGGCTCCTCGATATTTATGCTAAAAATTTCGACATCGTGATATAACCTGAGCCGAGCGGTCCCTTATTGCTTCCCAAAAAAGTGTTCCCGGGCAACGGCGTCTCGTTCATCGGTCGGCTGGGAGGTGTTTCGCATCGCCCGGAAAAAATCACTTGGTTCTTCTCAAAGCGAGGCCATAATGATGCAAAGCGCTAAGCGGTCTTTGTGGGCGATGGCGTGTCTCCTGCTGCTCCTTTTTTGCGTTGGCGGGAGCGTTTGGGCCCAGAAGTTTCCAATGCCCAAGGCGAAAAAACCCGTGGTCAAGTCGGAGGAGGCAGCTGTTCCGGCCCAACCGCAGACCCCGGAGCAGGTGGACGCTTTCATGGCCGCTCTGACCGACGAGCAGGCGCGAAAGGAGCTGACCCAGGTGCTTAAGCGCCAGGCGGCGGCCAGGGCCGTGCAGGGTGAGGGCGGACTGGTCATAAAGGGCCGTGACGCCGGGCTGGGGCATATTTTTTACCGGCTGGCCGACAACGCCTCGGCGCTGATGAAAAAGCTGTCCGGGACCCTCACCGAGGCGGAAGATGAATCCGACCGAATAGAAGGTGCCTGGCGCAAGCTGACCGGCGGAAAGGGCATCGGCCGTTTCTTCCTGACCCTGCTGGCGCTGCTGGCGATCCTGGCGACGGGGCTGCTCCAGAGATGGCTGCTTTTCCGATCGACCCGGGACCTCCGTGAAAGGCTGTTCACCTCCGTGAGATTGGGACGGATGGAGTTTTTCGGACGGGTGCTGTCGCGTCTCATTCTGGAAATCGCGGGGATCGCCGTGTTCGCCGTCACCACCTTCCTCCTGTTTGTCCTCTTTTTCCAGAAAGGCGATATCGGTTATGAGTTCGTTTCGATCTACCTGATCGCGAGCTACCACGTGCTGATTTATATGGTTGCGGCCAAGGTTATTTTTTCGCCGGATGCACCCGCCCTGCGTCTGTTCCCGATGAAGGACGCCGACGCCGGCTTCCTTTACCGCGGGCTCCTTTACATCACAGCGGGCGCGGCCCTGATTGTCGGGGCGAGCGCCGTCCTCGGCGAAATGGAAGCCAGCAAATCCCTCTACCTGATGTTTTACAGCCTGGGCGGAGCTTACGTCTCCATCGCCCTCGTCGTCATGATCTGGCGCGGCCGGCAGCGGGTTTCCGAGGCTATCCTGCCGGCAAACGCGGAGGCCGGGCCAGCCGGCCCGCGGGCAGCTTTGGCGCGGTACTGGCACCTCTTGGCGAGCGCCTACGTGCTCTGCATGGGCGTTTACTGGGTCTCGGACGTCCTTCTGGGGGGAACGGCCACGGTTCGAAACCTGATCCTCAGCCTGTTCGTCATACCCATCTTCGCCGGCCTGGACCAGTGGGGGCTGCGGCTGCTCAAGCTGGCCTCCGGCGAGATGACGGAAATCGTCGATTTGAGCGGCGACCGGGT
>JALOPD010000379.1 GCA_025454075.1 Desulfobacterales bacterium | reverse complement strand
TTGCGGCGCTTGGCCTCCTCGAGGAAGGTGAGGTAGGCGTCGAGCTCCTTCTTGTCGAAGTAGGCCGTGCCGTATATGCGCTGCAGCTGGGCGCGGGCGGGGTCGGCGCGCCAGTAGGCGCCGGACACCTTGAGCAGCTTGATGGCCTTGACGAGCCCCGTGTGCGGCACGTGCGGCCCGCGGCAGAGGTCCGTGAACTCGCCCTGCTCGTAGACCGAGATCGTGCCGTCCGGCAGCTCCCGGATCATCTCCAGCTTGTAGGGCTCGTTGCGGTAAAACTCCAGCGCCTCCGCCTTGGTCACCTCGCGCCGCCGGACGGGCAGCTTGGCCTTGACGATCTTCTGGATCTCGGCCTCGATGGCGGGGAAGTCCTCTTCCGAAACGGGCGGCATGTCGATGTCGTAGTAAAACCCGTCTTCGACCACCGGGCCGATGGTCAGCTTGGCGTTCTTGTAAAGGCGCAGGATCGCCTGGGCCATGACATGGGCGGCGCTGTGGCGCATGACCTGCAGCGCCTCCGGGTCCTTGGTGGTGATCAGCCGCACCGTCGCGTCGCGGTCGATGGTCGCGTTCAGATCCACCAGCCGGTGGTCCAGCTCCATAGCGACACAGTTGCGGGCGAGCCCCTCGGAGATGCTGCGCGCCAGGTCCAGGCCGGAAACGGCCTGATCAAAAGACTTTATGTTGCCATCCGGAAGTGTTATGCTGATCATAAAATTTGTCTCTTTTATGCCGTTGAGAGTTGTCCCGTTGGGGCGGCGACGCCGCAGGTGGCTGTCCCGCGGGTCTGTCCGGTCCACCGGCCGCCCGTCGGCCCGGAGAGAACAAAACAAAAGACCGGCGGACGGGCGACCGGTCGACTTTTGATCATACACCGATTCGCCTGATTCCACAACCGGCAGCGGGCCGCTTTATCGCATGGTCTGTGGATTGGCAGTGATTAAAAAAAAGAAACGAATGGGTCAAGCAGAAAATGGCTGTAGACGGATCGCTTCGGTATGACATCATCGACACCCCATCGGACCTCGAAACCCTCGCCGCCGCGCTCGAGCGGGAGCCCCTCCTCGGGATCGACCTTGAAGCCGACTCCATGTATCATTTCCAGGAGAAGGTGTGCCTGATCCAGCTGGCCACGGCGCAGCGCAACGTCATCATCGACACGATCGCGATCAGGGACCTGGCCCCCCTCAAACCGGTTTTCCGCAACCCGGACATCCGCAAGGTGTTTCACGGCGCCGATTACGACGTGCGCTCCCTCTACCGGGACTTCGAGATCCGGATCAACGCCCTCTTCGACACCCAGCTCGCCTGCCGCTTCCTGGGTTTCAAGGAGACCGGCCTGGAGGCGGTGTTGAAAAACCTTTTCGGCGTGACCGTGGACAAGAAATACCAGCGCAAGGACTGGTCCCTGCGACCGCTGCCGCCGGGAATGCTGGCCTATGCCGCCTCGGACGTGCGCTACCTGCTGCCGCTGGCCCAACGGCTGGAGGCGGAGCTCGCGGCCAAGGACCGCCTCTCCTGGGTCAACGAGGAATGCCGCCTGCTGAGCAAGGTCAGGCCGTCCGCCGCCGATGAGAGACCGCTGTTCCTGGCCTGCAAGGGCGCCGGGCGCCTGGATCCCCGCGGGCTGGCCGTTCTGGAAAACCTTCTGAAGCTCCGGCGGCAGCTCGCCCGCCGCAAGGACCGCCCCCCCTTCAAAGTCTTCAACCCCGACACCCTGCTGGCCCTGGCCGTGTCAAGGCCGGAGAGCCTGGAGGCGCTCGAGCAGGCCGGGATCCTGAGCGCCACCCAGATGGAGCGCCACGGCCGCGACGTCGTCGCCGCCATCCAAAAAGCCCTGGAGGTGCCGGCCTCCCAGCTGCCGCGCTATCCGCGCCAGAAACAGAAAACCGTGCCCACCGTGGTGTCCAACCGCATTCAGGCCCTGCGCAGCTGGCGCGAGGCCCAGGCGCGCCGGTTGAAAATCGACCCCTCCCTGATCTGCTCCAAAGCCACGATGGGCGCTCTGGCCGAGCGCCGACCCCTGAAAGCGGAGGACCTCGCCGACCTGAACGGGCTCAAGCAATGGCAGCGCAAGGCATTCGGCAAGGAGATCCTTGCCGCGCTGCAGAAAGTGCGCTGAACGCCGTGCCGGAAGAGACCTTGTTTTTCGCGTCCGAGAACCTGCGGATCGAAGGGATGCTGGAGCGTGGGTCGGACACGAAGGGGGTGGTCATCTCCCACCCGCACCCACTCTACGGCGGCGACATGGACAACCCCGTGGTCCTGGCCGTGCGCGATGCCTACCGGCGCAAAGGGTTCAGCACGCTGCGCTTCAACTTCCGCGGGACCGGCGGCAGCGCCGGCCGCCACGACAAGGGGATCGGCGAGCGCCGGGACGTCCACGCCGCCCGCGCATGCCTGGCCGGGATGGGCATGACCGATATCGATGTCGCGGGCTATTCCTTCGGCGCGTGGGTCAACGCCGGGGTGAGCGAGAACTTTCAGCGCACGGTGATGGTGTCCCCGCCGCTCGCCTTCATCGACTTCGGCCCGCCCGCACCGATTCCCAGTCTGCATCTGATCGTCACCGGCGAACGGGACGAGATCGCCCCTCCCGCCATGATCGACCGCGCCCGCGCGCGCTGGAACCCGTCGGCCGCCTTCGAGGTGATCCCCGGGGCCGACCACTTTTACTCGGGCTTCCTCAAAACCCTCGAGGATGCGATCGCCGCGCACCTTTAGCCGCCGCCTTTTTTGCCTCAAAGCTATTTGGATCAAGCCCCTCAAGGCCGAAAACTCAGATTGATTCCCTCTGTGTTTGTTTGTCGCTGAAAAATACATGATTCACCCCATATCTTCTCTGTGGCGCCGGAACTAGAACTTCCCCAAGCTCGGTTTGATATGCATGGCGCTTCGATAACGGGCAACTGACCATTTAACACCGATCCACATTTAAACCCATATTCGAGGCCGAGTGCAAACGTCCGCAGGAGGCTTCCCTTGAGACATCCCCTTCCGCTTGTCGCGGCAGGGGCGGCAATTCTTGATGATCCACTCAAACCACTGGAACCCGACCATCCACCAACATGGAGGAACCCACCATGGATGCAAATGCGAAAAAACTGTTGCGGCAACTCAGGCGGCATCGAAGAGCGGCGGAAGCTTACGAGAGGGCGCGGCTGAAGACGATCGAGAAGGAGCACCGCGGCTTGGGGTTGACGGATACCGTCGTGCAGAGAGAATTGAAAGCGGTCGGCGTTGACGTCAAGGCGTTGCTTAAAGACTCCAGTGCGGAGGCGAAGGAGCTGCCGAAAGTTCATAAGAAACTGCTGGCGCTTGTCCGGCCGCCGATAATGCCGGGCGATCTCGTTTTCGAAATTCCTCCCGATCCGAACGTGTTCGATGTGAGGCCGCCGGCGGTTGACGGCTTCGGCACGAAGTGCACCGGCCTTGACCGCGGTCTCAACCTTGCGTTGGGCGAAATGAATCTTCTGGTGAGCGAACAGGGAGGTGGTTGGGGATGGCAGGCGACGGCGGGCTCGCCGTGCT
>JALOPD010000378.1 GCA_025454075.1 Desulfobacterales bacterium | reverse complement strand
GCCCTGATGCAGCATGGCGGGGATGGTGAGCAGCCCCAGCATCACCACGGAGGCCCCGACGATGCCGGTCGAGGCCGCCATGACCACCCCGATCAGGACCACCGTGATGGCCAGGCCGCCGCGCAGTTTGCCGAACAGCTCCTGAGCGGACATCATCAGCTTCTCGGCCATGCCCGATTTGTCGAGCATCAGCCCCATATAGATGAACAGGGGCAGCGAAATCAGCACCCAGTTGGACATGGTGTTGAATATCCGGGTGACCGCGATGCCGAAGTAATTGAAATCCACCCCGGTGGCGGTGCCCAAGTACAGATCCGAGAGGCTGCCGGCGACGGTGAAAATGACGGCGGTTCCCGCCAGGCAGAAGGCGATCGGGTAGCCCGTCAGCATGAAGGCGATGAACGCGATGAACATCGCCACGACCAGATAGTCATTGATCAGCATCGCTTGGCCCCTTTAAGCCCTGGAAAGTGCGGATCAGACGTGTCAGGGCCGCCAGCCCGAGGAGGATGAAGCTCAGCGGGATGACGGCCTTGATGGCCCAGCGGTAGGGCAGCCCCATGGGCGCGAGCGAGCGCTCGTGGCGCACCCAGGAAGACACGAAGAACTCCCACCCGTAGACGATGACGATGACGACGAACGGCAGCAGCAGGACCAGGATGCCCACGATCTCGACCCAGATGGGCGTCCGTGACCACCGCATAGGAAAGCCCGAACATGAAGGCCACGGCGTACAGGTGCCACTCCAGCTCCTCCAGCGCCACCATGCCGCGGCCGAATCCGTAGCGCAGCGTGACCTGGACCACGATCACGAAGATGAGCACGAAATTGGCCCAGCTTAAAAAATGACCCAAGCGCAGGATGAACCGGTCGATGGCGCCGGCGTGTTCTTTCGGATCGGGCGTTGGCGCTCATACCCACCCCTATTTGCACTGCGCCTGCGGCAGGTAGCCGATGCAGGCCCAGGGAATGTAGGATGCCTCATAGGCCTTGTAGTCGTCCCAGATCTTCTTCAGCATGGGGTCCTTGGCGGTCTCTTCCTCGATCACGGAATTCCAGGTTTTCTTGAAGAGATCGAGCAGCTCCGGAGAGAAGACCGCGTTGGTGACCCCGGCCTTGGCGTTTTCGACGATCGCGGCCCCCTGGACCGCCGTGGACCGGCCCAGCGTGAAGGTGGTCACCGCCCGGACGGCCAGCTCGATGACGGCCTTCTGCCGCGGACTCATCTTGTTCCAGGTGTCCTTGTTGATCACGAGCTCGAGGTTGGTGGCCGGCTGATGCCAGCCCGGGAAGTAATTGTATTTGGCGACCTTGAAAAAGCCGAGCTTCTGGTCGATGGCCGGGTTGGAGAACTCGGTGCCGTCGATGGCCCCCTTCTCCAGCGACTGGTAGATTTCGCTGCCCGGAACCATGCTGATGGAGGCGCCGAGCTTCTGCAGCACCTTCCCCGGCAACCCCGGATAACGGATCGCCATGCCCTTCAGGTCCTCCTGCTTGTTGATCGCCTTGCGGAACCAGCCCGCGGTTTCGGGCGCGAGAACGGTGAAAAGGAAGGGCTTGAGGTTGTAGCCCGCGCTGTCATAGGCTTCCTGGTAGAGCTTCATGCCGTTGCCGCTATAGAACCATCCGATGTAGGCCGGCGCGTCGACCCCGAAGGGGATGTAGGTGAACAGCTCGGTGGCCGGAAGCTTGCCGGCCAGGTAGACCGGCGCGGTGTAGCCGGCCTCGATCTTGCCGGAGGAGACCGCGTCGTGGATCTCGAAGGCGGGGACCAGCTTGCCGGGATCGAAGTACTTCACCTCGATGCTGCCGTCGCTGGCCGCATCCACATACTCCTTGAAGAAGGGCAGGCATTCCCCCAGGGCCGGCAGCACGGCGGCGAAGGCGCTCTGCACCCGCAGAACGATCTTCTGCTCGGCGGCCTTCTGCTGGGCCACGGCGTTCCCCGTGGCGACTGCCAGCGCACAGATGCAGACCAACGCGGCGATGATTCCCGTTTTCAGTGTTCTCATTGCTCCCTCCTTGTCTTATCGATGGCTTCGTAAAAAAGCCGGTTGCGGCGCAAGGCGCCAGCCAATGGACAACGACGGTCATCCGTCCCCCCTTTGATAAAGGGGGTCAGGGGGATTTCAAGATCGACTGTTTTTAATGCGCGGCCTCCTTTCGGTAGCGTTCGCGCATGTCGCGCTTGAGGATCTTTCCGGCCACGTTGCGCGGAAAATCGTCCAGGATCATCACGTCGGACACCCGCTTGAATTTGGCGGCGACCCGCTCGTTGATCCACCCTTTGAGCGCGTCGGAGGTGATCGCGCCCGCCCGGCTCAAGATAACGGCGGCCACCGGCGTTTCTCCCCACTTGGCGTGGGCCGCGCCGAAGACGGCCGCCTCGCGCACGTCGGGATGCTGGACGGCCACCTCCTCGATGTCCCGGGGATACACGTTGACCCCGCCGGAGATGATCATGTCCTTCACGCGGTCGACCAGATAGAGGAACCCGTCCTCGTCCGTGTAGCCCAGGTCCCCGGAGTGCAGCCACCCGTCCCGGATCGCCTGCCGCGTCAGGTCCGGCCGCTTGTAGTAGCCGGGCATGAGAATCGGCCCGCGGCCGCAGATTTCGCCGACTTCACCGGCCGGCAGGGAGGTGCCCTCGGGGTCCGCGATGCGCATCTCGAAAAAAGGCGGCGGCGCGCCGACCGAGGCCGGCTTCCAGGCATAGTCGTTCTTGTCCAGGACCGTCACGAACCCTTCGGTCAGGCCGTACAGTTCGTAGAAGCGCCCCGGCAGGAGGCGGTTCAGCCGCTCCTTGTGCTCGCCGTGCAGCGGCGCGCCGAGGGTCAGAATCATTTCGAGCGAGCTCAAGGCCTCCGCCGAGAAGGCGGGATGGCTGAGCAGGGCGACGATCTGGGAGGGCACCATGATGACATGGGTGACGCGTTCGCGGGCGATGGTCCGGATGTAAACCTCGGGGTCGAACTGCGGCAGCAATATGTAAGTCCCGCCCGTGAATACCGCCGGCATGAGGTCCACGAAGGCGCCGTTGAATACGATCGCGCCGCCGTGCATGGTGATGCTCTCGGGGGTCACGCGGAAGGCGGCGGCGAAGGAGGTGGCGTAGGCGGCGCGGATGCGATGGGTGTGGACGATCCCCTTCGGACTCCCGGTGGTCCCGCTGCTGTAAATGATGTTGAAGGGGTCGTCATCTGCGACCGCTTCGCCTTCGGGCTCGTGGTCGCTGGCCGCCGCCTTGAGCCCGTGGTAGTCCCGGAACCCGTTGCGGTGCCCGTCCGTGAGCAGGTAGCGGTCGTGCGCGATCGCCGGCAGCTCGGGCTTCAGCGTTTCCACGGCGGCGGCCAGGCCCGAGTGGGTCACCAGCATCACGGCATCCGCGTCGTTGAGCAGGGCGACGACGGCCTTCCCCCGCAGTAGGGTGCTCAACGGCACCACCACGGCCCCGATCTTTGCACAGGCCCAGTAGACTTCCAGCAGCTCCAGGCAGTTGGGCAGGAGGGTAGCCACTTTCTCGCCCCGGTTCACGCCGAGGGCCAGCAGGGCATTGGCAAGGCGGTTGATCTCGATGTTGAAAAGCCGGTAGGTCAGACGGCGGTCGCCGAACACGACCGCCAGGTGATTCGAGCGGTACTTCGCGTGTCTCGAAAAAATGGCCCCGATAGCCATTCGCTTCCCCGGACAAGGCCGATGGATGGAAGTACGGAAACCGGACAATACAACCATAAGCGAATAGCGTACCAGCAGCCCGACGCCTTCCCGGCAGTCACGCAACACACATATTTATATCTAATATTTTAATTTGTTATGACGAATTTTGGATCGCTGTTGATATGCCCGCAATGGAAGTGTATACAACCGGAAAGGCTCAAAAGTGAGACATGTCTACCGGAAGAGACCATCGAGGCGACCATGGAACACCCATCAATCCCCATTGATTCCCCCGTTCACCGCCTGGATTTCTTCAAAAGGATCGTCGACAATCTCCAGATCGGCGTCATCATCGGCGACCACGAAGGCCGCATCATTTATATCAACGATACCTACGCCCGGTTCCTCGACATCGACCCCCGCGTCGAGGTCGGCAAGCATGCCACCGAGGTGGTCGCCAACACCCGCCTGCACATCGTGGCCAAGACCGGCCAGATGGAGATCAACTACTCCCATCAATTCAAGGAACATGGGCTCCTGGTGCACCGGGTCCCGATCAAGGAGGATGGCCGGGTGATCGCGGTCGCGGGGCTGGTGCTCTTCGACAGCGCCAGCACGGCCAGCCGCCTGGCCGAAAAGGTCTCCTACCTGGAATCGAAAGTCCATCTCTACGAGAACGAGCTGCTGTCGCTGCGCTCCACGCGCTACACCATGGACAGCATCGTCGGCGTCGGCCGGGCCATGACCGCCTTGAAATGGCAGGCCATGAAGGCCGCGGCC
>JALOPD010000377.1 GCA_025454075.1 Desulfobacterales bacterium | reverse complement strand
GCGTGCTTTTTCTGGTGTATGCCTACATCGGCCCCTCGCTGCCGGCGCCCTGGACGCATCGGGGCTATGACCTGGAACGCATCATCGGCCACATGTACATGACCCTGGAGGGGGTCTTCGGCGTACCGATCGACGTGTGCTCCACCATCATCGCCGGTTTTTGCATTTTCGGCGCCTTTCTCACCGTCTCGGGCGCGGGCAAGTTCTACGTGGACTTCGCCTTCGCCAGCATGGGCCAGAAGCCGACGGCCGCCGGCCGCGCGGTGATCGCCACCTCCTATTTCCTGGCCATGGCCTCCGGCTCGGGGGTGGCCAACACGGTGGCGATCGGGTCCGTGGCCTACCCCATGCTCTCGCAGTCCGGCTATGACCGCAACAACGCCGGCGGGTTCCTGGCGGCGGGCGGCATGGGCGCCATCACCACCCCGCCGGTCATGGGCGCCGCGGCCTTCCTGATCGCGGAGTTTCTAAGGATCAGCTACCTGGAGGTGATGCTGCTCGCCCTGATCCCGGCGGCGCTCTACTACTGGGGGCTGCTGCTGATGGTGGAGTTCGACGCCCGCAAATTCGGCCTGAAGGAAGTCGCCCTCACGCGGGCCCGCACCGCTTCCCAGCTGTTCAGGCGCTACGGCTACCACTTCATTCCGCTGGCGGCCATCGTCGGCTTCCTGGTCACCGGTTTTACCGCCCAGATCGCCGTGTTCGCAGCCATCCTCTGCTGCTTTCTGGTGTCCTTCATCCGGGCGGAAAGCCGGTTCACGCCGCCGAGGCTGCTGGAGGCCCTCAAGCAGGGTTCGCTCACCGTGCTCAACGTGGGCGCCATTTGCGCCTCGGCCGGAATCATCGTCGGCATCGTCAGCCTGACCGGGCTGGGGCTCAAGCTCTCGAGCATCATCATCGACTACGCCGGCGGCAGCCTTCTGCTGACGGCCGCCTACACCGGCGTCCTGCTGTGGATCATCGGCCTCGCCGTGCCGATCACGGCGACCTACATCATCGCCGCGGTGATCGCGGCCCCGGCGCTCACCAAGCTCGGGGTGCCGGACTACGCCGCGCACATGTTCATCTTCTATTACGCCCTGCTCTCCGAGGTTTCGCCGCCCACGGCCCTGTCGCCGTTCGCGGCCGCGGCCATCACCGGCGGCAACCCCTTCAAGACGACCATGATGGCCTGGAAATACACCCTCACCGCCTTTCTGCTGCCGTTCATCTTCACGGTGCTGCCCGAGGGCAAGGCCCTGCTGCTGCACTGGGAGGGCATCGGCGTTGCGAGCGGGGTGTGGACGATCATCTCGGCCTTCATCGGGATCGGCCTGCTGGCGTCGGGATGCTCGGGCTGGCTCGTCCGCCGATCCACCCCCGTCGAGCGGGTCATCACCATCGCGGCGGCCCTGGGGTTCGTGCTGCCGTATCACGTCGGCAGCGTGGCAGGCGCCGCCCTTGTGGCGGTGGTGGTGTTTCTTCAGAAAAGCAAGCCGCAGGACAAGCCCCCGGCGAAGGAACCGAAAGAGGTATTCCGGATCTGAGCCGCAGCCAAAAGAGCAGCGCAGCCTCAGTCTTCTGCCTTTCCGAGATAGGTGCCGGCCGATTTAAGGGCACTTACCATCTCGTCCGGCGAAACCAGCCCGGGATCATACGTCACGGTGTTGATTTCCCGGAAGCCTTTGAACCCACTGGCCACCTTTAGCACGCCTTTCAGCCCTCCCAGGGCCGATCTGCCGACATCGTATCATTGCACATAGAACACGACCCGGGCAAAAGACGACTCTGCCCGGCCCGTGGCTTCGGTCCAACCACCTGTGCCGGCTAAAAAGACCATTGCGAGCGCCAAGTAGATTTTCATGGAAGCTTCTCCGATAAAGTAAAAAAGTGCCTGGACCTGAGCAGCGCCGGTCACGGGAAGACCGCCGTCCAGGGACAGACGAAAAGATCCGTGACCAGGCATCCTGACAGAATGGCCCATAGGGCAACGGCCCAACCCAGCAAGCGATTTTTTCTCCAAAGCATGACAGACCTCGCATGTGGCGGCTGTCCAAAGCAGATTGTCAAATGAATCCATATTGATACGTTGCACCCGCTCCCCGGCCCTCCCCGCAAGGGGGAAGGTGTCAATTTATAAAAGCCCCTCAATCCTTAGGGTGTTGGCAATCCACGTTAAGATCGCCGACCATTGAGGGGAGTGGTCCCGCATTCTAACCTCCTCCCCCTTGACGGGGGAGGCCGGGTGGGAGTGGTCAGCTACCATCACCTTTCCGATGGCATTTATCAGAACGCCGCTATCGAGAAGGTTGGCGGGTCGCGTATCGGCCGATGCCGAATCGCGCCGGACCGCTTGCGGGATATCCTTCCCCATCACTCAAACAGCTTCCGATATTGACCATAGCCCTGCTTTTCCAAATCGGCCTGGGGGACGAACCGCATGGCCGCCGAGTTCATGCAGTAGCGCAGGCCCGTGGGCTTGGGGCCGTCGTTGAACACGTGGCCCAGGTGCGAATCGGCGTGTCGGCTGCGCACCTCGGTGCGCACCGTGAAGAAGCTGCGGTCGCTTTTTTCGACGATGTTGCCCGGTTCGAGCGGCCGCGTGAAGCTCGGCCAGCCCGTTCCGGAATCGTATTTGTCCGTGGAGCTGAAGAGCGGTTCGCCGGAGACCACGTCGACATAAATGCCGGCCGCGTGGTTGTTCCAGTATTCGTTCTTGAAGGGCGGCTCGGTGCCTTCCTGGCGGGCCACCTTGAACTGCATGGGGGTCAGCCGGCGGCGCAGTTCCTCGTCGCCGGGACGGCGGTAGCCGTCACCCATCCAGCCGGGCTCCCCGGCGGGAGTCATCATCGAGTCAGCCTTGGTTTGATCTGTTGGTTGCGCTTTCATCTCTGGCTTCTCCTTAGAATTCATATCCTTCTTTTCACCCGCCCAGACTTTCTCCAGGAACTGGTCCCGGCCCGAGCCCGCGCGGTAATAGCGATAGCGGAGCGGGTTCTGTTTGTAATAGTCCTGGTGATAGTCCTCGGCAGGGTAGAACGCCCCCAGCGGAAGAATCTCGGTCACGACCGGCTGGTCGAAGCGGCCGCCGGCTGCCAGCGCCTCTTTGGAGGCCTCGGCCAGCTGCCGTTCCCGGTCGTTCGCATAGAAGATCGCGCTGCGGTATTGCGCCCCGCGGTCGACGAACTGCCCGCCGCCGTCCGTGGGATTCACATGCCGCCAGAAAACCTGCAGCAGCTGCTCGTAGGTGATCCGGCCGGGATCATAAACGACCTTCACGGCCTCCAGGTGGCCTGAGCCGCCTGAAGAGACCTGCTGATACGTGGGGTCCGCCACCCGGCCGCCGGTGTAGCCGGAAACGGCCTCGATCACGCCGTCCACCTTCTCGAAGTCGGCCTCCGTGCACCAGAAACAGCCACCCGCAAAGACGGCTTCGGCGGTCTTGCCGGGTTGGGTGATCCGAGATGTCTCCATTTTCTGCTCCTTGCCGCGGGCATAGAGAAACCCGAAACTCAAGATGGCAGCGGCAATGCATGCAATCGACAACGTCTTCATGGCAAAC
>JALOPD010000376.1 GCA_025454075.1 Desulfobacterales bacterium | reverse complement strand
GCTGCAGCTTGTGGAGGGTGAACCGGTCGATCTCGAGCATGCGGCCGGCCGGCACCGCGTCGGTCTCCGGCTTGAAATCGTAGAGGTTGCCCAGCATGAACCGGCAGGTGTTGCGGATGCGGCGGTAGGCGTCGCTCAGCTGGGAGAGGATGTTGTCCGAAATGCGGATGTCCTCGCGGTAGTCCGAGGCGGAGACCCACAGCCGCAGGATCTCGGCGCCGTACTTGTCGATCACCTGCTTCGGGGCGATCACGTTGCCGAGCGACTTGGACATCTTGCGGCCCTCCGCGTCCACGACGAAGCCGTGGGTCAGCACGGACTTGTAGGGGGCCCGGCTGCGGGTGCCGACCGCGGTCAGCAGCGCGCTGTGGAACCAGCCGCGGTGCTGGTCGCTGCCCTCCAGGTAGAGGTCGGCCGGCCAGCGCAGCTCCTGGCGCACCTCGAGCACGGCGGCGTGGCTGACGCCGGAGTCGAACCACACGTCCAGGATGTCGACCTCCTTGACGAACCCGTCGTGCCCGCACTTGCGGCAGCGCGTGCCGGGCGGCAGGATGTCGGCCGCCTCCCGTTCGAACCAGATGTCCGCCCCGTGCTCGGCGAACAGGCGGTAGACCCGGTCGACGATCTCCTCATCCAGGTGCAGCTCCTCGCACTTCTCGCAGTAAAACACCGTGATGGGCACGCCCCAGGCGCGCTGGCGGGAGACGCACCAGTCGGGCCGGTTCTCGATCATGCCGTAGATCCGCTCCCGCCCCCAGGCGGGGATCCACTGCACCCGGTCGATCTCCTCCAGCGATTTCCGGCGCAGCCCGGTCTTGTCCATGGAGATGAACCACTGGGGGGTGGCCCGGAAGATGACGGCCTGCTTGCACCGCCAGCAGTGCGGGTAGGAGTGTTTGAATGCACCCTCGCTGACCAGGAACCCCTCCTCCTTGAGCTTCGCGCTGATCCTGCGGTTGGCCTCGAACACGAACTGGCCGCTGAAGAAGTCCACGTCGGGCATGAAGCGGCCCCGGTCGTCCACCGGCGAGTAGGCGTCCAGGCCGTACTGCAGGCCCACCTCGTAGTCCTCCCGGCCGTGCCCGGGGGCCGTGTGCACGCAGCCGGTGCCGGCGTCGAGCGTGACATGGGTGCCCAGGACGATGACCGAATCAAACCTCGCCGTTGCCGACGTCCACGGCGACATACTCGAAATCCGGGTGCAGCGCGACGGCCAGGTTCGCCGGCAGCGTCCAGGGGGTGGTGGTCCAGATGACGACGGAGACTTTCCTGCCGGCCAGGGCCGGGTGGTCGGCCGCCAGATCGTCCTTCAGCGGGAATTTCACGTAAATGGAGGCCGTGGGTTCGTCCTGGTACTCGATCTCGGCTTCGGCCAGCGCGGTCTGGCAGGTGAAGCACCAGTGGATGGGCTTCTTGCTGCGGGTCAGGTCGCCGGACAGGCCGAACTTCATGCACTCGCGGGCGATGACCGCCTCGTACTCGTAGTTCATGGTCAGGTATGGGTGGGTCCAGTCCCCCATGACGCCGAGGCGCTTGAATTCCTCCCGCTGGATGTCGATGAACTTCTCGGCATAGGTGCGGCAGAGCTTGCGCACCTGGGACCGGGTGAGGCTCTTTTTTTTCTCGCCGAGCTCCTTGTCGACGTTGTGTTCGATGGGCAGGCCGTGGCAGTCCCAGCCGGGCACGTAGACGGCGTCGAACCCTGCCATCTGCCGGGAGCGCACGATGATGTCCTTCAGGATCTTGTTCAGGGCGGTCCCGATGTGGATGTGGCCGTTGGCGTAGGGGGGGCCGTCGTGCAGGATGAAGGGCTCGCGGCCCTTGGAGGCCTTGCGGATCGCCTCGTAGAGCTTCTGCTGCTCCCACTCCTTGAGCTGTTCGGGCTCCCGCCGCGCCAGGTTGGCCTTCATGGGAAACTCGGTCGACGGCAGGTTGAGCGTCTGCTTGTAGTCCATCACGTCCTCCAAAGCGGGTCGGTAGCCGAACGAGCATCTTTAACTGCAACCGTGCGCAGTGTCAAGAAATTAGCCGCGGGAAACGGGGGGTGGCGAAAGTTACAGCGGCGAGCTTCCCTCGTTGGCGACATCCGCGAGGTACCGCCCGTAGTCGTTCTTGCGGTAGTCGGAGGCGAGGGCCAGCAGGCGGCTGCGGTCGATGTAGCCGAGCCGGTAGGCGATCTCTTCGATGCAGGATATCTTGAGCCCTTGCCGGTCCTGGATGGCCTGGACGTAGCTGGAGGCCTGCTGGAGCGCTTCGTGGGTGCCCGTGTCCAGCCAGGCGAAGCCGCGCCCCAGGGGCTCGACCCGCAGGTCGCCGCGGCGCAGGTAGGCGAGGTTGACGTCCGTGATCTCGAGCTCCCCGCGGGCGGACGGCTTGAGATCGCCGGCGATCCGGATCACGTCGTTGTCGTAGAAGTAAAGGCCCGGAACGGCGTACATGGACTTGGGCTTCTTCGGCTTCTCCTCGATCCCGACCACCCGGTGGTCGCCGTCGAACTCCACCACCCCGTAGCGCTCGGGGTCCCGGACCGGGTAGCCGAAGATCAGGCCGCCGCGGGTCAGCGCGACCGCCCGGTGGAGGATCCCGGAGAGGCCCGGCCCGTAGAAGATGTTGTCGCCCAGAATGAGGCAGACCGTGTCGCCGCCGATGAACTCGCGGCCGATGACGAAGGCCTGGGCCAGGCCCTCGGGCCGGGGCTGCTCGGCGTAAGCGAAGCGCACCCCGATCTGCGAGCCGTCGCCCAGCAGACGCCGGAAGACCGGCAAATCCAGGGGGGTCGACACGACGAGGATGTCGCGGATGCCCGCCAGCATGAGCACGGACAGCGGGTAGTAGATCATGGGCTTGTCGTACACCGGGAGCAGCTGCTTGCTGACCCCCAGGGTGAGAGGATAGAGCCGGGTGCCGGAGCCCCCGGCCAGAATGATACCTTTCATAAATGTCGCCTCTTTCGCTGCCGGTGAAGTCGGTTTCTTGCAACCCCGTGAGAACGGCTTTCCAGCCGTGATCAACAAGGCTGAAAGCCTCGCCCACGTTTCTTAACCGATAGAATGGGGCCCGGCGCCGTGAATTGCTTCAGAACCCGAAATCGGTAAGAATTTCGTGAAGCCCGAGGTGCTTGAATTTCAACCGCAGGAATTCGGATATGGTCGGCTGGAAGGCCTTGACCCGCAGGTACATCCCGGCTTCGCTGGGCGTGCGCCCGCCCTTTTTGAGATTGCAGCCTTTGCACGCGGCCACGCAGTTTTCAAAGGTGGTTTTCCCCCCGCGCGAGCGGGGAATGATATGGTCGATCGAAAGCCGGTCCCGGGGGCTGCCGCAATAGGCGCACCGGAAACCGTCCCGCACCAGGACGTTGCGCTTGGTGAAGGCGACCCCGGCCCGGTAGATGGTCCGGATCAGCTTGATCAGGCGCAGAACCGCAGGCACCCGCAGGGTGATGCCGCCCGAACTGTGCACCGTAGCGCGCGAATCCTTGACGACCTCCGCCTTTCCGTTGGCCATCAGGCAAATGGCCCTTTTCCAGTTCACGAGATTGAGAAAGGTGTAGTCGGCGTTCAGAAGGATGCACTGGCTCATGCCTTAGCCCTCACCTCCGGCTGGGGTAACGCCGGGATCGTTAGGGGCGAAAATACCCTATCCGCCGCACGAAGTCAACGCCCCCGTTCGGCGCCCGGCCTGAGTTTCCTGTCATCGGCCGAAAAAAAAAGGCTCGTCAGGGCCTCCAGTCGAGCGGGCTTTTTTTACCTGTGGGAGCGGCTTTCCAGTCGCGATCATCGAGGCTGAAAGCCTCTCCCACACCTCATAGCCGGCAGGATGGCGCGCGGGTGCCAAGATCCGCCTGTGTTGCACCTTCTGCCGACCCGGTCCGGCAGCGCAACCGTCTCTTGAAAGTGCGGGCCATGTTGGTTAATATCGAACCATCGCCATGCTGGATCATTTTGACATCCTGGCACCGTTTTACGACCGCCTGATGGGGGCGCCCGATGTGGCGCGTTTGGCGCAGCTTCTGCGCCTGCCGTCCGCCGGGTGCCTGTTGGACCTCGGCGGCGGGACGGGACGCGTGGCCCTCCCGCTGCGCCGGATGGTCGGCCGGGTGGTGGTGAGCGACCCCTCCGGGCGGATGCTGGCGAAAGCCCGCGGAAAGAGGCTCGATGCGGTCTGCGCCCGCTCGGAGTTTTTGCCGTTCCCGGACGGGTCTTTTGACCGGGTCCTGGTGGTCGACGCCCTGCACCATTTCGCCGACCAGCCCGCAGCGATGGGCGACATCGCCCGCGTGCTCAAACCCGGCGGGCGGGTCGTGGTCGAGGAATTCGATGCCGACCGCACCGTGGTCCGGATGGCAGCTCTCGCTGAAAAATTCGCCTGGATGCAAAGCCGCTTTTACCGACCAGGAGAGATCCGGCAGATGATGCGGCTGCGCGGCCTGAAAGCCGAAATTGCCGCCCGCCATCGCTTGGCGGCCTGGGTCGTCGGCGACAAACCCTAAAGGGCGGGCGCGGCCGAGGCGATGGGAAATCAGATGGTTCGGGTCATGGCGCCGGCTCGACGCGCGTGAAGGTGGGCAATCGATGATTTCGGGAAAAGCGAAAAATTCCCATGCCGAATCTCTTACCGCCGGTTTGGCGCGGGGGGTGCCGGCCTTGCGGCTCGCCGCTTCGATCCTGGTGCTGCTTGCCTGCGGCGCGTGCTCCTACCTGCGGCCGACGGAGCGGTATGACGCG
>JALOPD010000009.1 GCA_025454075.1 Desulfobacterales bacterium | reverse complement strand
GCTGGGGGCCAAGGTCTTCAACTCCTATGGCCTGTCTGAAATGTCCGGCCCCGGCGTGGCGTTCGAGTGCCCTGAACAAAACGGGATGCACATCTGGGAAGACGCCTATCTGGTCGAGGTGCTGAACCCCACCACGCTGGAACCCGTGCCGGACGGCGAAGAAGGGGAGCTCGTCCTGACGACGCTCGACCGTGAAGCCATGCCGTTGATCCGCTATCGGACACGAGACCTGACCGCGATCCTACCCGGGGCCTGCCCGTGCGGGCGCACGCACCAGCGGATCGCCCGGATCAAGGGGCGGTCGGACGACATGTTCATCATCAAGGGCGTCAACGTCTTCCCCATGCAAGTCGAAACGCTGCTGATGAGCGTCCCGGAAGTGGGCAGGAATTACCGGATCCTCCTCGAAAGCGAGGGCCCCATGGATGCGATGACCGTGCAGGTGGAAGTGCAGCACGAGTTTTTCCGGGGGGACATAAAAGGCGTGAAGGCCCTGCAGCAGCGGATCACCGCCGCCCTCAAAGGCGAATTGCTGTTCACGCCCAAGGTCGCCCTGGTCGAGCCCGACTCGCTGCCCAAGAGCGAGGGCAAGGCGGTGCGGGTGGTCGATCGTCGCCGCAAAGAATAACCCCGGACGGAGGCTGCCGGCGCAAAAATCCTCGCCGGCCTGAGGAGTGTGAGATGATTGCCTATCACCTTTCCGTATTCGCCGAAAACAGGCCGGGGAGGCTGGACCACATCACCGGTGTGCTCGCCCAGGCGAACATCAACATCCGGGCCATCAAAATCTCGGATCTCGGCGAGCATGGGGTCGTGAAAATGCTGGTCGACGACCCGGGCGGCGCCTACCGCTCCCTCAAGCAGGCCGGTGTGCTGGTGTCGCAAAAAGAAATTGTCGCCGTGGCGGTGGAAGACCGGCCCGGCGGATTGCACGAAGTGCTCCAGATCCTGACCCGGCAGCGGATCAACGTGGAAGACTCCTACGGATTTGTTTTACGCGATCGGGCGGTTCTGGTGATTGAAGTCGCGGATGTGGCGGAAGCCATGGTAGTGCTGAAAGCGGCCGGGCTCCACCTGCTGTCGAAGGAGGAGGTTTACGCGTTGTAATCCGTGGTTCAAGCCACCCGCCTCACAGGTGCCCGTTGGCTGCCGTCGCTGTATTCACGGGTTTTTCGGAAGGTGATCTCGGGCCAATCCTTCACGGCAAACCCGAGGCGGAATTCGTTGGCGCACAGATACGTGAGATACCCCTCCGCATCATAGGCCAGGTCGTAGCGCTGCATCCTTTCAAAACGTTCGAGCGTTTTCTTGTCGTCGCAGTCGACCCACCGCGCCGTCGAATAATCCACCGGCTCATACACCGCGTCCACACCGTATTCGGCCTCCAGGCGGGCCATGGTGACATCGAACTGCAGAAGCCCGACGGCCCCCAAAATGAGGTCGCCGCCCACAAGGGTCCGGAACACCTGGATGGCGCCCTCTTCGGCAAGCTGGATGAGTCCCTTGTGAAGTTGTTTGGACTTCATCGGGTTTTTCAAGCGGACGCGGCGGAAATGCTCCGCCGCAAAATTGGGGATGCCGGTGAACTGCAGCGGTTCCCGCTCGGAGAAGGTGTCCCCGATGCGGATGGTGCCATGGTTGTGGATGCCGATGATGTCGCCCGAAAAGGCTTCTTCGACATTGGTGCGATCCTGGGCCATGAATATGGTGGCGTTGTTGAGCGCCACCTGTTTTCCGATCCGGTGGTGGGTCACCCTCATCCCGCGCGTGAACTTGCCGGAACAGATCCGCAGAAACGCGATGCGGTCGCGGTGCGCCGGGTCCATGTTGGCCTGGATCTTGAAGACAAAACCGGAAAAGGCCTCTTCGCAGGGCTCGACGGTGCGGGTCAGGGCATTGCGGGGCCGCGGCGGCGGGGCCAGCTCGACAAACGCGTCGAGCAACTCCTGCACGCCGAAATTGTTAAGGGCGCTGCCGAAAAAGACAGGGGTCTGGCTACCGTTGAGAAAGTGCTCCCGCTCAAACGGGTTGGCGGCCCCTTCCAGCAACTCCACCTGGCCCCGCAGCTCACTCGCCTGGCTGCCCAGAATCCGGTCGAGCAGCGGATCAGCCAGATCGGTGATGCGGATCCCCTCCCGGTCCCGGGTTTCAAGCCCGGGGGTGAACAGATGCAGCTCTCTGCGTTGGAGGTTGTAAACCCCCTTGAAGCCCTTTCCCATGCCGATCGGCCATGAAAAAGGCGTGCACTCGATCTGCAGCTTTTCCTCGATTTCATCGAGCAGCCCGATCGGGTCCAGACCTTCCCGGTCCAGTTTGTTGATGAAGGTGATGATGGGGGTGTTGCGCATCCGGCAGACCTCCATCAGTTTTTCGGTCTGGAGCTCCACGCCCTTGGTGCTGTCGACGACCATCAGGGCGCTGTCCACCGCGGTCAGCACCCGAAAGGTGTCTTCGGAAAAGTCCTGGTGGCCGGGGGTGTCCAGCAGATTGATCTCCAGGTCCCGGTAGTTGAACTTCATCACCGAGGTGGTGACGGATATGCCTCGTTCGCGCTCGATCGCCATCCAGTCGCTGGTGGCATGCCGGGCGGCTTTGCGCGCCTTGACCATGCCGGCCATGTGGATGGCCCCGCCGAAAAGCAGCAGCTTCTCGGTCAACGTGGTCTTGCCCGCATCGGGGTGGCTGATGATGCCGAACGTGCGGCGCCGGCCGATCTCTTTATGCAATTCCTGGTTCATGTCGACTCTCGTTATGAATGCGCCTCGCCTGCGGAACGGCCCCGCCGACAGCAGCGCCCGGCCGCACAACGTGCGACGGCAATTATAAATTATTCCAGCGTGGTGGCTTGATTCCCCGAGGATCAGGGCGGAGGGCCCGGCAGCCGTAAAATGGCTGAACGGAATAACGCGGATCGCATGTCTTGATCAAGGCCTGCTGAACACACGAGAAGGGATTCCCCCACAATCCAACCGTTTATGTGTATATTTATACCCCAACAACGGGTTCGCGTCAAACGGAATTGTGTAACTTTTACGCTCGTTGTGCGTTAAGATAAACGTGTGAACACCTTTAAGGACTTCTATAGCCGGCAGCGGCAGAAATTTTTCAGCTATCTCGTCCGGCGCTCGGGGGATTATCACCTGGCTTGTGACATCATGCAGGAGAGCTTTACCCGGCTCTATGAAAAATACTCGGCGGAAAGCGTCTCGCCTCAATTGCTCTACACGATCGGCCGAAACCTGGTTCACGACGCGCTGCGCCGGCAACGACGATACCCGACGCTTCCAGAGGAAAAAGACCAACCGGCGATCGACCCGAACCACGACCTCATGGTCCGCGACGAGTACCGCCGGGTCATGGCCGCCATGCGGCGCCTGGAGGACGACGAAAGGGATCTACTGGCACTGGTGGTGAGCAGCGAGCTCTCCTACCGGGAGTTGGCCGCAATAACCGGCATCAGCGAGGCCAACGTCAAGGTGAAAATCCACCGCACACGTAAAAAACTGAGAAATATTCTCGAAACGGGTGGAACATGAACGACCAGCTTATCAGCCTGTACATCGACGATGAACTCAGTTTGGACGACAAAATCGATTTCGTTGAAACCGTCCATGCTGATAAATATTTCAAGGATGATGCCCTGGACCTCCTCCGGCAGGAAAAACTCATCCGCTCGGACGTCGTTGAAAAGATGCCGGCGCTCAGCATCCGGGAGCCGATCGCCCCTTGGCATCTGCGGCTGTTCAGGCCGGTTGCCGCCCTCGCAGCCGGGTTGGTTGCCGCGGTGGTGCTGTTTTTTATTTTTTTACCGCCCCAGGAACCATCTCTGCGACCCTATCGGTTCGTGATCTACCAGCCGGAGGCGGAGCGGGTGGAACTCGCCGGGAGCTTCAGCGGCTGGAAGAAGATACCGCTGAAGCCTGCAGGGAGCAGCGGCTACTGGGAAATCACCCTCGAGCTTTCAGAAGGCGACCACCGCTTCAGCTATATCATCGAGGGTAACCTGAGGCTGGCCGACCCGACGATTGCGGTCCGCGAAACCGACGACTTCGGCGGGGAGAACTCAATTCTGACGGTCAGGCTGTAAACGTGAAAAAGTGGGCGATTACGATTCTGGCGGCCGTTTTTTCAGTGGGTTGCTCCGCCCACTACCACACGATTCGCAATGGCCAGGCCGAGGTCTACCTTAAGGCGCCCGGGGCGCAGTCGGTATTTCTGGTGGTGTCCGGCGCTGTCTTCGAGAAGGTACCCGCCGTTCGGACCCAACCCGACACGTGGAAAGTCACATTGGACCGGGCATACGAATTCAAGTATTTTTACCTGGTGGACGGAACAGTTTACCTGCCGGACTGCCTCTTGAAAGAAAGAGACGATTTTGGGGCTGACAATTGCGTCTTTTCACCCTAAACGCATGAACGAGGTTGCAAGGGACATGAACCGCAAGAAATCGTTCCCGTCCAGGAGCGCACCCGCGAGATGATTCGGGCGGGCGTCCGCACCGAGGACGCCGTTCAGTTGGTCCAGGGCATGCAAACCAATCGTTTCCAAATGGAACACATGTTAAAAGCCCAGGCCATTGTTTTGGAGACCCAGAACAAGGGCCTCCCGCCGATGCCTGTCATCAACAAGGCACTTGAGGGCATGGCCAAGCAAGTGCCTCCTGAGAGGACCTTGCAGGCCATGGAAACCGTGAGGTCCCGTTACGCGTTTGCCTACGACCAGTCAAGCGCGCTCACCCCCGAAAAAGAACACGCCGAGCGCCTCGGGAACCTGCTCGCCGAAAGCCTCGCCGCCGGCTTTAGCGAGCAGGATGCATCCCGGACGATTCGCCGGCTGCAGGAGCAATCCCCGACTTTGAGCACGGAGGGTTTGAGCCAGCTGGCCGAGGCGTGCCTGGCCATGGCGCGGGACATGTCGCGGCTCGGTGTTTCATCAGCCCTGACCGGTCAGGTCATTTCCGGGGCTATTACCAATGGCTTGAGCGCCAGCGCCATCGCGAGCATGAACCAGTCCATGCTCGCCCAGTCTCAAAACCAGTCCGCCCAAAGCCTGGCCCAAGGCTTGGCGCAAGGGCTCCAGGGGCAGTCTTCCCACGGCATGAACAGCCCCGGCCAAAGCGGGGTCAGCGGTTCCGGAAGCCCCGGCGGGGGCGGGGGACCCGGCGGATCCGGCGGCGGCGGTTCGGGAGGGCCTGGCGGTGGCGGCGGCGGGGGTTCCGGGGGACCCGGCGGCGGCAACCGTTAACCCGCTTGCATCACATCGAGTGGAATCGGCCGGCAAGCATGCCGACCGATTTTTTTTTGCGGTTGTAACCTATGGAGGTGCGGCGCGTTAAAGCAGCAAAAGAGTTTGATTCGAAATGCAGGAAATCTCAAAGGCCTTGCTTAACTCAACCAAAGAAAGGAACGCGCACATGAAAAAATGGATGGTGGTCGGATGTCTGCTGGCGTCCCTGGTGATCGCAACTTCTCCCGCGTATTCGAAAGGCGGCGGGGGCGGAGCCGGCGGGGGCGGCGGCGGGGCAGGGGCCGGAGGCGGTGATGGCAGCGGCGCCGGCGGGGGCGCCGCAGGCGGTGATGGCGGCAGCGGGAGTGGAGCAGGGATAGGGGCAGGAGGCGCTGCCGGGGTTGGGGCCGGAACCGGCGCCGGCGGGATGGGGAGTGTCGGCCCCGGTCCCGGCGCCTCGATCGGCCCTGGCCCCAATGCGTCGGTTGGGCCCGGTTCGAACGCTTCGATCGGCCCCGGCCCCAACGCGTCAGCAACCCCTGGAACCCATACCGGTCCCGGCACGGGAAAAGGGCAGGCCCTCGGTCACGGTCCGGGCGACGGCACCGGAAACCAGGGGATAGGTCCACAGGACGGCACCGGTTTCGGAGCCGGTGCCCAGAAGTAATCAAAAGCGAATCTCGACGCAGGGGCCGTAGAGGCCTCTGCGTCGAATTTGTCGAGAGCCCATACTCTTTCCAACGCTTAAAGCCGCTTCAAAACCGCATCGGTAAAGTCCTTGGTGCCGGCCTTTCCTCCCAGATCCCGCGTCAGCGCCTTGCCTTCGCCTGTCACGGCCTCGATGGCGGACATGAGGGCCTTGGCGGCGGCCGCTTCGCCCAGGAAATCCAGCATCATCGCCACCGACCAGAGGGTTGCGACGGGGTTGGCAACGCCTTTGCCGGCGATGTCGGGCGCCGATCCGTGAACCGGCTCGAACATGGAGGGGAACTTTCGTTCGGGGTTGAGGTTGGCCGAGGGCGCGATGCCGATGCCTCCGGCGCAGGCCGGGCCCAGGTCCGACAGGATATCGCCGAAGAGGTTGCTCGCCACCACGACGTCGAACCAGTCCGGGTGCTGGACGAAGTGCGCCGTGAGGATGTCGATGTGGAACTGACCGGTCTGGATGTCGGGGAATTCGGCCGCCACGGCCCGGAAGCGCTCGTCCCAGAAGGGCATGGTGTGGATGATGCCGTTGGACTTGGTGGCCGAGGTCACGTGTTTCCGGTCTCTCCGGCGGGCAAGCTCGAAAGCGAAACGAAGGATCCGGTCCACGCCGATGCGGGTGAACACGGATTCCTGGATGACGACCTCGCGCTCCGTGCCCTGATAGAGGCGCCCGCCGGCCTGGGAATATTCGCCCTCCGTGTTTTCCCGGACGATGACGAAGTCGATGTCCTTGGCCGTGCGACCGGCGAGCGGGGACTTGATCCCCGGCAGCAGCCGCACCGGCCGCATGTTCACATACTGGTCGAAGCTGCGGCGGATGGGGATGAGAAGCCCCCACAGCGACACGTGGTCCGGCACCTTCGGCAGGCCCACCGCCCCGAGCAGGATCGCGTCGAACGGCCGCAACCGCTCGATCCCGTCCTCCGGCATCATAACGCCGTTCTCGAAGTAATACTGGCAGGAGTAGGGGAACTCGGTAAATTCCACTTTAAACGAAAAGCGATTCGAAAGTTCCTTGAGAACCCTCACCCCCTCGGGAACGACCTCGAGGCCGATCCCGTCCCCCGGAATCAATGCGACACGGTGAGCCATGGCTTGGCGCTCCTTCTGCATTAAAAAGTGGTTGTCCAATCGACAGGTAACCGGTACAAGGCACCCTGCGCTTTCGGCTTTCGTATATCAGCTTGAAGCGAAAGTTCAAATCCGAATTTGACAATACCTCGCAAGGGGTTAAGATCGTGGTGACTTCCGCTGAACAGGAGCGTTATGCCGGATCAAATCGTCGCGATTCTCAGGGAACTGGTCGCCGTCAATTCCATCAACGCAACGCTTTCGGGCGGGCCCGGCGAGAAGGAGATTTCCGGTTTTATCTGCAGTTACCTGGGCCGGTTTGGACTTGACGCCAAGGTTCAAAAAGTTTCCGGCGCGCGCGCGAATGTCGTCGCGCTCGTCCGGGGGAGGGCCAACGACCCGCCGGTGCTCTTGAACGGCCACATCGACACGGTCGGCGTCGAGGGCATGCATTCGCCCTTTACCCTCCGGCAGGAGGGCGACCGCCTTTACGGCCGGGGGGCCTACGACATGAAGGGCAGCGTGGCGGTCATGCTGGCGCTGGCCGGGTTCTGGGCGCAGCATCCGCCCGAACGGGATGTATGGCTCACTTTCTCCTGCGATGAGGAGGACCGAAGCCTGGGAACGGAATTTCTGGTGAACCGCTGGCTGCCGACGCTGCCGGCGCTTCCCGGCGGCGCGATTTTTCTCGAGCCGACCGAGGAGCGCATCGGGGTGGCCCACAAGGGGTTTACCTGGTTTGAAGTCGAGGTCCACGGAAAGGCGGCCCACGGCAGCCGCCCGGAGCAGGGCGTCGACGCCATTCTACCGTTGCGCGCCGCGTTGGAGGAGCTCGAGCGCATCGGATCCGAACTGCGCTCCCGGCCGCCGGACCCTCTTCTCGGGCAGGCATCGCTGCATGGCGGGAAAATCGAAGGTGGCACCGAGCTCAGCGTCGTTCCGGCCCGCGCGCGGCTGCAGTGGGAACGGCGCACTTTGCCGGACGAAACACCGGAAAGGGTGGACGCCGAGCATGGGCGGGTCGCCCGCGCGGTTGAGCAGCTGCCGGGGGGCCATGCGGTTGAAAGCAGAAAGATCTTCGCGCGGCCGCCCTACCGCACGCCGAACGGGGCCGACATCCTGCGGCGGGTCCAGGAGGCGTCTTTGAGATCCGAAGCGGTGGGGCTCTCCTTCTGGGCCGACTCGGCCCTCATGGGACTCGCCGGGGTGCCGTCCGTGCTCTTCGGCCCGGTCGGCCACGGGGCCCACGCCATCGACGAATGGGTGAGCCGGAAGAGTTTGATCCATGTCTATGAAGTGCTGAAGAAGGTTTTCAGCACCGATAAATGAGAGGATTATGAAAGCACGTCAGGATTTGCGCAATCTGGCCATCATCGCCCACGTCGACCACGGCAAAACCACGCTGGTGGACGCCATGCTCTGGCAAAGCGGCGTCTTCCGCGACAACGAGCAAGTGGCCGAGCGGGTCATGGACAGCATGGACCTCGAGCGGGAGAAGGGCATCACCATCATGGCCAAGAACACGGCCATCGTCTTCAAGGGCACGAAGATCAACATCGTGGACACGCCGGGACATGCGGATTTCGGCGGCGAAGTGGAGCGCACCCTCAACATGGTGGACGGCGTGATGCTGCTGGTGGACGCCACGGAAGGCCCCCTGCCCCAGACGCGCTTCGTGCTCGGCAAGGCCCTCTCCCACGGCCTGCCGCCCATCGTCGTAATCAACAAGATCGACCGGCCCGACCGCCGCATCCAGGAGGTGCTGGACGAAGTCTACGACCTCTTCATCGACCTGGACGCCACCGAGGAGCAGCTGGATTTTCCCGTGCTCTACACCAACGCCAAGGCGGGCATCGCGCTGACCGACCCGGAGGGCAAGGGACGCGACCTGGTGCCGCTCTTTGAAGCCATTATCGCCTCGATTCCCGCGCCCGCCTACGACCCCGGCTCGCCGCTGCAGTTTCTGGTCACCAACCTGCAGCACAGCGACTACGTCGGCCGGATCGCGGTGGGAAAGGTCGTCAACGGTTCCCTGAGAAAAGGCCCGGGCGTGGCACTGCTCAAGCCGGACGGCGCCCAGCGGGAGACATCCCTGAGCGTCGTCTACACCTACGAGGGGCTCAACCGGGTCGAGCAGGACGAGATTCACGCCGGCGACATCGCGGCCGTCGCCGGGGTGGAGGACATCTTCATCGGGGACACGCTGGGCGACCCGGCCGACCCGCGGCCGCTGCCCGCCATCACGGTCGAAGAGCCGACCATTTCCATGGTGTTTTCAGTGAACACATCCCCCCTGGCGGGCAAGGAGGGCCGGTATCTCACCTCGCGGCACATCAAGGAACGACTGGACAAGGAGCTGCTTTACAACGTGAGTCTGCGGGTCGAGCAGGCGGAGAACCGCGACTCGTTCCGCGTGAGCGCCCGCGGCGAGCTGCAGCTGGCCGTGCTGGTGGAGACCATGCGGCGGGAAGGCTTCGAGCTGTCGCTTTCGAAACCCAGGGTCATCACCCGCCGGGTGGACGGGCAGACCATGGAGCCCAAGGAGTTGGCCGTCGTCGACATCCCGGAGAAGTTCATCGGCATCGTCACCGAGATGATGAGTGCACGGCGCGGCAAGATGGTCAAGATGGTCAACAACGGGTTCGGCCGCGTGCGCCTGGAGTTCGAAATTCCCTCCCGCGGCCTGATCGGCTTCCGCAGCCAGTTTTTGACCGACACCCACGGCACCGGGATCCTGAACACGCTCGTCGTCGGCCGCCTGCCCTACGCCGGCGAGATCAGCGGCCGGCCGAACGGCGTGCTGGTCTCCGACCGCGACGGCAAGGCCGTGACCTACGCCATCTTCCACCTGCAGCCGCGCGGCATCATCTTCGTCAGCCCCAACGACCCGGTCTACCCGGGCATGATCGTGGGCGAGAACTCGCGGCCCCAGGACCTCTGGGTCAACATGTGCAAGGAGAAGAAGCTCACCAACATCCGCGCCTCCGGCACCGACGAGGCCCTGCGCCTGATCCCGCCGCGGCAGTTCACCCTCGAACAGGCCATGGAGTACATCAGCGACGACGAGCTGGTGGAGGTGACCCCGAAGTCCATCCGGCTGCGGAAGATGAAGATCAAATGATGACCCAGAACTGAGGTGCTGGCCCCTTTTTTCACACCGATAGTCATCTTGACTTTACACATGTTAATGTGTAAAAATATGTGTCGACAATGCGGAAGGAGTTGCGTATGGCGACCAATCTACAGATAGATGACGCCCTCATCCACAAAGCCGTAACACTTGGTGGGCACCGAACAAAAAGGGCTGCGGTGACAAAAGCGCTCGAGGAATACATCGATCATCTTGAACAGGAAAAAATCCTGAAGTTGTTCGGAACGGTGGATTACGATCCCGGCTACGACTACAAAGATCAAAGACGGCGATCATGAAGGTCATCGTTGATACCAGCGTATGGTCTTCAGCGCTGCGGCGTGGCGGGCAGAATAATTCCGCAACGGTCGAGGAGCTTCGGCATCTCGTCCAGGACCATCGGGTTCAGATGATCGGCCCGGTGCGCCAGGAGATCCTATCCGGTATTCGCCACGACTCTCAGTTCAGCAAACTGAGGGCCCACCTCCAAAATTTCCCTGATCTTTCCATCCTCACCGAGGACTACGTGACTGCGGCAAAGTTTTTCAATCTGTGCCGTGCAAAAGGGGTACCGGGATCAAATACCGATTTTTTGATTTGCGCTGTCGCGGTCCGCAACAAGTTCGCCATCTACTCCACGGATAAAGACTTCGACTTGTTTTCGAAGCACATCCCCATCATGATGCATCGACCCGAAAGGGCAACATCGCTCCACAATGTTTGATTGGCGCCGCAAGGATCCGAATACGACTTTTGTGCAGGACGTTGGGCAAAAGCCATGGCGCAGGTGCAAAGGGCTGCACATTCGCCATGTTCGCGTGGAGGGACAGGGGTGCCTCGGCAGCCTGCCGCGATCAGTGTTCTTTCGCGTCCGCAACACCGCTGAGGATGCTGGCGAGCTTCCTGGCCAGGACCTTGGGGTCCAGGGGCTTGAGCATGTAGCCGTCGAGGCCGGCGCTGCGGGCCTTGGCTTCGTCGAGATCGAAGTCGCTGGCGGTGATGGCCAGGATCGGGGTCCGTCGGCCGGCGGCCCGCTCCAGCCGCCGGATCTCCGCCGCCAGGCCGTAGCCGTCCAATTCCGGCATCTCGATGTCCGTCAGGATCAGGTCGTACGGCCCCGCCCGGTACATCCGGAGCGCTTCCTTGCCGTCGGCGGCCTCGGCCACCGTGTATCCCAGGGCGGTGAGCTGGCTCAGCATGATTTCCCGGTTGATGGGGTGGTCCTCGGCCAGCAGCAGGCGGGTCTCGCGCCCCGTCGGGCCGATAGCGGCGGCTTTGGCACCGCCCAGGGCCTCGCGTTCCTCGTCGCAGTCCGCGAAGGTCAGGGCGATGTTGCGGAAGGTCTCCTCCAGCGCCAGGAACGCATCGACCACGTCGGGGTCGAAGTGAGTGCCGCGGCCCTCGCGGATGACGGCAACCGCTTTCTCGTGGGGCATCGGCGGTTTGTAGACCCGCTTGCTGATCAGGGCGTCGTAGACGTCGGCCAGCGCCATCAGGCGGCCCGACACGGGGATCGCTTCGCCCTTCAGCGCCCGGGGGTAGCCCGAGCCGTCCCATTTCTCCTGGTGGGAGCCGGCGATCTCGCACGCGTGGCGCAGGAAGGTGCTCTTGCCCAGCTTCTGCTCCGTCCGCCGCAGCGCCTCCTCCCCGAAAAGGGTGTGCTTCTTCATCTCCGCGAACTCGGCTTCTTCCAGCCGCCCGGCCTTGAGCAGGATGTGGTCCCGCACGCCGACCTTGCCCAGGTCGTGCAGCGGCGCCGAGAGGTACAACAACTCGATGGTCTCCTCGTCCAGCAGGTCCCGGAACCGCGCGTGGTTTTTCAGGTGCACGGCCAGAGCCTTCACGTAGTTCTGGGTGCGCTTGATGTGGCCGCCGGTTTCGGGGTCGCGGTACTCGGCGAGGGTCGCCAGGCTTTCGATCATGACCGCCTGGGTCAACTGCACCTCGCGGGTCTTCATTCGCACGAGGTGCTCGAGATAGTCCTGGTGGCGTTTGAGCTCCAGGTGGTTGCGGACCCGGGCCCGCACCAACCCGGGGTTGATCGGCTTGGTGATGTAGTCCACCGCGCCCAGGGCAAGACCCTTGGCCTCGTCTTCGGCGTCGGCCATTGCGGTCAGAAAAATCACCGGGATGGACCGGGTGACCGCGTCGGCCTTGAGCGTCCGGCAGACCTCGTAGCCGTCCATCTCCGGCATCATGATGTCCAGCAGGATCAGGTCGGGGGATGCTTTGCGGACGATCTCCAGCGCGCTCCTGCCGTTTTTGGCAATCAGGAGCTTGTAGCCCGATCCGTCCAGGGTTTCGCGCAGCACCTGCAGGTTGGCGGTGTTGTCGTCGACGAGGAGGATTTTGGTTTCTGCCGACGCGGTTGGGTTTTTGTCCGGTGCGCCCGTCATCGGGAAGCTCCTTGTTTTTCCATTTCCTCCGCCAGCTTCAGCACCCCGTCGAAATCGAAGTCGTCGGCCAGCCGGGCCACCTTCGCCGCGTACGGAGCGAATGCCTCGGATGTGGCGGCGAACTCGCTGCAGATGGCCGCAAGCCCGGACACGTCCCCCAGTTCAGCCGCCTCCTTCAGGCGAGTGGCCGCCTCTTTTGCCAGCGCCGCAGGAAGGGGCCCGGCAGCCGCCTCCAATGGAGACGCCGGCTCGGCAGCAGCCGGCATCAAGAATGCCAGCGCACCCAGCGCCCGGTCCAGCGATCCCTGGAAGGCCTCGAAAGCCGGGTTCAACTGATCTGCCGGCGGCGGGCCGGCGGCGTCGGCGTGCTTGACGAGCTTCTCCAGCGCCGCCGACTGCTGCTGAAGGTCCTTGGCCGCCAGGTTGCCGGCCACTCCTTTGATGGCGTGCACCAGACCATGGACCCGGTCGAAGTCGCCGGCATCGAGCGCTTTATGGATGTCCGCGCCGGCTTTGGCATATTGCGTCGCGAAGTTCACCAGCAGCTTGCGATACAGCACCCGGTTGCCCATGAGCCGCTGCAGCCCCTCGGCCAGATCGAATCCTGGCATTGCGTCCGGCAGCGTTTTCCCAGGAGGCGCGGGCTCTTTACCCTGCGTGCCTTCGGGGGCCGACGCAGCCTCGACCGGCCGTGGCACCCTCTCCACGGGCCGCACCCATTTCGACAGGGTGCCGAAAAGCTGCGCCGGATCGATGGGCTTGGTGATGTGGTCGTTCATTCCGGCGGCGAGGCTTTTCTCTTGATCCCCCGCCATCGCGTGCGCGGTCATGGCGATGATGGGGAGGCGACCGTTTGGCGGCGGCTGCTTGGCTTCCAGCTCCCTGATCTTCCCGGTGGCCGTGTACCCGTCCATCACCGGCATCTGCACGTCCATCAGGACCGCATCGTAGGCGTTCGCCCGGACGAGGTCGAGCGCCTCCTGACCGTTGTTGGCCACGGTCACCTTCAGCCCTGCCCCGGAAAGGATCTCCATGGCCACCTGCTGGTTGATCTCGTTGTCTTCCACCAGCAGCACGTTTGCACCGGCAAGTTTTTCATGTGCCGCCGCTTCCAGCTCCTTTTCGGTGCCCGTCCGCAGCTCCCGCGGGGCGTCGCGGCCGAAGGCCTGCATGATGGTGTCGAACATCACCGAGGGGCTCACCGGCTTGATCAAAAACCCGTCCAGCCCCATCCTTTCCGCCTGGCGCATGATCTCCTCGCGGCCGTAGGCGGTCACCAGGATGATGCGCGGCACCCGCCTCAGGCCTTGAAGGTTCTTGATGCGCCGCGCCGTTTCGATGCCGTCGATGCCCGGCATCTTCCAGTCCATCATCACCAGGTCGTACCCTTGGCCGGACAATGTTTTTTCGAACTCCGCCAAACCCTCCTCGCCCGAAGCCGCCAGCGTCACCTCGAAAGAGAACGACTCCAGCGTCCCCTGCAGGATCTCACGCGACGTCGAGTTGTCATCCACCACCAGCGTTCTCAGGCCCCTCAAGTCCGGCGGCGGAATGTGCCGGGTGCGGCTCTCCTCGCGGCCGACGCCGAAAACGGCGGTGAAGCAGAATGTGCTGCCTTGACCGGGCACGCTTTCCACCCAGATCCGGCCGCCCATCATCTCCACCAGCCGCTTGCTGATCGCAAGCCCCAGCCCCGTGCCGCCGAACTTGCGGGTGGTGGAGGTATCGGCCTGGGAGAAGGACTCGAACAGCCGCCCCCTCTGCTCCTCCGTCAGGCCGATGCCGGTGTCCCGCACCGCAAACTTGATCTCCACCGTTTTCTCCCCCGCTTGGACCAGCTCCGAGGAAACTACGATTTCACCGCGCTCGGTGAACTTGACGGCATTGTTGGCCAAGTTGATGAGCACCTGACCGACCCGCAGGGGGTCCCCCACCAGGGCCCGCGGCACCCCCGGGCCGGTGCTGAACAGCACTTCGAGCCCTTCCTTCTCGTGGGCCTTGACCGTGATCAGGCTGGCCAGGTTCTCCAGCACCTCGTCCAGGTTGAAGGCCACCGCCTCCATCTCGAGCTTTCCCGCTTCGATCTTGGAGAAATCCAGGATATCGTTGATGATCCCCAGCAGCGAGTTTCCCGCCGCCCGGATTTTGTCGAGGTAGTCCCGCTGCTTGGGCGTCAGCTCCGTCTTCAGCGCCAGATGAGCCATTCCCAGGATGGCATTCATGGGGGTGCGGATCTCGTGGCTCATGTTGGCCAGGAAATCCCCTTTGGCCTTGCTGGCGGCCTCGGCGGCTTCCTGGGCCTGGCGCAGCTTCTCTTCCATCTGCTTGCGGTCCGTGATGTCGCGCAGGGCCTCGATGGCGCCGGCCGGGTTGCCGAAAACGTCGCAAAGCAAGCCCGCCGTGCCGCTGAGATAAATCCCCCCGTCTCCCAGGTGCGGGTGATAGGACTCGGAGCGCAGGATGCCGCCGTCCTGCTTGATCGACAGGTATTGGTCTGCGAACTCCGGGTTCCACATCCGGACCAGGTCGATCAACACGGGCCGTTTCTCGTCATAGAAGGCCAAGGCATATTCGTAATTGCCCTTGCCGACCATCTCCTTCGCCGCGATGCCGGTGAGCACCTCCATGGCCCGGTTCCAGGTGACCACCACGCCGTCCTTGTCGACCACCCAGGTCGGGTCCGGCAGAAAGTCGATGATCTGCGCCAGGCGCTGCTCGGAGTTCCGGACTCTCTCCTCGGCCCGCTTGCGTTCGGTGATGTCCTCAAAAGCAATCACCGCCCCGATGACCCGGCCGTCCTTGCGGATGGGGTTGGCGGTGTACTCGGCCTGGAACCCCGAGCCGTCCTTGCGCCAGAGCATCTCTTCGTCCACGCGGTGGACCTCGCCGCCGGTGAAGGCCGCCCGCATGGGGCACTCCGAGGCAGGATAGGGGCTGCCGTCGGCGCGGCTGTGGTGGATGAGGTCGTGGATGGGCTTTCCGATGAGCTCGCCTTCGCCGAAACCCAGCATGCGCTCGGCGGCGTTGTTGACAAAGGTCGCCCGTCCCTCGCTGTCGACCCCGAGGATGCCGTCTCCGGCCGAGTCCAGTGTCAGCCGGGTGCGCTCCTCGGCCTCGCGTCTCAGGCTTGCCTCCCGCGCGAGCTTCCGGTTCCAGTTGAAGATGACCGCCAGGATGGCGGCAACGACCAGGAGGACCGACCCGACGATGCCGCCCACCAGCTTCCAGTCAACGCCGCGTTCAAAGCGGACGTTCACCCAGCGGTTGAGGATCGCGTTTTTTTCGGCTTCCGGGATCTCCCGCAGGACGCGGTTCAACAGGGGGACCAGCTCCGGCCAGTCCTTGCGCACACCGAAGGCCATCTGCAATTTGTAGGGGGTGGTGGCGGCCACCTTGAGGTTTGTCAGCCCGAGCTTTTGAGTCGCATAGGTAATGGCCGCGAGTTCGCCCACGAACGCATCCCTTTTCTTGCGCGACACCTGCTCGAGCGCCTCCTCGGTGCTTTGAGCGTGGGCCCAGTTGCGTTCGGGGTAATCCATTTCCAGGAACTCCTGGACGGCGTAGCCCTTGAGCACGATCGTCCGCTCCGGAGCTAGGTCGCGGACGCCGGTCACGAAGGGGGAATCCGTGCGGGTCACGATCACGATGGCGGACGTCAGGTAGGGAATCGAGTAAAGGAGGCGCTGCTCCCACTTTTCCACGACCGCGAGACTGGGGATGACGTCCAGATGGCCGCCGACAAACTCCTGGATGGCCTGCTCCCGGCTGAGGCCCGGAACGACCTTCATGTCGATCCCCAGTGCCTCGTTGATTCGGCGAACATAGTCCGAGGCGATCCCCGAGAACACCTGCAGGCTGTCCAGGTACTGATAGGGCGGTTGAGCCGGGTCCACGGCCAGGCGGATGTCCCGGTGGCCGGCGATCCACTCGCGCTCATCGGCCGTGAGGCGGATGGCCGCGGCACTCCCGGTCTCGGCGGCCGGTGCGAGCTGCGCGTGAACGGCCCCGGTGAAGTTGGCCAGAAAGAATACTATCAGGAAAGCGGCGGTGCCCAAGCAGGCAGACGTTGCCAGCGTTGGATGGTTTCCTCGGTGCGGCGCGGATCCGGTTGGCTGCATGTTCTAATCCCCTTGAAACAGCTTCTATTCGATGAACGCCATCACCAGGGTCTGGTCGTCGTCCGCCGGGCGTCCACCGGCAAAAGCTTCCAAATCCTGCATGATGCCGGCAATAACAGCCGCAGGCCCGTCGGCGCCGGACTTTCCCATCTGCCGGCGGAGTCTTTCCTCGCCGTAGGGCTGCTCGTCTCTGCTGAACCGCTCGGACACCCCGTCCGTGTAAAGCAGCAGGCGGTCGCCCGGTTCCAGGCGGATGTCGGTCACGGGTATCTGATCGTAGGGGTCGAACCCCATCATGAACACCCCGTCGCAAGGTACCTCGCGTGCGTTGCCTTCCGCCGGCCTGAAGAGGATCGGCAGGGGGTGGCCGGCCCGGGCGACTCGAAGGGATCGATGCTTGCTGTCGTACACGGCGTAGATGGCCGTCACGAAGCTCTCCTTGTTCACCTTGCACAGGTTGGTGTTGATGAAGTCCAGGACTTTGTCCGGCCGGTCGTGCAGCTCCGGGCAGGATCGGAAAAGCGCGCAGGTCATGGCCATCATCACCGTCGCGGGTGCGCTGTGGCCCTCGGAATCGGCCACCAGCAGTCCGCAACGGCCGTCCGGCAGTTCGACGGCATCGTAGTAATCCCCGCCGGCATAGCGGCTGGTCTCGTAGTGCTCCGCCAGCCTCAGGCCGGCGATGGCGGGCAGCCGCTCGGGCAACAGCCGGCGCTGAAGCTCGGAGACGACCGTAAGCTCGTGCTCCAGCTGGTCGCGCTGTTCCTGGACTTCGCGGCTCAGCCGGTGGATGGTGAGGTGGGTGTTGACGCGCGCGGTGACCTCTTCGGCCTGAAAGGGCTTGGAGACATAGTCCACCGCGCCCAGCTGCAGCCCTTTCACTTTGTCGGCGGTCTCGTCCAGGGCCGACAGAAAGATGACCGGGATCGGCGCGGTGGCCGGGTCGGCTTTCAGCCGGCGGCACACCTCGAAGCCGTCGATCCCCGGCATCATGATGTCCAGAAGAATCAGGTCCGGCTGGGTTTTCCGGGCGATGGTGAGCGCCGTCTCGCCGTTCTTGGCGACCAGCAGCTTGCAGCCGACGCTCTTTTCGAGCAGCTGAAAGAGCATCTGCAAGTTGGTAGGGTTGTCGTCCACCAGGAGAACGGATTCAGTTGTCATTTTATTCCCTTCGTGACGGAAAGTCCCCGCGGATGTCTGACGTGAGGCGGTCGATTGGTCAGGGCATCCTGCAACAATTTCATAAGTATACAACAAATCGTTTGAAAAACACCATTAAACCCGCCATGCAAGCGGTCACAGCGGTCATCCCCTGCAGCGCCATTTCGGGGGTGCTTGATTTGGGAGGCGGATGAGTCGTATGAAGGCCGGCGTATATCAGACCTCCATTGCGGCTGGGAAAGGGTCAACTCATGAGCGAGCGGACTGCACCAAAGGCAACGAATCTGAACCTGCGCTTCGCCGAAGAAACAGACGTCGAGATCATTCTGGGCCTGATCCGAGGTTTAGCGGACTACGAGCGGCTGTCCCATGAAGTGACGGCCGACGCGGAAACGCTGCGCCGCTCACTTTTCAGAGCGCGCAAAGTCGCGGAGGTCGTCATCGCCGAAGTTGACGGCGGCGCTGTGGGGTTCGCCCTCTTTTTCCACAACTTTTCAACCTTCCTGGGATTGCCCGGGGTATACATCGAAGATTTGTACATCGAACCGGCCTGGCGCGGCAAAGGCATCGGCCGGGCCCTGCTGTCCTGCGTGGCCCGGCTGGCGAAGGAGCGCGGCTGCGGCCGCCTGGAGTGGGCGGTTCTGGACTGGAACGAAACGGCCATAGCCTTTTACAAGAATCTTGGCGGCCGCATGCTCGACGACTGGAGGATCTTCCGCGTCACTGGAAACGCCCTCGACGAGTTGTCCCGGCAATCAACGTCAGCAGGCAGCGCCTCCTTTTAAAAGCGTTCCAACCGGAACCACACCTGGGCATCGAAGGGGATCTTGCCCTTTGGCCGGGGCCCCTCCAACTGCGGCACGTTCTCGAAGCCGCCGACCAGGACTTTTTCCACCGACACACCCGTGATGCGATAGCGCTGCTCGCGCAACGGCGCCTCGATATCCCGCACGATTTCCGGGTACGAAAGAACGTCCGCCACGTAGCGGTTGATGTGGGCTTTGAGAGGTTTTCCCGCGACGGCATCCCATCCCGGGTCGCTCGCGGCGCGCAAAGCCAGGAATTGGACGAGCCAGGGGTAGTCGATGAGCCGGCCGAACGCAAGCGAGGTGAATACCCGGGAAGCCAATTCGGGGGGTGGTTTCGCGAAGGCCTCCGACAGGACCCGGGTCACAGATGCCTTGTCGATGAAGCAAGGACGATGTCCCGGATGGCCGGCACGCAGCCGCAGGGCCGGCCAGTTATCGGACGCTTCAAGACTCAGTTGACATTCGCCTGCAGGAATCGATGAAATGACCGGTTCTCCAGCGGTTGCAGGAATGCTTATATGCAGAAGCAGGGCTGCCGCAAGGAGGGTTCGAAAAAAAATGGCCCTCTTTCCCGTTCGTACCGCCGCCGGGTGAGGCGAATTATCCTTGGCAGATAACATCGGCAAGCCGTTCGATCCCTTTTAAAAGATCCGGCGTGTCGTAGTAGGCGAAGCTCAGACGCAGGCAGTTCTTCAACCCCTGTCTGTTGCTGAATTTCGGGCCCGGCATGAACTCCATGTTCCGCTTTTGTGCTTTGCGAAGGATTTCGAGCGTGTCTCTGCCTTCAGGCAGAGACAGCCAAATGAAAAACCCGCCGGCAGGTTCCGTGAATTGAACCGCGGCCGGCAGCCGGCTGCGCAGCGCGGCGCACATGGCCTGCATGCGGCGGGAATAGGTCTTTTTCAGAAGGGCGAGGTTCTCATCCATCAGCCCCAGCGCCATGGCGCTGCGCACGACCCCGGAAGTGAACGGGTTGAGCCCGCCGCCGCTGTCGAGAAGGCCGCATTGGACGATGCGCTCGATCGCCGCGGGCGCGGCCTGAAGCCAGCCCAGGCGCAGGCCGGGTGCCAGGATCTTGGAGAACGACCCAAGGGAGATCACCTTGGCCGAGACGCAGAAGGTCGCCAGCGGGGGCGGCGGGGCGGCGGTGTAGGAGAGCGGGTGGTAGACTTCGTCGGCCACCACTGTGAAGTCGTAGCGCCGGCTCAGCTCCACCAGCGTTTCCCGCCGCGCAGCGGAAAGGCAGCTGCTGGTCGGGTTGTGGTAGGTCGGGATCGTGTACAGGAACGCCGGCCGGGTGCGTCTGAGCTCCTCCTCCAGTGCGTCCACCATCAACCCGTCCGCGTCCATCGGCAAGGCCACCGGTTTCAACTGGTGGTCGGCGAATATCTTGCGGGCCAGGAAATAGGTCGGCTCCTCGACGAAGATGGTGTCGCCCGCCTTGCTGAACAGGGTGCAGATCAGATCGATGGCCTGGGAGGCTCCGTTGGTGACGAGCAGATGGGCCGGGTCGACCGGAATGCCGTAAATTCCTTCAAGAAACCCTGACAGGGCCAGGCGGAAATGGCCGTCTCCCTGCTCGGAGCCGTAGGCCAGCAGCACACACCCGGGATCTGCCGCGCAATGGGCCGAAGCTTTCTGCATGGCGGCGGCCGGCAGCAGCCAGGGGGAAGGCTGGCCGATGCCAAGGTCGATCATGCCGGGCGGGATTTCTTTTTGGGCGGAAGAAAATGTCGTCATCGCAGGGAGTAGTATCCTTCATCGGGTTATTTGGATGAGGTATAGTACAGCACGCTTGACTTGTGAATGGGCTATCGAGGCAGGCGCAGCTATTTCATACCATAAGACTTGATAATCCACTTTCTACCTGATAACCGTTATCGTCAAGATAAGCCCCGCTCTCTTTCACGAAGTCATCCTAGCGGATTCTCCGGGGGTCCTCCAACCTAAAACGGGTTCGTAAAGGAGGAAGCATGCGTCGGTTGGGCTCGATTGTCTGGAGTGTTTCATTTCTGCTGGTGTTCTGCGGTACGGCCGCCGCGACCGGCGAGCAGGCCATGAAGCTGCGCGGGCAAAACGGGTTGTCCGAATTCGCGCCGCCGGAGGCATTCCTGTCCGGCAATTTCCTGGCGGACGAAACCGATCCGAACTTCATCTTCGGCAAGGTCAAGGATTTCGCCAAATCGCTCTCCTGCCCGGCCACCTGGCTCATCGAAGAGGCCGAGCGCAGGCGCATCGAAGCCCGAGGCCAGCAGTCCGGGCCGGTCGAGTATTCCATTTACCTGGAGGCGGACTGCGCCGGCAAGGTCATCTACTACATCTTCGTCGACCGATCCTTCAATCCCGACCAGTGGATGGAATGGCGCCGACCGTTCCATAGAACCAAGGCCGACCCTCACTACAAAGATGCCAAGACCAGCTTGGACCAGGCCGCTCAGAACGGGGTTACGGTGGTGGCCGAGTTGCGTTTTGTAGCCCTCAACGGCGACCTGCTGCTGAAGCGGCCGGAGGAGGTTCTCGCCGGCGAATTGAAGTTCCAGCCGATCTACGATCTCAAAAAAAACCAGGCGCTCTCCAAGTGAGCCGAAACGGGCCCACCCCCGCTGCCGACCGGATGGCAGGAAGATCGCGGCCTTTATATCGTTGGAGGTAACGATGACGGATCATACGAAAAAACAGCAGGGTGTAACGCGTCGCGGCTTTATCAGAACCATCGGAATCAGCGGGGTGGCGGCCACGGCCGTGGGCCTCCCGGGGGCTGTCGGCGCGCAAGCGCCGGCGGGCGGCCAAGCGGCGGCCATACCCAGGCGTAAGTTGGGCAAGACCGGGGCCGAGGTGTCGATCCTGTGCCTGGGCGGCATGTTCGACACGGTCAACAACCAGCTGCTGCTGCGGCAGGCGCTCAACTGGGGCGTGACCTACTGGGACACCGCTGAGGCCTACGGCAACGGGCTGAGCGAAGAGGGGTTCGGCCGCTTTTTCACCCGCTACCCGGCCACCCGGAAAGAGATCTTCCTGGTGACCAAGTTCCGCCCGTCCCCGCCCGACAAGCTGAGCGAGGCCCTGGACAAGGGGCTGAAGCGGCTGCAAACGGATTACGTGGACGCGTTTTTCACGCACGGCATCAGCGACTTCAACCAGATCGCGGGGGTCCGCGACTGGGCGGAACAGATGAAGACGGCCGGGAAAATAAAGTTTTTCGGGTTCAGCACGCACACCAACATGGAGGATTGCCTGCTCGCCGCGGCGAAGTCCGGCTGGGTCGACACGGTCATGTTCACCTACAACTTCCGGCTGATGAACACCCCTAAAATGAAAGCGGCCGTAGACGCCTGCGCGCAGGCGGGGATCGGCCTGACGTCATTCAAGACCCAGGCGGGCGGGCAGGTCCAACCGGATGCCGAGGCCGGGTTCAAGCTGCTCCAGAAATTCCTCGACAAGGGCTTCACCGACAAGCAGGCCAAGCTCAAGGCCGTATGGGAGAACCCGAACATTGCCAGCGTCTGCTCCCAGATGCCCAACCTGGCCTATCTTTCGGCCAACGTGGCCGCCGCCCGCGACCTGAAGTCGCTTGCCAAGAGCGACTTCGAGGCCCTGGACCGCTTCGCCTTTGAAACCCGCTCCGGCTACTGCGCCGGCTGCGGCCGCATCTGCCAGGCGGCCGTGGGCGGCAGGGTGCCGGTGAACGACGTGATGCGCTGCCTGATGTACTACATGGACTACGGCGACCGCGAGCTCGCCCGGGATGTCTTTGCCGGGCTGCCGGAAGCAGCGCGCTCCCGCATGACTGAGATAGACTACTCCCAAGCGGAAAAGGCTTGTCCGCAGGGGCTTGCCATCGCCGAGCTCATGGCCGAGGCCTCGAAACTCCTGGCCTGACCCAATTTCGGAAACTGCCGCTTCGAAGGATTCAGGCGATCGGGGCGCCGCGGCAGGCAAAGATTCCCCTGCCGCGGCGCTTTCGCCGGAGCCGCGCTATTCCTTGTTGCCAACCCGCTCCCGGAGCTCTCCCAACGCTGCCGCAGACAGGCCCAGCCGGTCGATGTCGGCCTCGAAAGAGGCAGGCGTGCCGTAGCCTCCGAGATAACCGTTGATCCGGGCCGCGGCGGTCGAGTTCATCAGGTCGAGTGCCTGGGGATAATGCTGTTGGAACTGTTTGAGAATCTGCCGATGCCCCCGCAGGTAGTACTTCTGGTGGTAGTCCTCGGCCGCGTAGAAGTGGGTGAAAGGCAGCACTTCGGTGTGGATGGTTTTCCCCAGTTTCGCGGCCAGGCGGTCGCGGCTGGCAAGCGCCGATCGTTTCTGTTCTTCATCGTGGTAGAAGACGACCGCCTTATACTGCCGCGACCAGGAGCGGCCGGTGGGGTCGTGCTCCTCCCAGAACAGCTCGAGCAGCTTCTCGTAGGAGATTTTCGACGGGTCGTAGTCGACCTGCAGCGTTTCGGTGTGGTCGCCCAGGTTGTGGTAGGTCGGGTTTTCCTTTGCACCGCCCGCATATCCCACCCGGGTTCTGATCACGCCGTCAAGGACTCCGAACCTGGAGTCCGGCCCCCAGAATCAGCCCATGGCGAAAGTGGCGGTTTCGGTTTTGGCCGGGACCGCCGCGTCGATGGACGGCAAGCCCTTCTGTGTCGCCGGCAAGCCGGTCTGCGAGGCGCTCGAATCCTGGGCATCGCCCAAGCGAGTTGAACCGAACACTCCCAGCAGCGCCATTATGAAAAGCATCCATCGGGTCTTCATGGTGTTCCTCCACATTATAATCCGACACGCCGTTCGAATATAACCACATTGCTGCGGATTGCTATTGGAGGGGCTTGGGGAAGCCGAAATAAAATGTAAATCAGGCAGCTTTAACCGGGTGAATTTTAGAAAGCTCCTCACCGAAACGCCGTTCGGAGTCCCACAAGTCCCAGGCATGTTGTGCATTCAGCCAGAACTCGGGAGAATTCCCGAAAAGGCGAGACAGTCTCAATGCCATGAGAGGAGTGAGTGCGCGCTGCTCCCGCAACAGTTCATTTACGGTCTGCCGAGATACACCGAGGGCCGTAGCCAAGGTTGTCGCACTTAGATTGAAATCGGGCATAAAATCCTCTCTGAGAATCTCGCCCGGGTGTGTCGGCTGAATTTCTCTTTTCATCGCCCTTTGAGTAGGCATAGCTCAAGTCCTCAATGATAATCCGTAATTTCAACGTCGTAGGCATCGCCATCGAAGAATCGAAAACAAATCCGCCACTGGTCGTTGATGGATATCGAATGCTGGTTTTTTCTATCTGCCGTCAGTGCATGCAACCGGTTGCTGGGAGGCACTCTAAGATCGTTTAGGTTTGTCGCGTAATGGATATATTCCAACCTGCGAATCGCCCTTCGTATCACATCCGGCGGCAGGCGTTTCGATTTGCCGGTGATGAAAAGAGCCTGGGTTTCTTTATCGGCAAATGCTTTGATCACATCCCTATTGTAACGCGTCACGTGACAGGCGTCAAGCCTGAGTTTTTTAGATGAAACTCAAGCGACAATCGGCTATTGTGCACCAGGTTGCTTTGACTCGAAACGAGAAGAGGGAGATCGCATGAAATATAGATTTTTGGGCTCATCGGGCCTGCTGGTTTCGCGGCTTTCGCTAGGGACCATGACCTTCGGCACCGACAACTGGGGCTGCGGGGAAAAGGAGTCCCACGACATCCTCAAGGCCTTCATCGATGCCGGGGGCAACTTCATCGACTGCGCGGATGTCTACGCCGGCGGCCGTTCGGAGGAGATCGTCGGCTACTTTTTGCCCCAGGTGGAGCGCGACGACCTTGTCATCGCCTCCAAATGCTACTTCCCCATGGGTCAGAAACCCAACCAGCACGGGATGTCCCGCAAGCATGTCATGGCCTCCTGCGAGGCCAGCCTGAAGCGCCTCAGGACCGACTACATCGACCTCTACTACATTCACGGCCCCGACCCCGTCACCCCCTACGAGGAAAGCCTGCGCGCCCTGGACGACCTGGTCCGGCAGGGCAAGGTGCGCTACCTGGGGTGCAGCAATATCTTCGGCTGGCAGATCGCCAAGGCCATGGGGATCGCCGCCCGGATGGGCCTTGAGCGGCTCACGGCCGGGCAGTACATCTACAGCCTGATCCACCGCGAACTGGAAAAAGAGCTGATCCCGGCGGCCGTCGACCACGGCGTCGGGCTCACGGCCTACAGCCCGCTGGGCGGCGGTTTGCTCACCGGAAAATACAAGGGCATGACGGAGCCGGCGAAGGGTACCCGCCATTCCTTCCGCACCCAGGTGGACGGGCCGCGCTTCTGGAACGAGCAGGGTTTCAAAACCGCCGCGATCGTCGAGCAGGTGGCCCGGGAATCGGGGATCCCCATGGCCAAACTCGCCGTCGCCTGGTCGCTCGGCCGGAAGTTCGTCAGCTCGGTCATTCTCGGCGTGCGGGATCTGGATCAGCTCAAGGCCAACCTCGAGGTCGGGGACTGGGACATGCCCCGCGATGTCTGGGGTGCCCTCGAAGAGCGCACCCGACCGGCCGACGACTACCTGAGCTGGTTCAGCCGCAAAAACTACGAGCGCTTCTTCGCCGCCGCCGAATTCCACGACGAGCGCGCGGAGTTGCCCTAAATTTGCCTGCCTTCAGGGAAAATCCCGGCGATCTTGAATGAAGTCGATTTTTTGTTGGATTTGCAGAAGCGGCTTCCGGCCAGGAGTCCGTCGCGGCAAGGACCCGCTCCTACAGAAAAAGCTTCAATTGCGGTTCAGCTCGGACTTGATGGCGACGGCCAGGTTGTGAACGGTGTATGGCTTCTTTAGATAACTGCCTGCTCCCAGGCGCTGGGCGATTTGGACCCGGTTGGTTTCCGAATACCCGCTGGTGATGATGGCCTTCTGGTGGGGGTGCAATTTCTTCACCCGGTGGAAGGTTTCAAGGCCGTCGATGCCGGGGTCCATGATCATGTCCAGGATGAGCAGATCCACCCGTTCACCTTCCAGCAGCTCGACCGCCTGCTCGCCGCTTTCCACGGTTTTGGCAACGTAGCCGAGCTGCTCGATGATCTTCGCCGCGATCTCCCGCTGCTCCCTCATGTCGTCGACCACCAGCACGGTTTCACCCGCGCCCCTGAAAGATTCCAGCGAATTCCCCGGAGCCGGCTTCTGCAATTCCTTGCGTGTCGCCGGCAGGAAGGCCGTGACGTCCGTGCCCCGGCCTTCGGCGCTCTGAACGTCGACGTACCCGTGATGGTCCTGCACCGTTCCCCACACGACCGCCATGCCCAAGCCGGTTCCGCTGCGGCCCATTTTTTTCTTGGTGAAGAAGGGCTCGAAAATTCGATGGAGGTCCTCGGGGGGGATGCCGACGCCGGTGTCCGAAACCTGCAGGACCGCATAATCGCCTTCCCGCACCTCCTTGCCCTTCAAGGATCTGTCCAGGTGACGATTCTCGGTGGCAATGACAATTTTCCCGCCGTTGGTCATCGCCTCGGCGGCGTTGGACACCAGGTTCATGAGGGTTTTCGACAGGTGAACCGGAGACCCCATGATGTTCAGCAATTCGGGCTCCAGCCGGGTTTCGACCTCGATGCGAGGGTGCAGCGCTCTCAGGCGCTGATATTCCGGGCTGATGAGGTATTCGCCGACGAGGTCGTTGAGGTTTACCACCTCCAGGGCCGACACCCCCCTGCGGGCCAAAGTAAGCAGGTCCTGGACGATGGCGGCAGCCTTCTTGCCGGATTCCTGGATGACCTCGATCGGCCTCCGCAGAGGGCTTGCCCGGGGAAGGTCCATCAGCAGCAGGTCCGGATAGCTGACAATTCCCGAAAGCACATTGTTGAGATCATGGGCAACCCCGCCGGCCAGCGTCCCCAGGGCCTCCATTTTCTTGGAGCGGGCCAGGCTCTCCAGGAGCTCCCGTTTTTCTCTCTCCGCCTTGCGTCGTTCGGTGATGTCGCGGGTCACTCCCAGAACACCGATGGGCTTGCCGTCGTCGCTCAGCAGAAAGGAAGCGGTCACCTCCGTCCAGACGGAGGAGCCGTCCCTGCGGAGCAGCTCGAGCTCCAGGGTCGACGAACGGGCAAACGATCCGGACTCAAAACCCAGTTCGTATTGATGCTTGAACTCTTCGAACACTTTTTTCAGCGAGGCCGGGGTCAACGACTCCTCAAGCCTCAGCTTCATGTACTCCTGATGCGTCCACCCCTGCAGCCGTTCGACGGACGTGCTGACGAAAGTAAAGGCGAACTTCATGTCCATCATCCAGATCACATCCTGGATGTTTTCCGCCAGCAGCCGGTATTTCTGCTCGCTCTGGCGCAAGGCTCGCTCCGAGTTCAGGCGGACGAGGATTTCTTGTTTCAGTTTTTCCCGTGTCCGCAGCAGGTCCGCCCGTTCGTCTCTATAGGCGTTCGTGGCGGCTTCGGTTTTCTTGTTCAGGGCCTGCAGCCCATTGACGAGCACGGCGACAAACACGGCCGAGACCACATTCAGAAAGAAAAAGTTGGCACCGGCGGCGACCGCGCGGGTAAACGTCATCGCCCCTTGCGCCTCTGCCAAAATTCCTGCCGCGGACAGGCCGGCAAGGACCGCCAGGGCCAGGGCGTTCAAAGCCGAAGCTATCAATGCCGCCCGCAGTCCCAGCAAGACACCGGACAAAACCGCAAAAGCGAACAGCCAAGCCGGTCCGCCGCTCAGAAAACCCGCTTGGCCGATAACGAACACTCCGACCAGGAAGGTGATCAGCAATATCGCCGCGGCTCTCCGTTCCAGTCCGATCCGGCGCATGACCAGCAGGCCGGCGCAGCCGATACAAGCGAAAACATCGACGATGGCCAGCAGCCATAGCCCTTCGCTGAACGCCATGTAAAGCGCCGGGCCAAAGGCGACCAAGGACAAACCGGTGCCCGCCGCGAGGGCCGAATGCAGAATCCGCTCACGCCAGTAGACCAGGCCATCCTGCGCCGAATCTTGGTGGCAGGAGCAGAAAAGGCCATCGAAAAATCTTCGCGCGGCGCCGGGCCATTTCTTCCAGTTCATGTGCAACCATCAGAAACAAAAAATTGGCATACTTGCGTTGCGGCGGCCGAATCCCCCTCGGCGGGATAAAGCGCATCTTGATTTGTATCGGCACAACAAGCGACCGACTTTAGTGCCTTTTGTCGGATGGCCCTCCGGCGCGTCATGGCCGTTGCCCTTTGTCGTTTACTGCGTTAAAGGATGAATATGAGTGAAATTCCGGTGTTCTAAATGAGGTTTTTCATCCGCAGGCTGAAAGGAGGAAACGTATGCCGCGCAAGATCATGGTCGTCATCGGCAGCCCACGCAGAAAAGGCAACAGCGCCACCCTGGCCAAGCAAGTCGAGGAAGGCGCCAAGGACGCCGGGGCGAAGGTGGACACTTTTTTTCTACAGGGCATGGACATCCGGCCCTGCACGGCCTGCGACGCGTGCCGCACGAAGCTCAAGAAGGACTGCATCATCAAGGACGACATGAAGAAGCTCTACCCGAAGATGAAAGCGGCCGACGGCATCGTGATCGCAAGCCCCATCTACTGGTTCACGGTCTCGGCCCAGACCAAACTGTTCATGGACCGCTGGTATGCCTTGGGGGGCGACGACGGATATGAGCTGGCGGGGAAGAAGTTCGGCATCGTGCTGGCCTACGCCGACGCCGACCCTTTCACTTCAGGAGCGGTGAACGCTTTGCGCACCTTCCAGGACGCCTTCAACTTCATCGGGGCCGAGGTGGCGGGCGCGGTCTACGGCAGCGCCTGGAAGGCCGGCGAAATCAAAAAAAACAAGGCTCTCATGAAATCGGCCTACGCGCTGGGGAAGCAGATGGCCGGCGGCTGACCCCGTCGGTCTTCAGGGGGCCGGCCAACGCATGACCGGCACCGTGCTGACGCTGTTTTGGGGACTGCCGCTGAGGACCCGATCGCTGTAGGCCACATAGACCAGGACTTTGCGTTCGCGGTCGAAAAAGCGCACGACCTGCAGCGTCTTGAACACCAGACTTCGGTGCTCGTCGAAGACGCGTTCACCGTCTTTGAGTTCGCCGAGGATCTTGATCGGGCCGACCTGGCTGCAGGAGATGCTGGCGTGGCTCGTGTCTTCGGCAACCCCAAGCGCACCTTTCACACCGCCGGTTTCCGCCCGGGAAATGTGGCAGGCGACTCCTTGGACCTTGGGGTCGTCGAAGCCGTCGACCACGATCTTGTCGTTGGGACCCAGCCATCGAAAATTCGTGCTGACGGAGCCGGTCGTTCCGCGGTCGGGGCGGCTGAAGAACCACCACCCGAAGCTGCCTGCCGCAATAAGAGCCAGCGCGACCATAGCGATGCCGATTTTTCTCATACGGACTACCTTTCCGTTTCCAGGCTGAGGGCCGCGCTCACCGGGTCTTGACTGTCCACGGCGGCCGGTGGCTTCACTTCGATGCGTTCCGCCGGAAGCCGGCCGGGATCTACCAGCTCGGCCACGATGGCCCGCGACCGGGCCTCCGCCAGCTGGGCCAGCTCCTGGCCTCCGATCGGTTCGGATTCCGCCAGCCGCGCAAACATGGCCTTTGCGAACTGACCCGGGTCCCTGGGCTCGCCTTCCGCCGCTGATGCCGCACCCTTTGCGGCCATCTCCTTTTTGGCTTTGTCTTCCGCCGCATTCTGTTCATTTTTGAGCGCTTTGAGGGCATCGTTGCCGAAGCGTTCTGCGAACATGACCTCCAGCGCTTTGCCGGTTTCCGGGCTGCCGAAATCCACCGGTCCGGGTTCAGTGCTTCGACGCAGCTTTCGCCCGAGACTGACGGCCAGCGCGCGGCGCAGACTTGCGGTGCGCAACTCCTGCAGGTCGGTTTCGGGATTGTAGCGGCCCTGCACGATGAGCTTCAGTTGCGGTCGTTTCTGCAACGCGTCTCCGAGTATGGCCAACTTTTCCTTTTCCGGCGGCGGAACATCGGGCCGGCCGGGCTCGAAGGCCACAGAGTTGAGCAATTCCTCTCCTCCGCCGGGCACGAGCGCCCCCAAGGCTCGGAAGGGACTCGTGACAATTTTAGTGAGCAGGTTGACGAAGGCCTTCCAGACCACCGCGCCGATGCTGAACTCGGGAGAGTCCAGGTCGCCTTTGACCGGCAGTCCGAGGTCGATGACGCCGCTGGAGTCTTCGAGCAACGCGATCGCGAGGTCAAGCGGAAGATTCATGGCCTCCGGGCTTTCCACTTTTTCGCCGAGGGCCAGGCGCTCCACGACGATCTGGTTGTCGCCTGCAAGCTGCCCTTTGGCAACCTTGTACTTGAGATCCACGGACAGCTTGCCGGAATCGATCTTCCGACCGGCGAACTTGCCCGAATAGGGGCTGAGGCTGGACATTTCCACATTGCGAAAGATAACGCCGATGTCGGTAAAGGTCTTGGGGTCGGCGGTGTTGAGCTCGCCGTTGATCTTGGCAATGCCGTACGCGTCCACCCGGCCGTCAAGCTCCACCTGGGCGCGGGCGCCCCTGACGGACGATATGCCGGCTACGATGCCTTTAAGCTCGTGGATCTTGGTCCCGAAGGGGGTCGGCAGGCTCAGGTCGGCGAAATCGACCCGGCCGTCGCTCACAAGAATCCGATGGACTCGGTACGGGAAGGAGTCGGCAGGCCCTGCCGTGCCGCCGGGCGGCGGAGTTTCGACCTTTTTGGCTTCGCCGCCGGATTTGATCACGTTGGCCAGGTTGATCGATCGGTCCTTTTCGATGATGAACTTGCCCGTCGGCAGCGCGACTCGGAGGTCGCCGATCTCGAGGCGGTTCGGTTCGAGCTGAACCTTCATCTGGTCGGTCGCAAGCGACCGCCAGCCGACAAGGGTTTGCTTTTGGCCGGCTTCTGTGACCCGCAGGTCGCCGACCCTGAACCGTCCCTGGTAGGTCGTCCGGGCCCCGGCCGCTTTGATGCCGTGTCGCAGGGTTCCGCGAGTCGAGAAGGTGCCCGACTGGAGATCGACGGCAGCCACCTGGCTGAGGTAAGGCTGGAAGGCGGCCAGCTCCAGTTTCGACACCTCGATATCGGTCTCAACCGTCGGCTCGGCCGGGTTGACCGTGCCGCCGGCTTTAATCTGGCCGCCCCCGCGCACCTGGAGGCCCGCATCGAAAGTCATGGGGGACTTGCCGTCCACATTAACGAGGGAGACCGCCAGGTCGTCTATGTTGATGATGGGGGCCTCCGGCTTGACCGTAAGATCGCTGAATTTCACCTGGAAACCGGACAATTCGACGGCCTTGGCCAGGAATTGGAACGGATGGCCTTCGGCAGCCGCTTCCTCTTTTTCCTTGGCGATGGCGCCCTTCTGCGGCGGGGCGAATAGCTGCACCAAATTGACGGCGCCGTCGGGCAGCCGTTTCAGGTCCACGGCGCCGCCCTCGACGGAAACCTTTTCGACGCTGAAGGCATTGGGCTTCAGGTCATAGGCACCGCCTTCAAGCCCGATGCGCCGGATCTGCAACCCCGGCTCGCTCTTGTCCGACAGCGCCGCCCGGAAATCCGACAGGCTCGCGCCGATGTCGTTCACGACGACCCGGGTCTGATCGCCGGCCTCCGCCCGCGCTTTGAGCACCGTCTTGATCTCGCCGACCCCGGCCGAGAGGCCGGGCGTGCGGCTGCGGTCCTGGTAGTCGGCGGCAAAGCCGCTCAGATCGACGGCGGCCAGGCTCAGCGTCCAAGGCTTGGCGGCGCCGACGGCAGCGCGCGGCGGTGGGGCCGCTGCGGGTTTTTGGGCGTCCCGTGCGATACGTTCCACGTTCAAGGTCCCGCCCTCATCCACGGCGATCCTGACCCGTCCTCCTGCGACCGCCAGCTTCTCGATCTCGACCTCCTGCTTGGCAAGGTCGAGTCGGCCGCCGGTCAGCCGCGCATCCGGCAGTTCGAGAAAGGGTGCCTCGGCGCCCTCGAGTTTCAGTGCGAGTCCCTTCAGTGCGACGGCGAGTTTGCCGAGCGTCGCCTGGGGCTCTGATCCGCCCAGATCCACATGGTAGTCGGCCGTGATGCTGATCTTCCCGGTCGGCGGCTCGAGGGCGACGTCATCCTGCACGAATTTCCAGGCGGTGGCGGTTTGGACATTCTCGATGGCGAAGCTGCCCTGGGTCACCACCGGGTTCAGGCCGATCTCGCCGGTCCACTGCAGTGTTCCGCCGTCGTTTAGGGTCGCCGTGATGGATTTGGGCCCCTCCTGCCCGGGCAGGGTCGTGAGGTTTTTGATTTGCAGCTGCAGGGGTTTGAGCGTGATGGAGGCGGGCTTGGACTGGCGCTGGTCGGTAAAGTCGACCTGGCCCTGGTCGATGGAAAGCTCCTCCACGATCAGAGGGGGCGGGGCGTCGTCTTTTTCCGGCGGCGTCGGCGGCGCTTCGGAGGGCGGTGCCAGGCCGGCGAGGTTGAGGGCGCCGTCCTTGGCGATGACGGCATTGACGTGGGGGCCCTCCAGGCTCACCTGGCGGAACGTCCAGGCCCATTTGAAAAGGCTCTTCAGCTCGAAATCGACGAAGAGCCGCTTGAAGCCTACGATCGGCTGGCCGTCCGGCTCCTCCATGCGGAAATCGTTGGCATCAACGGTGAAGAGGTAGGGGTTGATGCGCACCTCGCCGATGGCGGCCTGTTTCTTGATCTGCTCCTGGACGATCTTCGGCACGTAGTGCCGCACGAGCCATGGCGCAAGAAAAAATCCGGCCAAGGTGTAAAACACCAGCACCGCGACACAGATGATAAACGGCTTGCTGCGGAGGGTTTTCTTGAGAACGTTCATGGCATTTCTTCCCCGTTCGGTTGGCAGCCAGAAAAGAGCCGATCAAGGCTTGTCGGATTATAGACGCAACTATACGGATGAGGGAAGCAAAATCAAGTTGATTGCGCCATAACCAAGCGATGTTGCGGCCCCTGAGCGAACGGATAGGATGGGCGGGGATCGAGGTGACCTACTTGACTTTTCCTCTCCACAGCAGTGCGTCGACGTCAACCGGTCCCGGGATCAGCTGCTGGGTCCGCATGATCTCTTCCGTCTGCTGCCAGGCGGCGGCATCGATCTTGCCGAATTCGGAAGCCGGCGACGTCGCCATCAGCTGCCGGGTCACGGGAAGCTGCCTGCGGACTGCGTCTTCGAGCGTTTCGCGATCGGCAGCGAGGAGGACTTTTAGAGCCTGAACTTCGTTCTTCGGGTCCAAGGCATCCTGCCATCCCTGGAGCAAGGCGGCAAGGAAGCGTTTGACGGTCTCCGGGCGCTTTTCCAGCATCTCGCGGGTGGTCACCACCGAGTTGGCCACGAAGCGGACTCCCAGGGCGTCCGGGCTCATGAAGGCGTATTTCTCCCCGGCCTTCTCGAGTTTTTCGCCGATGATGACGGCCTGGGCGTTCAGGTAAAGCGGCCAGAAAGCCACCTTGCCTTCGTAAAACGGCGTGTAGTCGTAGCGCACGCTGAAAAGGCTCACCTGATCTTCGCTGATGCCGTAGCGGGCGAGCAGGGCCCGCAAGATGGCCTCGTCGTTGCCGCCGAAGGTGACCCCGATGCTCTTGCCTTTCAGGTCTTCCGGGGTTGTGAAAAGCGTCTGGCCGGGGCGATAGATCCACTGAAGGGGATTCACCTGGAAGAGCTGGGCCAGGACCACGATGGGCGCCCCCTTGGCCGCGGCCCGCAGCACCTGGTCGGCCGAGGCCACCCCGAACTGGGCGTGGCCGAGCTCGAGCTCTTTCAGGGCGTCGCGCTCAGGCCCCCCGGGCTTGACGTTCACCTTCAGCCCGTTGCGCGCGAAATACCCCTGGGCCTCGGCATAAAGGTCGCCCACGGTACTGACGTTGTAAAGCCACTTGAGCCGGTAGTTCACCTCTTCTAGTTTTTCTTTTTGCCCGCAGGCAGAAAGAAAAACTAGCATGGGAAAAAGCATCAAAGCCTGTTTCATGTTCAAACCCAGCTCGTCTCCTTTTGGCACCTGACGAAGAAAACGTCGTCTATTGGATTTGCTTTATCCCACCGTCGAGGGGCCGGTTCCAATTTCACGTCACGAGGGATTACTACACCGCACCGATGATGAAACGACTCTAAATGCGCTTCAAGCGTGCTTGAAGCGCATTGCCGACCCACTCGAGGCTTACCAGGTAAAGCGAAGTGCCGATGCCGATCAGAAACAGGGCGACCAGGATCTTGGCCAGGTCGCTCTGGTAGAGTGCGACGCGGATGCTGTACCCGATGCCGGCCGTGGCGGCGATGAACTCGGCCACGATGGTCCCGACCATGGCCAGGGTGGCGCTGCCGACGACCACGGTGGTGAGCTTATGGACGTTTTCGAAAGCCCGGATCTTCACCTGCAGCCGCCAGGTCATGCGGCCGGTGGACTCGTAGAAGTGTTCGATCTCCCGAACCGGCTCCGAGAACACGCCGATGAACGACAGCAGCAGCGGAAAATAGCAGATCATGGCGGCAATCAGCAGCCGCGAGGCAAGCCCGTCTCCGAGCAGGATGAAAATGATCGGGGCCACGGCCACAATGGGGTAGGCCTGGATGTTGAACGCCGCCGTGCGGATGAAGGACCCGACCCACGCGGTCAGCCGGCCGATGATCGCAACCGCCGTCGCCAGGCAGATGGACACGATGTGGCCAAGGACGGCCACCGCCAGCGTGTTCAGGACGGCCAGCAGGTAGGGGCCCGCGTAGGTGCGGCTCGTCCGCCAGATCTCGCCGGGGCTGGGGATGACGTAATCCGAAAGGCTCAAGCCGTACTTCAACGCCAGGAGCAGGCCCACGCCCAGGAAGTAGATCATGAAAAACTGGGTAATCCGCCTATGCAGCATGGACGATCTCCAGCATGGCGCGCTCGAGTCGGCTCGGGTCGGGCGCAGCGTCCTCGCGGTGGTCCTGGCCCTGCACCGAAACCACCTGGGGGGTTTTGGACTGGCTTCGCAGCACGAGAACCTGACTGCAGAACTTGGCGACTTCGGCCACATTGTGGGAGATGTAGAGAAAGCCGCGCTCCGGAAACATGGCCTTGATTTTGAGAATGATTTTCTCGCGCGTGAGCTCATCCACGTTGGCAAGGCTTTCATCCATGATGAGCAGGTCGAAATCCTGCAGCAGATAACGGATGAGATTGGCGCGGTTTTGCTGGCCCAGCGAAAGCCGATGGAAGCGCGAGGCGACGTTGGCTTCGATGCCGAAGGTCTCGATCAGCTCATCCACCCGGCGGCCGGCGGAAGGGGCAATCTCCTCGAAATGCGCGCGGACGTTCGACCAGCCCGGCAGGCGTTCGAGATTGTACGTGTAGAGAACGCGGCGGACCCCGTTTGCCGCAATTTCCCCGTCGAACCCCCTGATCGCGCCGGTCAGCATCTTGGCCAGAGTGGTCTTGCCCACGCCCGAGGGCCCGAAAAGGGCGTGGAACCCCGGGCCGGAAAGCCGAAAATTCAGATCGCTGAACATTTCACCGGCGGCGTTCGGATACCGGAAGCATATGTGCCGGCCCTCGAGCGGCATAAATCCGTAAACCTTTTCGACTTCGATTTGTAAAGAGTATAGCCTACATATCAATGTGGCGCCATATTCTCAAGCGGGGCCGGGTCATTCGCCTTGTCAAAGGTCTCTTGGCAGGCTATGAAGTGGGTCAGCCATGGCATGTCCCCGCTCGGAATGAAAGCGAGATGACCTTCAGCCCCTCCAGCCTGCAGCAGCGCTTCACCATCTTGTTGATCATCCCCGTGACCCTGCTTCTGGTCGTCATGGGGGTCGCGGGTTTTTTCTATGCGCGCGACCTGCTGCTCGACCAGTGGCGGGAGGCCGCGATTCTCAAGCTGCAGCGGGCCGCCCACCAAATGGACATGCACCTCGTCGGCATCAAAGAGGGGATACGGCTGTTTCATGACACCTCCGGCGCCCAGCGTGACGAGTCATTTCATGCATGGGCCCTGGACCGACTGACCCGCCAGGAAGGTGTCGTCGAGGTTAAGCTCAGCTGGAACAAGCCTGAGGAGGGCGCCCCTGCAAGCCTTGAATCGGGGCCGGGCGTTCATGGCTCGGGGCGAGGTGCCCGCGCCGCAGGAAAAGGGTGGCAGATGCGCCGGTTTCACGGCACCGGCATTCGCGAAATCACCGCCCCGCGCTTCGACGCAACCGGGGATCACGGCACCGTCAGCATGATCTCGGACCTTCTTGATGAGCGGGGGCAGGCGATCGGCCGGCTCGAGGTGGTTGCCAACTTTGATTTCCTATTCAAGCACGTGGTGGAATCCGGCTGGTGGCAGAGCAGCAAGGCCTTCCTCGTGGATGACCGCGGGGAGGTCCTGGTGTGCACCGTGCCCGGCCGGCACGGCAGCCTCGCCGACACCCAAGACCCGCTGGAGCGCGAAACCTTCAAGGCCATGGCCCTGGCTACCGATGGCACACTCAGGGGGCCAGGCCACCCCCCGAACGAGGTCAGCGGCTTTTACCACCTTCAAGAAGCCCCCTGGGTGCTGGTGATGATCGCGCCCGGCAGCGAGATTCTCGCGCCGGTCATTCAGCTCCGGACGCTCTACTCGGTTTTCGGCGGCTGTTTTATCGCGGCCATCATCGCGCTGATCCGGTGGGTGGCCGTGCGCACGACATCCGACATCCGGAAGGTCTCCGGTGCGGCGCTGAAGCTGAGCCGCGGCGAGTTCGGCGGCCCCCTGCCGGCCAAGAGCCGCGATGAGGTCGGCGAGCTGATCCGCAGCTTCAATTTGATGACGAGCCAGCTTCAAGAGCGCCTGAATTTGAAGGAGGCCATGAACCTGGCCATGGAGGTCCAGCAGAACCTGCTGCCGGCCTCGCCCCCGTCGGTGCCGGGCCTCGACATTGCCGGCCGCAGCCTTTACTGCCAGGAAACCGGCGGGGATTACTTCGACTACATCCTCAGGCCCGGGTCGGCCGGGGGCCCGCGCTTTTGCGTGGCCGTGGGGGACGTGGTCGGCCACGGGATATCGGCCGCCTTGCTCATGACCACCGTGCGCGCGCTGCTGCGCGGCCGCCTCGACCAGCCGGGCTCCATCGCCGAGGCGGTGTGCGACGTCAATCGGCTGCTCTACAAGGACACGGCGCCCAGCGGCAGTTTTGTGACCCTCTTTCTGCTGGAGGTGGACCCCGTCGCCCGGCATCTCGAATGGGTCCGGGCCGGACACGACCCGGCCTGGTTTTACCGCTCGGCGGCGGATGCGGTCCAGGAACTGGGCGGGCCGGGAATGGCGCTGGGGGTGGACGACGCCTGCTCGTACCTGAGTAGCGGCCGCTCCGGCCTGGGCGTCGGCGATATCCTTCTCATAGGGACCGACGGGATCTGGGAGACCCGTGGTGCCGGTTCGGAAAGATTCGGGAAAGCTCGCATCGCAGAGGATCTGCGCCGCCATCGCGGCCGGGAGGCCGAAGGCATTCTGCACGCCCTCCTGGGCTCCGTGGCGGAATTCCGGGGAGAAGAGCTGCAGGAAGACGACATCACCCTGGTGGTCGTGAAAGTCGCGGGTCCGCAACCGGATTGACGTCGGGCCGGCGTGGACGGCGCTCAGGACCGGTGGGGTTCCAACCCCTTCAGGTAGAAGAAAAGCGCCGCTCCGGCCGCGATCATGCCCGCGCAGAGCACCTGCCCCATCGAGAAAAAGCCCACCACGAACCCGATGTGGGCATCCGGTTCCCGGTAGAACTCGATGCAAAACCTCACCAGGCCGTAGCCGATCAGGTAGAAGGCCAGCATGGCGCCCCTGGGCGCCCTCGCCTTGCGGATGCTCCACATCACCGCAAATAAAAAAATCCCTTCGAAGAAAGCCTCGTAGAGCTGCGAGGGGTGGCGCAGGGCCTTTTCCGGCGAGAGGGGGAAATACATGCCGATGGGGGCCGTGGTGACCCGGCCGAACAGTTCTCCGTTGATGAAGTTGCCGAGCCGGCCGAAGGTGTAGCCCAGCGGGATGCCCGGAATGTATAGGTCCGCCACGTCGCGCAGGCTGATGGCGTTCTTTCTCGTGTAGAGCCAGCCCGCGATGAGGATGCCGATGACCCCGCCATGGTAGGACATGCCGGAAATGCCCGTGAAGGTGATGCCGTTTGAAAACTCGAAGGGCAGGAAAATTTCAAGCGGATGCTTGAGAAAATAGGGCAGGTTGTAGAACACCACGTATCCCAGCCGCGCCCCGATCATCAACCCCAGGATGATCACCGTGGTGAGGTCGTTGACCTGCTGGCGGGAGACGTAAAAGCGGTCTTCGTGTTTCAGGCGGTAAAGCACCAAGCCGTAGGTGATGGCGAAGGCCACGAGGTACATCAGCCCGTAGTACTGCAGCTTGAAAGACCCGATCTGAAAAATGACCGGGCTGATGTGCTGCGGCAGGTGCTGCCACCAGTTCCAGAATTCAGTCATGCCGGCTCCTGACGAGCGAATTGCCGGGAGTTTAGTTGGCCGGCTGCCGGATGTCAATCGACGGGCACACCTGTCGCCTTTTTCCGGCTCCGTCGTTTCGGGGCGTCGGTTTTGGGCGTGGAGCATCTTGACATCGCGGCGAAACGTCGGATACGGTTCAACCATCAATGTTCTTTTGGGAGGCGATGAATGCTTTCGGTAACTCTGGAAGATGTGTCCCTGCGAGACGGCCTCCAGTCCGAGCAGAAAATTCTGCTTCTCGCCGAGAAGCTTTCCATTTTTCGGTTGCTGGCAGCGGCCGGGTTCAAGCGCATTC